>WLPI01000018.1 GCA_009698845.1 Actinomycetota bacterium
ACGACCACATTCTTGAGCGAGTTCAAGTGAGACTTGATCACCTACCAAACCAGTAGCTACTAGAGCGCCATCTCGCATTGCAACCTGCCCCGAGAGATAAATGCTGTTCTCAAGTTTGGCCACCGGCTTGAGTGTGATTGCAAGTGGGTATGTCACTTTGGACGAGATTGAATCAAGTGCTTCATCAGGTGTCATATCTGTTTCTTCCAATTGTTAGTTGTTTTGTGGATTTAGCGGGAAGCTCCGGGAGCAAAAGTGCGCCAGCGATTGACGACTTCGCCTTTACTAATTACGACAGATTCATTGAGGCTTGAAAACGCCGTACACACATGGTTTGGAATGATTTGAACCTGTTCGCCGATGTTCAATTCTTTTGGAGATCCTTCACCAACCCATCTAAGCATTCCATGTTCTTCAGAAAGTGCCTCAATAATCCACCCCAACTTACCCAAGATCAGCCCGTGTCCAGGGTATTCACCACGATGCTCTTTTGCAGGAAGTAGATCTGCACTTAATGATTTAGAACCAGCATCGATAACTGCAGATTCTGGAGTTGGGTGACTCACAACTGTTGCTAAAACTCGAACTGCGCATGTCTCTGGAGTCGCATTTCCAAGTGCGACTTGTCCTAGATCATTAAAGGCAAAAATGCCTGGTCTAATTTGGCTGACGCCAGTGACGGTTGGCGCAATTCGCGCAGAGGCACTTGCACCCATTGAGACTCGCGCGCAATCCACTCCAGCGCTCGTAATTGCACGAGCAACTGAGACCATCATTTCGGAGTTTTTCCTTGCATCTGCAACCATGGAATCGTGATCGGGTGCTCTATACACAACACCTTCATGGGTCATGACTCCAACAACCTTTACGCCCGGGACTGCATTGATTGCACTTGCAATAACTGGAGCGTCCTCAGGTCGCACACCATCTCTTCCTAAACCTGAATCAATTATAAGCAAAACTGGGCATACTTGTGAGTGCTCATCGAAAATGTGTCCAATGGATTCTGCGCCAACTACGCTATCGACCGCCAAGGTTAGGTCTATCGATGTAGACAGTTCCCGAGCTCTCTTTACTTTACTCTCACCCAAAACTGGGTACGCAATAGTAATTTTCTTAACGCCCGCCTTAGCAAATCCTTCAGCTTCTCCAACTTTGGCAACACATAATCCATCGCAGCCTAGCTCCTGTTGTAGCAAGCCAAGCTCAGGCGTTCTATGGGTTTTCGCATGCGGCTGAAGTGAGACACCATTTTCACTGCAAATCTTTAACATTTCCTTAACGTTTGATTTGAAAATGTCGATATCCAAAACTAATGAAGGTGTATCAATAAAGCTTTTAAGTTCAAATTCACCACTTGGTAGCATCAAGAATAAGCCTTGAGCTCTTCTGAAACTTGTCGCGCTTCATCTTGCACGCATTCTTGCATTCTAGTCTTGCTCACTTTTTTCTCGACTAAATAGCGCTTTGGAACCGTTGAGCTAATGGCTGCAACAACTTTTCCGCTTCGGTCAGTAACTGGAGCCGCTACACAGTAGAAACGTTCCACGAGTTCGCCGTTAGATTCTGAGAAGCCTTGTAACTTTACTTTGTTGACTTCCTTTACCAGCTCATCAAGATTGCCGATAGTTGAATCATTAAACTTCTTAAAGACTAGATTCTTGAACATACTTCTGATTTCATCATCAGAGTATCCCGTAAGCAGTGATTTTCCCAGGGCAGTTGCTTGCGCAGGAAGCCGCACTCCAACTTTTGAAGGCAAATCGTAAGATCGGTCAGACTTGATTTGGGCTAAGTACAATGCATCGCATCCAGAAAGAACTGCTAAGTGCACTGAAGATTGCAAGTCATTCATCATCTCAGTGATATGGCTTTCGGCAATTGAAATGAGTTGGCTACTGTTCAAATACTGTTGCGTTGATTCCCACGCCTGAATTCCTAATGTAAATCTATTTGTCTTCGCATTAAACTCAATCCACTTTTCTTGTTGAATAGTCGAGAGTAAAACAAATAAACTACTTTTCGGGATATCTAAATGTTTTTGAATTTCTGTGAAAGTTAAACCAGCTTGGTGGCTTGAAAGCAGTTTAAGGATTTGCAGAGTTCGGACCGATGACTTAACTTCACCGTGTGCTGATTCTGGCATAGCGCTTTATCCTTTCGTTCATGGATATGAACTTTCTGCTTATTTGCTTTGTAGATGTTATGTATAGTTAGGAATTAGCACAAGGGGTAATCTCAGCGCGATGAACAAGGAGCCAAGATGACGGTAGGGCAGCAGCCAGGAAGCCCACTCACCTTGATTTCGGATCGTCTATTCAATCCCCACAAGGGAAGTTTCGCTCCAGCCAGAGTATCCGTTGAAAATGGACTCATCTCGGAAATCTCATCTGACACATTGCCCCCGACTCCTGCTTCGCTAGAAAAAACAATCGATTTATCAGGCCTACTAGTTACTCCGGGATTAGTGGACTTTCATACCCATATATTCCATGGGCAGGATTTAGGAGTTCACTCTGATTCGTTATTGAAACACGGAGTTACCGCAGCGGTAGATGCAGGTAGCGCGGGTGCCCATATTTTCCCAGCATTTAAAGAATTAGTCATCGACAAGTCCAAACTGCGAATTCAGTCTTTTCTCAATATTTCAACAGTGGGGACTACAAGTATTTTGCTGCAAGGTGAATTGAAAAGTACCGCCTATTGCAATGAAGAAATTGCAATCTCAACAGCATTGAAGTTTCCTGAAAACATTATCGGAATCAAAGTACGTGCTTCCCATGACGTGGGTGGTGATTTTGCGCTGGAGGGATTTAAGAAAGCACGCTCAGCGGCAACCAAACTCGGGCTACCGCTGATGGTTCATTTAGGGCCTGCTCCGGTCAATATCGAAGACATTTTAGAAGAATTAGCACCTGGTGATTTTTTGACTCACGCATACACAGGATGGGTAGGCAATAATCTTGTTAAGGACTCCAAGCCACGCCCCTCCTTTATTGCAGCAAGAGAGCGCGGAGTGCTCTTCGATATTGGTCATGGAATGGGTGGCTTTGACTCAACTGTCGCCAAAGTTCTTATTGATAATGGCATTTATCCAGACACAATCAGCACCGATATACATACATATTCTCTCGAGAAGGTAATCGGCTTACCTGCAGTTCTTTCAAAGTTTGTCGCATTAGGAATGGAACTCTCCGACGTGCTCATTCGTGCAACTACAGCACCAGGCAAATATGGAAAGTTCTCAAGTTCTGGCGTTGGTACTTTAGATATAGGTGCACAAGCTGATATTTCCGCATTTGAGTGTGTCGAGGGGGAGTATTCATTTAGTGACGCTCACGGACATAGTTTTATGGGACAAATGCGTCTAGAACCAGTATTCACGATGGTTAAAGGTGAAGTTCTCTTTGATCGCGATAATCGCGCGAGCTAAAGAGCTTTACGAAGTAAGATTTTTCAAAATATCTTCTGAATAGGCGAAGATCGCGGGAGAGCCGCCTGTATGCCAAAAGAGTGTTCTCTTACCATCCTGAGGCAAACTTTTTATACTGGCTGCGGCTTTTGAGGTATAGACCGGGTCAAGCATCACGCTTTCGAATCTAGCAAAATCTCTCATCGCATCAAGGCTCTCTTTAGTCGTTTTTGAGTAACCTTCGCCGACAAACGAGAAATCTAAATTGATTACTGGAGTATCTATTGAAGCAAAATCAATCTCCAGAAGCGTGCAAAGGGTTTTCATCGTCTCAAGCACTGTTTCATTGATTGGATATTCGTTGGAAAGCGGTGCGATGCCAATTACTTCTACATCCTTGTACCCCAAAAGCTTTAGTCCTAGTAAAACCCCGATATACGTTGCCCCGACAGCTGGCATCACGATTCTTTGAGGAAATTTGTCGGCAGGTAGCTGACGCGAGAGTTCAATCGTAGCCTTGAGATATCCCAAACTTCCGAGAATTTCTGACTTCGGGTAAGTAATCAAATATGGTTTACGACCAAGGGCTTCTAGCTCCTGGCTTAGTTTCCTTTTTTCAATCTCATGGTTACTTCCAAGCGGACCATGAAAATATGAAATTTTAGCTCCCAGAATTTGCGAGATTAAATGTGAACCGGTATTCATCTTTTGCTTATAGAAATCGCTGAGTACCAAATAACAATCTAAGTCGAGCATGGCACAAGCGGCTGCAACCTGTCGACCATAATTTGACTGGAGCGCACCACCATGGACAATGCAATCAGCATTCATTTCAATTGCATCACCGAGTAAGAATTCTAATTGCCGCGATTTGTTACCGCCGAAAGCTACTCCAAGTTGGTCGTCTCGTTTAATCGAGAGATCAAAACCCAGATTCCATTTTGACTTTAAGTTATCTAAATCTTGAATTGCTGATGGGCCTTTACACAACTGCATTTGCGGAAATTTAGATAACTTCTCTTCCAGTTGTGCCGCTAAATCCATTTAGGCACCTTCAAAGCGAAAAACTCGAGCTAAACGCTTAAGAAGAGGTAAATCAGAATCTACCTCTCGGTAGTCACAAATCGAGATGATGTCCTGTGTCCATTTCGGACTTACATCCTTGGCCAAGAATTCCTTGATCTTTGATTCACTTTCATAATTGAGCACCCCAAAAATATGGTCCCCATCGCGAAATATCGAAAAGTTATAAATCCCTGCCTGACCTAGCTGGTCGCTTATCTCGGGGGGCACGGGGGAATGCAGGTCTTCATAACGTTGACCCATTTCAGGCTTTAGGACTAGGTGGAAAGCGGCTTGATTCATGTAAACCTTTCAATTCTGGATGCAACAAAATTAGCAGATTTGCTTGACACGTAGGACTTCTTGGAGGAAAGTATTTAAAAAGTTCGTTCATATACGTGAACGAATAAGTGAATTGGAGTTCTAAATGGAGAGTTCAGAAACTGGTTCAGGTTTGAATTCAAACTTGGATCGTCGTAGTTTACTAACAGCCATGGGTGTCGCTGGTTTAACAACTGCACCTTTGATCAGTAGCAGCATGATGTCATCTGCTGATGCAGCTGGCCAAACGATTAACTTCACAGCATGGGAATATCAGCCAGACACAATCAAGTCATTGGTTAAAAGCTGGTCTGGAAAAACTGGGAATAAAGTAAACATCAGTTTCATACCTAACGTTGGTTACACTGCAGGAATTCAGGCACGTCAACGTGGCGGAAAACCTGCCGATGTGTTTTACAATTTTGCATATAACTCACAAAAGTTTGTGAATCAAAAATGGGCTGCTGACCTTCGTGGTCTTCCAGGCGCAGACAAGATGGTTGCAGAAATGTTCCCATCAGCTCGTAGCCGTTTCGTAGCAGAAAATGGAGCAATTGTAAGTGCGCCATATTTCTCTGCCGTTCACATGCTTCAATACAACAAGAAGATGGTCGCTGCTGCAGGATTTAGCAGCACTCCAAATTCACTTCAAGAAACTTATGATCAATGCAAGAAGATCAAAGCCAATGGCGTTGCATCTCCTTATGTTGCTTATTGGGTTAAGGATTTCGTAGAAGAGTACCTACACGTGTACTTACTAGCCGGCGGCGTTAAGCCATTCGATAACAAGGGAGATCCAATTTTCATGGATGACCCAAAGACTCTTGAAGTTCTCGAGTGGTGGCAGGCGATGTACAAGGATGGAATGACTCCAAAGTCAGTTCTCACCGATGATCCAGGAAAGCACACAACATCAATCGCAAATGGCGATGCGGCGTTCTATGCCCTTCACCATTACTTCCTTCGCGATATTGTTGAAAGCAAGGGATCTGCTTCTGCAGATATTGCACAGGCCAAGATTGTTGGTACTGGTGGAAAGACTCTACAAATGGGTGAAGTTATCCAAATGGGAGGAAAAGTATCTGGTAAGAAGAAGGCAGCTGCTTGGGACTTCATGAAGACTTATGGTTATAAGGATTCAAAGGGAGAGTTCAGTACTTTCCAGAAGTGGGCAGCCTCTGGTGCACTATGTGCTCCATACCCTGGCTTCTTTAAGGATCCAAAAGTTATCGCTGCGTTCCCTAAGTACATGGATTTGTCATTAATTCAGGACACATTCCAGAACTCTTCGGACATCGTCCCAGCACGTACATTGCCTTGGTATCAGGGCTTCCAAGCACAGTGTGGAACAGTTATCCACGACTTGCTGCTCGGAAACTCAAATCCACGCGCAACAGCAAATGCATTAGCAATTGCATGTAAGACAGCTAAATCAGGCTCTGGCCTCTAATCAAAACTCAAGAAAAAAGGAGTGATTAGATTCTCACTTCAAAAGGTATGACAAGACGGGAGTCAAAGCGTTCGGTGCCAAACCGACGCTTTGGCTTCTATCTTGCCCTTCCTGCAATTCTTGTACTACTGGTTTTATTGGCGATCCCTGCCCTATTAACGCTTTTCCAAAGCCTATTTGTGGTGCCTGACGATGGGATTGGGATTGGTCAGTTCACAGACGTGGACAACTATCTTTTCATCTTTAAAAATGAAATTTTCTGGGCAACTTGCTTAAGGTCAATTGTCTTCGCCGCTATTTTCATAATCGGTTCCACGCTCATTGGATTAGCTGGAGCACTTCTTCTCAATGAAAAATTTGTTGGAAGACTATTCCTTAGAGGACTTCTAGTTCTTCCTTGGGCTTGTCCTTGGTTGATTGTCGGAATTATCTGGAAGTGGTTTCTTGACGGAAACATTGGACTTCTCAATGGTGTTCTAATGCGACTCAATCTGATTTCGAGTAATCAGGATTTTCTGAGCAACCCTGATACAGCACTGGTTATGACAGCTCTGGCAGCAACATGGAGGCAATCTTGCCTCGTTGCATTACTCCTGTTAGCGGGGTTGCAAACCATGCCACGAGATATCTGGGATGCAGCAAGCGTCGATGGTGCTGGAATAATTCAACGTTTCCGACACATTACTCTTCCGTGGCTACGTCCTGCATTAACTGTGGTGACAGTATTAAACGTGATTTATGGGCTGATGCAGTTCGATGTGATTTTCGCTATGACTCAAGGTGGACCTGGCTCTGCTACCACTTTGTTAAGTTATCTGATCTATCGACAATTCTTTATTTTCACTAACTTTGGAGTCGGCTCTGCATTGGCGGTTGCCCTTGCAGTAATCGCATTGATAGGCGGACTTATTGCAGTAAAAACCCTTTATCGAAAGATCGAGGTATAGAGCTTGAAAACTGTGAGAAGACGTCGACCACTGAGTCGCGCTCGCATCGTTCGCACCTCGATGATCTATTCGGTTGCGGCTTGTTTTGTACTTTGGATCTTGTTTCCTATTTGGTACACAATCAGCAGCTCTTTCACAGAACCTAGTAAAATTGGAGTTCGTCCAACTCCTTTCTGGCCAGCGAATCCCACTCTCGATAACTATAAAATAGTTCTTGGAATTCCAATCCGGGATAAGGACTGCACACCCGGAGTCGATATTGGAAATTGTCAAACTGCTGCAAGTAACGTTTCGGTAAACAAAATTGTAGATACCATGCTCAATAGTTTTTATGTCGCTTCGACAGTTGTAGTAATTACCTTAATAATTTCAACAATAGCTGCGTACTCATTGTCACGGTACCGTTTTGTTGGTTCAAATTTCTTCCTAAACTTTACGATTCTTTCACGCATCGTGCCAGGCTTAGTCTTAGTAGCACCAATTTTTATCTTCCTGCGAGTGCTAGATCTACTCAATACCCCGTGGGCACTGATTATTAGCTACACATCCTTTACCTTGCCATTAGCTATTATAATTTTGAAGAATTACTTTGATCAGATCTCTGTTGATTTGGAGGAGGCTGCTGCCCTCGATGGTGCCGGCCGAATCCTGACCTTAAGACTCATAATTCTTCCAGTGGCTGTTCCAGGTCTCATCGCTGCAGGTGTGCTGGTTTTCCTTGAGTCATGGAGTGAATTCTTTTTCGCGCTGGTGCTTACTGACTCATACACGGTCCCACCACTTCTGGCTGGCTTCTTATCGATGCAGACTTTCAATTGGACGTTACTTTCTGCCGCCACTGTTATTGCAATAATTCCGCCAGTACTCTTAACAATGATATTCCAAAAGTACATTGTGACAGCCCTAGCCTCTGGAACAGGAAAATAATGAGTGAGAAACTTCGAGTTGGTGTCTTAAGCGCAGGTGCATGGTCGGTTGCTGTACACATTCCCGAGTTAAAAAAACATACTGACGTTGAACTCGTTGTTGTCACCAATCAGAACTTAGAAACGGCAACTAAAATTCAGGAAATGTTTGGTTTTGAAAAGGCACTTAACTCATGGGAAGAAGCGCTGAAGTTAAATCTGGATGCCATCATTGTGAGTAGTCCACCAATCGCACATGAGGCCATGGTGATAGCTGCGCTAAATTCAGGCGCACATGTTTTATGTGAGAAACCATTTGCAATCGATGGTAAATCAGCCGCAAAAATGTTAGCGGCTGCAAAGCAGAACGACCGAACCCTGTTGGTAGGTTACGGGTGGCCATACACAAATATCTTTACTCGGGTCCGGGACTTGATTCAGGATGGATTGATTGGAAAAGTTGAGTTTGCAACTCTCGGAATAACGTGTGGAATCCGTGAAATTCTTGAGGGAGCACCATCAGATCATTCAACTTCTACTGGTTTCATGAGCGAGAGAAACACATATATAGATCCCAAAATTGCAGCAGGAGGAGCCATTGGTACAACTATGAGCCACTCTCTTGGACTCTTGATCCATATCTTGGGAGATTCATTTGACTGGGTGGCTAGTTCAAGTTTCCCAGCGGGGGCTGCACTTGATTATCATGAATCTGTTTCTGCGCAGATGAAAAATGGCGCTTCAGTCAATATGTATTGTGTGAGTACTTTTGGAAGTGCACCGCATGTGACCTGGAGATTTGAAGCATTTGGACCAAAGGGCGATTTGCGCGTTGACCCAACCAGGCGGCAAATCACATTCCATGGAGCTATTGGGGATTCATGGGTTGAAGAATTTGAAGAAAAAGATGTTGCATATAAGTCTTACATGCCAACGGCGTTGCTTCTTGAACGTGCGCGGGGAAATGAGATCCCAGAGGGTTGCGATAGCTCTTTGGGTCAGTTGGTAGTCAATGCAACTGATGGAATTTATGAAAGTTGGCGAACAGGTTCTCGAAGTAAAGTTGCAGGCTGAAGTGTCTGTTCATTCTAAATTAGGAATCGAACCAATAATTAATGGCGTCGGTCCTGCTACGCGACTCGGCGGACTTGCACTAAGCGAAAATGTCTGGAAGGCAATGCAGGAGTCCAATGAACGAAGTTACAGAATGGAAGAACTCCATGAAAGTGCGGGTAAATTAATTGCAGAAATGATTGGCGCACCTGCCAGTCTAGTTACCTCTGGTGCATCTGCATCCCTGACCTTAAGCACTGCAGCATGTATAGCTGGCTTTGATCGTCAAATGCATCTTGATTTACCGTTTCCAAAAACAAAAAGAGTTGAAGTTCTAGTACAACGACTTCATCAAGATCCGTATGATCACGCAGTAACTGCAGCCGGAGCCCGCATTAAACCCTTTGGAGACCTTAAAGAAACGACCACTGCTCAGTTAATCGAAAGCATTAATGAAAACGTCTGCGCCTTACTCTGGCGCGAAAGCTCAGATAAAGGTGCTCTGGATTTAGCCATCTGCTCGAAGATTGCACATGAACATGGACTTCCTGTAATTGTGGATGGCGCACTGTTTATTCCTCCATTAAGTCGGCTCAAGAATTATTTGCAGCAAGGAGCAGACTTCATAGCTATGAGTGGGGGAAAAGGTTTTAGAGGGCCGCATACCAGTGGATTGCTTGTTGCAAGTCCAGCTAATGTGAAAATTGCAATGCTTCACCATCTGGATTTAGATGAAAGAAGTGCAACATGGAGCTATCAAATTACTGAAGGAAAATTCGCAGACTTACCTTCAAACGGAATTGGTAGAGCTATGAAGGTCGGGAGAGAACAAATCTTTGGATTGGTAGCTGCAATACAGGAATACTTGAATACTGATGGTTATAAAGTAGGAGATCTTGAGATTGGTGAATGCAAGAGAGTCCTTGAGCAAGCAAACCTAGTTCAAACTGAGCAAGTTTTTTACTCTCCACTTGACGTAACAAATCTACATATCCATGTCCCAAGCGGTGTAACAGCGGATGAGTTCTATTTAGAGTTGTCTGCAGGAAATCCCCGAATAATTCTGGGTCAGGAAATGTCAGATAAAGGCGTTCTTACCTTAAATCCAATGTCGCTTGTGCAAGGCCAAGGGTTGCTAATTGGTACAAGAATCAATGAAATTGCGAAACAGAGAAAAGGTAAATAACTATGAGCGCTCATCAAAAAAATAAGGTTCAAACAGTTAATGGTTTGATTAATCCGTCCGACATGGGCTTTACGCACAGCCATGAGCATGTTTTGTGGGATTACTTCAAAATGATCAGAAGCTATGACGTAATTTTTGACGATGAACAAGTAGCTCAGTATGAAGTCCAATTATTTAAAGATGCCGGTGGAGGAACGCTCATTGATGCAAGCTCGGGTGGAATCGGAACTAAACCTGATGTGCTCCGACGTATTTCAGAAAAAACTGGGGTAAACATTGTCCTCGGCTGTGGCTGGTATCGAGAAATAGTCTATGAAGATGCGGTTTTCCGTCAAACTTCTAATCAACTTGCTCAGCGAATGGTCAAAGAAATCACGGAAGGCTTTGCAGGCACCGATATTAAAGCTGGTTTTATTGGGGAAATTGGAACAGAGAGAGGGTTCATTACGGCGGCCGAAGAACGAGTTTTTCGCGCTGCTGCAAAGGCCAGTCTCGAAACAGGTGTTGCAATCTTGACGCACACAACTCATTTTGGTGAGTTAGCACTTGAACAGATTGATCTTCTGGAAAGTGCTGGGGTTAGTCCGGATAGAATCATTATCAGTCACTTAGGAGATCGCGAAGATACTTCCAGCCTTCTCAAAATTGCTGCACGAGGGGTCTATTGCAGTATTGACAATATTGGCTATGAAGGCGAGGGGTATCCGATGGATGATGTTCGCCTCAACAGCGCAAGAACCCTCATTGATCATGGGCACTTAGACAGAATAGTTCTGGGCACTGATATTGGAAGTCGTTCAGCTCTTCGCTCATACGGAGGCAGGGGTTTCCCATGGCTCATTGAGTCATTTGTACCAGCGATGAAGAAAGCAGGATTTACTCCTCAAGAGATTGAGGCTTTAACAGTTACCAACATTGCTAAAGCAATGACGATAACTAAGTAAATCTAGTTATCTGGCGACTTCAATTAAATAGTTGAAAATACGCTCTGCTTCAGCTTGAGTTTCAGAATCAAAAGTGAAACTTACTGGCTCAATTTTGTAGGTATTCTTAAATACATTTTGCTTTTGAAGCAAGTGTTTTTCTATTGCTATATAGGTATCAAGTGTTGGCATCAGATTCACCATATTTGCAACTGCCCCATTAATCAGATTAACTCGATTCCAATCACCAGCGACTAGAGAATCCCAGAGTTTCACTAGGGCCCAACTGATATCGGCTCCTGGCATAGTTCCAACAACACCTCTGGTAAAGCTATCAACCAAGTGAGCACCACCGGTACCTTCAAAAATTCGTGCCTTTCCACCTGTTGCGTCTCGCAAGTCCGATAACCGTTGTCCGATTGGAACTGCTTCAGGTTTAAAGTAGATACGCTCGCTATATTGGTTGAAAAGCCTCGCTAAAACACTCACATTGATTGAATACCCTACATACCCACTAGCGTCTTGAACAACGATTGGGATTACAGTCTTTTCAAATACTGCTGAAAAGTAGTTGAAAATATCGTCATCTGAGAGCTTGGAGGCGATAGGAGGGTTGATCATTACCGCATCTGCACCAGAATCTTGAGCATGTAGTACGAGATCTATGGTCAGCTCAGGTGTTTCTTGACCACAGCTGACAATCGAATTCATTTTAAAGTCTGCGGCAGATGCGCAAATCGATTCAGTCAACTCCTTACGTTCCCTCAAATTCATTCTGAGAATCTCAGAAACCATTCCGCTGGCAACAGATTTAACTCCATGTTCCCCAACCCACTCAATTTCGCGACGTAATGTTTTTGCATCGAGTTTACGATCTGAATCAAGTGGCGTACTGAGGACAGGGACCACACCTTTGATTTCTGTGAATTCAGACATGGACGCTCCCAACTTCTAAGATTGTATGACAGGTTTAATTCATGAAATTGTACTTGGTTTTTTAAACATTTCATGAGTGGAATCTGTGGGTGATGTTCATATATGTGAAACCGGAATTAATCCATTGACAGCCATGTTGTTTTGATGGAAAGAGTCCTAGAATATTGGGATGTTCAGGGAATTGAAGTAATTTAGAAAATGATTATTGATGTCCATACTCATTTCATGACCTGCGAATGCTGGGGAAATGAATGGAGCGATAATTGGGAACCTGTATACGGCGCTCCATTTCCAGAAGTCACTCCAGAAAAATACGATTTAGCGATGAAAGATGTTGATGTTGCACTTGTTTTTGGTATACGTGCCACAGCAGCCAACGTTGCAACTTCAAATGAAAAAATAGCTAAATTTTGCAGTGAGACTCAAACCAAAACTATTGGATTCATGGCGCTAGATCCGTCTGATGATGATGTATTAGAGCAAATGAAAGATGGTGTGAGGCTTGGGCTTAAAGGCATAAAGTTATATCCAGTCTTGGCTCACTTCGATCCCCGCGATACTAAGTTTGATTCATTTTTTGAAGCAGCACAGAAGTATGAGTTAGTACTTTTGTGGCATGTTGGTGCAACTCCAAGTCCACATGGAGATCTTTCAATCAGCCATCCACTTGTTATTGATGATGTAGCCCGACGTTTCCCTGCATTAACTCAAATAATGGCGCACCTTGGCCACCCATGGCAGCGCGAAACTATTGCTGTTCTTCGAAAAAACAGGCGAGTTTTTGCTGATGTTTCTGCAACTTGGTCTCGCCCATTTGATGGTTACCATGCGTTGGTTCGCGCGCAAGAGTGGTCAGTAGTAGACAAGCTCTTGTTTGGTTCAGATTTTCCACTGTGGACTCCAAAAGTTGCCATGGATGGCCTTTATGACATCTCAAATCTACGTGCAGGGACACTGCCCTATGTCCATAAAGAAACCATTGATCAGATCATCAATCAGGATTCCCTCACAATGCTTAAGTTAAGTATCTAGACGGGATAGGAAAGAGAATTCAGATGAGCTCACTTTTCATAGAAGGTGCCAAGCTAGAAAGAGTCTTCACTGGCGCTGTATTTAGTGAGGGACCTGCTTCAGATCGAAATGGTCACGTTTTGTTCACCGACTGCTCCGAGAATCTCATCTACAGTTTTGATGAATCAACACAAAAAACATCAATCTGGAGTAATGATTCAGGTCACGCAAATGGTATGAATTTTGATGCGCAAGGAAGACTTGTTGTGTGTTGCGACGGAAAGAATTATCCATCTAACCCAAAGGGCGGAGCCCATGCAGTACGCAGATATGAGAAAGACGGAACAGTTACGCAGTTAGCGGATACTTTCAATGGAAAAAAACTTAATGGACCCAATGATTTATGTTTTGATGCAGAGGGAAGAATCTACTTCACAGATCCGCGTTACGGAGACAAATCTGATATCGAACAAGATGTTATGGCGGTCTATCGAATCGACTTGGATGGAAGCCTTGCGCGAGTAATTGAAGATCTAGAAAGCCCTAATGGAATTCTAATTTCTAAGGACAACAAATCACTTTTCATAGTTGACCACAATCCTGACCCAGGAGGTGCGAGAACTTTAGTGAAATACAAGATTAATGCGAGCGGCTCATGGATTAAAGAGAAAGTACTACTAGATTTCGGTTCTGATTATGGAATGGACGGAATGGTTTTTGATCAAGAAGAAAATATTTATGTAACAGGTGGTTCAGGGGAAACAGCTGGTGTACATATAGTGAGTTCCGACGGGGAGGGCAAAGGCTTTATACCCACACCGGAAGTTCCAGGTAATTGCACTTTCAGTGGTAAAAATCTTGATGATTTATACATCTGTGCGAGTACTTCGCTATACCGAATCAAATTGAATGCGAAGGGATTAATGGCATGGAGCTAACATCTAAGACAAATATCGAGCACTACACCTTGGAGAATCTCTCTCCACCAGTAGGCACATACTCCCATGGAGTCATTGCTCAAGGCTTCTTATTCACATGTGGAGTCGGTCCTGCAGATCCAATAACTGGAGAGTTTATTGGGGATGAAATCATCAGCCAGACTAGACAAGTCTTTCGTAATTTAGAGTTAATTCTTGCGGCTAGGAATCTAGATTTTTCTAAAGTAGTTAAACTCACCGGATATTTACAAAACATAAATGAAGATTTCAAAGCTTACGACTCTGTTTGCCGCGAGTTTCTCACAGCGCCTTACCCTGCTCGTACAACTGTTGGTGCATCACTTCCTAATATCCTGGTGGAAATTGATTGCATAGTAGCTATCTGATTTAAATGACATCGAATACATTCACCGTAAAAGGTGCCATGATTGTTGATGGCTCGGGTAAAGATGGTTTTCGCGGTGATGTTGTTATCGAGGAAGGTCGTATTCAAAAGGTAAGCAAAAGTTTTATCCGAGATACTGTTGGGAAGATTATTGATGGCGACAAACTTGTACTTTCGCCGGGATTTATAGATATGCATTCCCACTCCGATCTTGGAGTGATTGCAGATAAGGCGCATCTATCGAAGGTGACGCAAGGAGTTACCCTAGAAGTCGTTGGGCAGGATGGACTGAGCTATGTTCCATCAAATGCGAAAGTACAAGCCGAACTTCGAGCCCAGTTATATGGGTGGAATGGCACACTTAATGATCATGATTGGAACTTTAATTCGGTCAGTCAGTATCTAAATGAAATCGATAAAGGGTCTGCAGTAAATGTCGCGTATTTAATGCCTCATGGCACTACTCGGATGATGGTTCGGGGGATGGAAGAAGGTATTTCTTCAGTTGAAGAAGTACGAAAGATGCAGGAAGTTATTCGTACAGGCATGCAAGAAGGAGCATTCGGCATGTCTGCAGGCTTAACATATGTGCCAGCCATGTACTCAGACACAAATGAGCTGATTGAACTCTGCAAGACAGTCGGAGAATTTGGCGGGTTTTTTGCTCCTCACCACAGAAGTTATGGAGCAAAAATATTTGATGCAATTGCGGAATGTATACAGATCTCAAAAGCTGCAAATGTTCCGCTTCACTTAACTCATTGCCATTTGAGCGCACCGATTTATCATGGACGGGCCGCAGAGCTTTTGCAGCTTCTAGATGATGCAACAGCTCAAGGTATAGATATTTCACTCGATACCTACCCTTATTTGGCAGGTTCCTCGTATCTGCACATGTTGCTTCCATCATGGGTTCAAGCAGGAGGAATTGAACAGTTGCGGATTCGCTTGAGAGATCCCGAAGTACAGAAGAAGGTTATTGACGCACTTGACCATAGTGGAAGTGATGGAAACCAAGGCGGAGTTGTTAACTGGGACAACATAGTTATCGCTGGAGTAGAGAAACCTGAAAACAAGAAATTAGTTGGAATTACTATTTCGCAACTTGCTATTACACAGAAGAAGTTAGCGTCGCAGCTGTATATCGATCTGATTTTATCGGAAGATTTCAGAGCATCAATAGTGGTTTTTGGTGGAAATGAGGAGAACGTTCGAACAATCATGAAAGACTCACGCCATACTGTGGGAAGTGATGGAATTCTTCACGGAGATAGACCTCATCCACGTGCATACGGCACTTTTGCCCGATTCTTGGGGCACTATTCACGAGATGAAAAGATGTTTCCACTAGAGGGTGCAGTGAACAGAATGACCGGACGTCCTGCTAAGCGGTTGGGACTAGAGGATCGTGGACTCATTAAAGAGGGTTACAAAGCCGACCTTGTTTTGTTTGAGTATGAGAGTGTTGCAGATAGATCAACTTTTGAATCTCCACGTCTGCCTGCGTCCGGTTTCGAGTATGTCTGGATTAATGGAATACCAACATTAGAGAAAGGCAAGAGAACCAGTTTTGTCCCAGGAAAGGGAATTCGTAAAACAGCACAAATTCTTTGATGTTAAAACCTCAGGCTTATGAGATCTAAGTCGTGATGATTTCAGCGCTTTAGGAAAAGATCTTCAATAACGAACTAATTGGTTTGCTCGCCTCTGATGGATGGCGGAATTTGAGTCCTGTATTTACTTTGTAACTGTTTCGCCTGCCAATACGAGTAATGGTTACGTAACCGGATTCTTCAAGATCAGCAAGTATTGCCTGCGCGCTTCGCTCGGTGATTCCAACAGTGTCGGCGATATCTCGAACACGAGAATCAGGGTAGCGACTGAGGTGGACAAGTACGTGCCCATGATTTGAGAGAAAGGTCCACTCTCGACTGATTTCTGATGCCATGGTGCAAATATACCAGCAATTTGATACCTGAAATAGATTTCTGGTATATTTCGGCCGACATTTAAAGGGGCTCACCATGACATCGACTTCTGTGGCTTTCACAAACCTGACTTCTGTGGCCGTATTGGTTTTTATCTTTGGTTTTTTAGCAGCCAGAATAAAGAGCGATGTTCGTATTCCAGAGCAGACCTATCAGATGATTTCAATCTTCCTTCTCTTTGGAATTGGACTCAAAGGCGGTCATGCCTTAAAGGAAACCTCTTTCGATAGTTTTGCCGTGCCCGCCCTTGCAACTTTTCTCCTTGGAATCTTCATCCCGATAGTTGCCTTTGTATCGTTGAAGATGGTTCGTAAAATCAATGACATCGATCGTGGAGCTATCGCTGCTCATTACGGATCCACATCACTTGTAACTTTTTCTGCCGCCTTGCTCTTCTTGGAAAATAGCGGAATAAAGGTTGAAGGATTTGCGACAGCTTTGCTGACAATCATGGAGGTGCCAGGCATCGTCGTGGGCGTCTATCTAGGTTCTCGCCATCGCAATAAGAGTGTGCAATGGGGGAAGACTCTTCATGAAGTAATTACCGGAAAGACAATTCTGCTTTTAGTTGGCGGGCTCGCTATTGGGGCGATTACAAGCCACTCGGGTTATCTGGCGGTTGTACCTTTCTTTATTAATCTTCAATCTGGATTCTTAACTCTCTTCTTACTTCACCTGGGCTACTTAGCAGGAAACAACTGGGGAGAGATAAGAAAAGTTGGTGCGACGGTTGGAGTATTTGCGCTGCTTTTCCCAATCTTCACCGGAACGCTGGGTGTGATTGTTGGAGTAATGGCTGGCCTCTCTGTTGGAGGTGCAACCATTCTTGGAGTCCTATGCGCAAGTGCTTCATACATTGCCGCACCAGCAGCTGTCTCGATTGGATTACCAGAGGCAAATGCTCCGTTAGCTTTGATGTCCAGCATCGGAGTTACTTTCCCATTCAACTTAATATTTGGAATCCCGCTGTACTTGGAGATAGCAAGAAAAATCTCAAGCTTGTAGTCGTAAACCTATCTATCGATAGCTATTAGTTTTTACTTTACCGGCGCAAAAACTAGTGGCCGCGATACAAACTTCTGTGCTTTAGCTTCGCTGATGCCCCAGACTGAGAGCCCAATTCCAAATGCAACCCGTTTCTGGCATAAGCACTGCTGCCGCAATCTCAGGTGGTTCCGAGACTTTCTGTGCACTTTTAGTTTCGGGCGAAGTGAAATGTTGGGGCTATAACGGTATGGGTGCATTTGGAAATGGCACAACAACAAGCTCGTATATCCCACAATCTGTCACAGGCATAAGCACAGCTGTCGCAATCGAGACAGGTTGGCACCATAGCTGCGCACTTTTGAAATCGGGCGCAGCAAGATGTTGGGGCGGTAACGGGAGCGGTCAACTTGGCGATAACTCGACGACACAAAGGCTTACCCCAGTAAGTGTCACTGGTATCCCTTAGAAAATGGAATACACCCACAGAATTTGAGCAGGCACCTGTTTTAAGGGGCTAGGTGCCTGCTCAAACATAATTGTGGTTACTTATGCGTGATTTAAATTTTCAGTAGGTATTAATATTCGGAGATGATTTCACTCGAGTGGGTGCGTGCATGACGACCCATTCCAAAAGACTTGATTATCTAGACTTGCTACGTGTTCTGGCCCTTGGATCAGTCATTGTTTTTCACTACTTCTTCAACGGAATCTCTAAAGGCACGGTTACATCTGTCTCGCTCCCTGGTTTTGCGGGGATTGCTAAATATGGATACCTCGGCGTTGAGCTCTTCTTTTTGATCAGTGGTTTTGTCATTCTGTATTCAACTCAGAATCGCACGGCGCGTGAATTTGTGAAGAAGCGATTTATTCGCCTGTATCCCATGTATTGGATGGCAATCATCGTCATCTTTGTAATCACTAATCTTCCTTTTTGGAGTAATAAAGGGCCACAACTCTCCAAAGCGCTATGGAACCTCACGATGTTCCCAACTGCATTCGGAGAAGATTGGGTCGATGCCGCCCACTGGTTCTTGGCTCGAGAATTACAGCTCTATGTATTTGTCACAATCGTATTAGCGATTGGTATTGGCAAACACTTACCTAATATCTTTTCGTGGTGGGCAATCATTATCTGCCTCTGGAATTTGTTCGATTTACCTCAATTTGAGATCTGGTATTTCTCTGGATACTTCGCACTGATTACTGGTGGAGCCATCATCTTCTCCATTCGAGAGTGGGGAATGAACACTCTCAGGGCAGTGAGTTTGTTGGCTGCTTATATCTGCGCAGTTGAAACTCGCATGACAAAGAGCGTGGCGCTGGCTGAACTTCGCAACACCACCTACAACAAATATGTGGTTGCAATTCTTGTGACTGTTGGATTCTTACTCATACTTGCGACGTTGAATTCGCACATCGGCAGTATCAGTTTGAAATGGGCCGGAATCGCTGGCGCAATTACGTATCCATTGTTCTTGGTCCATGGACGACTTGGTTTGCTTTCAATACAAAATTTGGCAAATGATTCCAACAAGTATCTGGTGTATCCGCTGGTATTAATCGCTGTAATTGCGATTGCGTATGGGCTTCTTAAGTTAGAGAAACGACTGCTGGCTACTCGATTATTTAATCGATGAGGGGGTGATTTGAGGGGCAGCGCGCTCAATCCCTCTTGCAAGTTGATTGCGTTTAGCCCCAGTGAGGTCTACCGTTACTTGGATGGCGACAAGCGTGGATGGGGCATCTGTAGAGGCGCCCCAGGCTCAGATACTCACCAGTAGGAGCCCCCGCGAATTAGCGTGGCGACGATTTAAGAAGAACAAAGTTGGCATCGCAGCACTTGTTACATCGCTCTTCTTTGTTAGTGCGGCAGTTTTCGCTCCACTGATTGCGTGGGCAATCAACATCGATCCTAATGAACGAGATTCAAGTGCAATCACTGCACGTGGGGAAACTATTGGAAGATTTGGAGGAATCAGTTGGGATCACCCGCTTGGTGTTGAACCAGGAATTGGTTACGACATTCTAGCTCGACTTATTTATGGCGCTCGCATTTCATTTCTTGTTGCCGCAATTGCAACTCTGACCACTGTATTTGTGGGTTTGATGATTGGTGTCGTCGCTGGATATTTCAGAGGCCGAACAGATTCTGTGCTTGGACGCTTAACAGATTTTCTTCTTGCATTCCCATCTTTCTTTATGATTATTGCGCTAAGCGCACCCATGATTGCTCGAATCGAAAAGTCTGGATTAGCCCGTGACAATTCTGCACGTGTCACTTATTTGATTTTAGTTCTGGCGCTATTCGGTTGGCCATATTTTTCTCGCATCATGCGCTCGCAAGCACTTTCGCTTCGTGAACGAGATTTCGTTCTTGCTTCTCGTGCTCTGGGTGCAAGTCATAGACGAATCATTTTCAAAGAATTGCTGCCAAATCTTTGGACACCTGTAATTGTTTATCTCTCACTGGCACTGCCTGGTTACCTGGCCGCTGAAGCGATTTATTCATATCTGGGAATCGGCGTGCAACCACCAGCAGCAACATGGGGTCTGCTGATTTCAGATTCAATCAAATATGTGATGAGCGAACCAACGTATTTCTTAATCCCATCAGTCTCTCTCATTCTCGTAGTGCTCTCCTTCAACTTGCTTGGAGATGCAGTGCGAGATGCTCTGGATCCAAAGAGCGAACTCACCTAAAAGAATTCCCTGCTTTCATGCATGAAACAGGGATGCAGTACCCAAAACAAAAGGAGAACTCATGTCAAATCTCAAAGGCAAGAACGGTAAGTTAATTGCAGCAGCAGCTGTGGTTGCTTTACTTGTTGGTGGCTTTGTTGTGCGTTCAGGTTCAGGTGCTTCAGAGGGTGGAACAATCACTTATCTGACCCACTCTGAAGCATGGACTCACGCAGATCCAAACCGTAACTACACCGGACAGCACATCGCTTGGTTCGGTTCATATATGCACCGCACATTGACTGCATATGCTCGCGCAGAGGGCAGTGCTGGTTCAGCAGTTGTTCCTGACCTAGCGACAGATACAGGCCGTGCATCAAATGGTAACAAGACATGGGAGTTCACTCTCCGCGATGGCGTTACATTTGAAGATGGTTCAGCTATTACTTGCGAAGACATTAAGTACGGAGTTTCACGTACATTCGCAACTGATGTAATTACTGATGGTCCTACATATGCAATCTCAATGCTTGATATCCCATCAGCAGAAGACGGTTCATCTGTTTACAAGGGTCCATACGCAACTGATAACAATGACACAGCAGCATATGACGAAGCTGTAACTTGTTCAGAAGATAACAAGACAATTACATTCAACTTGAAGCGCGCAGTTGGTGACTTCAATTACACCGTTACTTACCTTTCATTTAGCCCAGTTCCTAAAGCTAAAGACACTGGTGACACATACGACCTAGCTCCTGTTTCATCTGGTCCTTATAAGATCGAGAAGTACAAGGCTAAGGACGAAATGGTTCTTGTTCGTAACGACAAGTGGTCAAAGAAGTCTGACCCAATCCGTCAGGCATATCCAGATAAGATCGTAGTTCGCTTCGGTCTTGCTGAAGAAGTTCGCGATCAATTGATCCTGAGCGATTCAGAGAAGAACGCATTCTCACTTGACGGAATCCTTCCAACAAACCTTCCAACAGTCTTTGATGATGCTGGAAAGCCAAAGCCGGCATGGGCAGAGCGTGCACTTAACGTTTACGATCCATACGTACGTTATGCAGCATTTAACGTAAAGAAGGTTCCTTGCCTTGATATCCGTCGTGCGGTGTACTTCGCGAAGGATGCAGCAGGACTTCTACAGCTCTCAGGTGGAGCAGCATTTGGTGGAGATCCAGCAGATGGTGCAATCAAGCCACTTATGGGTCTTGACTACAAGAAGGTCACTGGCCTTGAAGATTACAAGCCAGCAGGAAACGCAGCAGCTGCAAAGGCGCTCATGGAGAAGGCTAAGACGTCTTGCCCAGCCGAGTACGCACGCGCAACTGATCCTAAGCGTGGTCTTGTATTCGACTCAGCTGACTCAGAGACAAATAAGAAGGGTGCAGCAATCTGGATTGACTCAATGATGAAGAACGCTGGAATCGTTATGAAGTTTAACTTCATCGAACCAGGTTCTTACTATGCAGTTGTTCTCGATGCTACAAAGCAATCAGATCTCTCTTCTGGTGGATGGGCTCCAGACTGGGCTAACGCTTCAACTGTTATCCCAGAGCTCTTCACAAAAGAAGGCGGATTCCCAATGTCACAGAACTGGGATGATGCTGCATACGCTGCATTTAAGAAGAAGTC
>WLPI01000019.1 GCA_009698845.1 Actinomycetota bacterium
GTTCCCTGAAAAATATGCACCCCTTTCGCATGCTCGCTTCAACTTGGCAACGCGAGCGGATGAGCTTTCGATCCCGCTTGAGAATTTGATTAGCCCCGAACTCGTCCGGCGAATCTGCTGGTCCCCGCCAAGCGAAGGCACAGGTGTGGAAAGCGCCCTCATTGCCCTTGGGGCGCGTCGCTGGCAGGCCTCAATAGCTGCTCCAATACTCGAATCTGCCCTCTTGGAGAGTGAGCCACTCGAGCTTCCTGAGCCAGCCGAGCCAGCCGCCGAAGAGTGACGAATTACGCAACAAAAGAGTTGCGTAATTACTAGAGCTGAATTACTCTTCTATTCATGCTCAGTACATTCATCATCGCCCTGCGTGAAGGGCTTGAAGCCTCTCTCATTGTTGGAATTCTTATTGCCTACTTGGTGAAGACCGATCGCAGGCATCATCTGCGAGCGCTATGGACAGGCGTGGCTGTAGCGATCCTTGCTAGTCTGGCATTTGGTGCATTTCTCTCATATACATCAACTGAGCTCTCCCCTAGAGGCGAAGAACTCTTTGCCGGCACAACATCTTTTATCGCAGTTGCTTTCGTGACCTGGATGGTCTTCTGGATGAAGCGCACTGCCCGCGGACTTCGCGCAGAACTTCAGACAAAGGCAGAGGTAGCAATTACGGCAGGTCCTCTAGCCCTTGCTCTGGCTGCATTTTTCGCTGTTGCACGTGAAGGTCTTGAAACTTCACTATTCCTCTACACAAATTTCAAAACAGTCGGCGCGGTTTCTACAGCAACACTTGGTCTAATTCTTGGTCTTGCACTTGCAGTTGGTCTTGGCATCGGAATCTACAAGAGCGCAATAAGAATCGATCTTGGAAAATTCTTCACATATTCAGGTATTGCTCTCATCATCATTGCCGCTGGAGTTCTCTCTTACGGTATTCATGAATTCCAGGAGTTCGGTCTGCTGCCAGGAACAGAAGCATTTGTTTGGGACATCACTTCTTGGATGCCAAAGGAATCATTCATCGCCGGCTTGCTTGCCGGAATGGTCGGCTTTGACACCACAACTTCATGGTTACAACTCTTTGCTTGGCTGACATACGCGGGGCTAACTTTGAGCGCCTACCTCAAGCCTGCCAAGACCGTTAAGGCTCCTGTTAGCGCGTAAATTCTAGAGTTAGCCTCACCGCTACTTCTAGCGCTTTTCCCTACTGGCGAGTAACCTACAGACATATCAGCTAGGCATACTCACCAGCCAAAGGAAGTTCTATGTCCGCCCAGATTCGTAACGTTGTTCTCGTTGACGCTGTTCGTACTCCATTCGGTAAAGCCGGAAGTATGTATTCGGGTACCCGCGCAGATGACCTCATGGTTCGCGCAATGCGTGGACTCTTAGAGCGAAACCCTCTGGTCTCCCCTGCAGATATCGACGATGTTGCAATCGCTGCCGCAACACAAACTGGTGATCAAGGTATGAATATCGGACGAAGTGCAACTTTGCTAGCTGGTCTTCCAAAAACAGTGCCAGGTTATTCAATTGATCGTTGGTGTGCTGGTGCGCTTACTGCAACAACAACTATTGCAGGTGCAATCGCGATGGGAGCAATCGATATTGCTATCGCCGGTGGCGTTGAACATATGGGAAATCATCCGATGGGCGAACTCATGGATCCCAACCCACGTTATCTCGCAGAAAAATTAGTAGAGCAAGATGCGCTAGCTATGGGAGCTACAGCAGAACGATTGCACGACCGATTCCCGCATCTGACAAAAGAACGCGCTGATCAATACGCGTACAACTCTCAGATGAAAACTGCGAAAGCATATGCCGATGGAAAAATTCAGAGAGATCTCATTCCTACTGCTGCGCGTAATGCAGAACTTGGCTGGGGTATTGCAACAGTTGATGAATCACCACGTCCAACAACGACTATGGAGGGATTAGCGGGACTTAAAACTCCTTTCCGTCCCGCTGGTCGAGTAACTGCTGGAAACTCATCAGGGCTAAACGATGGAGCAACTGCAGCTCTCCTTGCTAGCGAAGATAAAGCGAAAGAACTCGGGCTCAGCATTAAAGCGCGTCTTGTCACTTTTGCATTTGCAGGTGTTGAACCAGAGGTAATGGGTTATGGACCTGTTCCTGCAACGATTAAAGCACTTGGCAAAGCTGGTCTGAAGATCGAAGATATCGGTGCCTTCGAAGTGAATGAAGCATTTGCGGTTCAAGTTTTAGCATTCCTAGATCACTTCGGTATTGCAGATGATGATCCGAGAGTTAATCCTTACGGTGGCGCAATCGCTGTTGGCCATCCCCTTGCATCCTCTGGTGTGCGACTCATGCTCAACCTGGCTCGTACATTTGAAGAGAAGAAAGATGTTCGCTACGGCATCACAACAATGTGTATCGGTTTAGGTATGGGCGGAACCGTTATTTGGGAGAACCCACATTTTAATGGGTCGGGTAGTACAGGAGGTTCAAAATAATGGCTACAGCAATCACGCTGCCCGAAGGTGCGCCAGAAGAAGTCATCACTCATGCACTTGTGCGCGATGTGGATCTAGCCCCATTTGGATTCGTTGGAAACCTTGCACTTATTACTCTAGATAACGGCCTTGATCACACTCGACCAAATACCCTGGGCGCGCAATCATTACTGGAACTCGATGCTGCAATCACTGATGCGCTCTCTCGCAAGCCAGCCGCTATCGCAGTCATTGGTAAGCCATTTATCTTTGCAGCAGGTGCTGATTTATCTGCACTAAGTTTCTTGAGCAAGCGAGATCAAGCGATTGCAATAGGAAAATTGGGCCACGATGTTTTTCGTCGCTTAGATGAATCCGGAACTCCCTCATTTGCTTTCATCAATGGTCTAGCACTTGGTGGTGGCTTGGAAATTGGACTCCACTGCAATTACCGCACCTTGGCATCAACTGCATTTACCGCTCTCCCCGAAGTATTTCTTGGATTAATTCCTGGATGGGGTGGCGCCACAATTTTGCCTAAACTCATTGGACCAGAACGCGCAGTGCAAGTAATCATCGGTAACTCATTAAATAACAACACCATGATGAAAGCTAAAGATGCGCTGAACCTTGGTGTAGTCGACGCAGTTTTTGAACCCGCTGACTTCCTAGAGAAATCAGTCTCTTTTGTAGCTGCTGTTTTGAGCGGTTCTACAAAAATTGAACGTAAAGATTATTCGGCAGATCCCGCATGGGATGCAGCACTTGCCGCAGGTCGCGCTGCTGCGCTGAAGAAATATGGTGGGGCCGAGATTGCTTCTCCAATGAAAGCACTTGAACTCATTGCCGCAGCAAAGGGTAATTCTCGTGGACAAGGATTTGATGCAGAGGATGCAGCGCTCGCTGATCTCACGATGACAGATTCACTACGTGCATCACTGTATGCATTTAATGTAATTCAAAAGAAGCGCAAGAAAGTTGAGGGTGCGCCAAAGCCAGCACTTGGGCGCAAGGTTGCTCGGGTAGGAGTAGTTGGAGCAGGTCTTATGGCCTCACAACTGGCTCTGCTACTTCTGCGCAACCTCAAATGTCCAGTTGTCATGACAGATATTGATCAGGATCGTGCCGATAAAGGTGTTGCTTGGGTAAAGAATGAACTCAACAAACTTGTAGAGAAGAAGCGTATGAGCGCAGAGTCTGCCGCCCGACTTTCCCTCTTGATAAGTGGCTCTAGCGATCAGGGCGTCTTTGCCGGGTGCGACTTTGTTATTGAGGCAATTTTTGAAGAACTCTCACTAAAGCAAGAGCTCTTTAAGAAGCTTGAAAAAATAGTTGGGCCAGAATGTGTACTGGCAACCAATACCTCATCACTTTCTGTAGAAAAAATGAGCGAGGGGCTAGAACATCCAGAGCGAGTTGTGGGATTCCACTTCTTTAATCCTGTTGCTGTGATGCCACTACTTGAAGTTGCCAGAACATCGAAGACAGATGATGCCACAACTGCAACTGCAGTAAATATTGGAAAAGAACTCAAGAAGACAATGATCATCTGTAAAGATGCACCAGGCTTCGTCGTTAATCGCTTGCTTACTCGATTCATGGGTGAAATCACTGACGCAGTTGATGAAGGCACCGATCCACAGGTCGCTGACAATGCGATGCGCAGTATTGGTTTCCCAATGTCTCCATTTGAATTACTTGGCCTTGTCGGACCTGGCGTTGCTCTGCATGTTTCTGAGACTTTGAACGCCAACCTTGGTCCCCGTTATCGCATCTCCCCTACTATGCAAGCCATGGTGAAGGAAGGCGTGAAAACTTTCTACCTCCGAAACGAAGATGGAACCTACGGCGCTAATCCAGCTGCAGTTGCCTTGATACATAAGGGAACAACTCCATCTACTGCTGAACAAGTTCGCTCGCGCGCTCTAAAGGCGCTTGCAGAAGAAGCTCGTATGATGCTTGATGAAGGTGTCGTATCTACACCTGCAGAAATCGATCTCTGCATGTTGATGGGCGCCGGATGGCCAATGCACCTAGGTGGAATATTGCCGTTCTTAGATCGCGAAGGAATCAGCGAGTCTGTTTGCGGTCAGCGTTTTCATGCTCCGGGAATTGCATCTCTTCCACAGTAGAGTTCCACTCGACAATATCGCGTGAAATTTTCTGTGCAGTAATTCCTAAATCTTCGAGTATCTCAGAGCGCTTTGAGTGTTCAATAAACTCAAGCGGGATACCAATACTATGAATTGCAACGTTGACACCTGCATCGCGGAAGAGTTCTGACATGGAACTTGCTATACCACCGTGCTTAATTCCATCTTCTAAAACCACAACGCTCTTATAGCGGCGTGCCATGGCGATAAGTGAATCCGGTAGCGGCTTAACCCATCGCGGATCAATGACCGTCACGCCAACACCTTCTCGGTATGCCTGAGACGCTGCTTCAACTGCAATTGCTGCCATTGAACCAATGCTGACAAGTAGCACGTCCGCACTTTCGCCACGATACAAAACATCGACTCCGTCTCTGCGCTCAAATGCAGGAATATCCGCTTGTACGGCACCTTTAGGAAAACGAATCGCTGTTGGTGCATCATTGACATCAACTGCTTCACGAAGAGTTTCTCGTAAACGTGCAGCATCTCGAGGAGCAGCAACGCGCATAGATGGAACTATTCCTGTTACAGCCAGATCCCAAATTCCATGATGAGAAGGTCCGTCATCACCTGTGATGCCAGCGCGGTCTAGAACAAAGGTCACTCCAGCCTTGTGCAGAGCAACGTCTAAGAGAAGTTGATCAAAGGCACGATTAAGAAATGTTGAGTACACAGCAATCACTGGATGAAGTCCTGTAAAGGCTAATCCAGCCGCGCTTGTGACCGCATGCTGTTCTGCGATGCCGACATCGATTGTGCGCTCTGGAAATATTTCTTGGAATTTGTCTAATCCGGTAGGTCCGAGCATCGCCGCTGTAACTGCGACTATTTCTTTACGTTCTTTACCAAGGGCTACCAACTCATCAGAGAACACATTGGTCCAACTTATTGAAGATTTGCCAAGAGGCGTACCGGTTTCAGGATCAACGATTCCGACAGCGTGAAATTTTTCGGCTTCATCTGCCATCGCAGGCTGATGGCCCTTACCTTTTTCAGTAATTACATGCACCAACACTGGTTCGCCAAATTCTTTTGCTTGCTCAAGAGCGCGTTCCATCGCTGCAATATCGTGACCATCAATAGGACCGACGTATTTCAAACCTAGATCCTCAAACATGCCTTGAGGAGCGACAATATCTTTAATTCCCTTTTTCATACCGTGCAAAGTTTCATAGATTGGTGCACCAACTACAGGAGTATTTGCAAGAAGTTCTTTACCCCAATCAAGGAATCTTTCGTAACCGCGGGTGACGCGCAGCGTTGAAAGATATGTCGCAAGTCCACCAATAGTTGGTGAATATGAACGTTCATTGTCATTGACAACAATTACTAAGTTTCTATCATCTGCAGCTGCAATGTTATTGAGCGCCTCCCACGACATTCCACCAGTGAGCGCACCATCTCCGACAACAACAACGACGTGACGTTCGCTCTGACCCGTCAGTGAGAATCCACGTGAAATTCCATCTGCCCAAGAGAGTGCTGTTGATGCGTGAGAATTTTCAATAACATCATGTTCGCTTTCGCGGCGGTTTGGATATCCAGCGATTCCTCCGCGTTGACGTAAGCCATCAAATTGGTCAGCACGGCCGGTTACAATTTTATGAACATAGGACTGATGTCCTGTATCAAAGAGCACGACATCTTTTGGCGAATCAAATGTGCGATGTATCGCGATGGTGAGTTCAACGACGCCAAGGTTTGGCCCCAAATGCCCACCAGTCTTTGAAACTTTGGTGATAAGAAACTGTCGAATCTCGGAGCTCAACTCTGAGAGTTGCTCATAGGAGAGCCCACGCAGATCTGAGGGCCCCTTTATCGATTCAAGCATCCGCTCAGTCTAGATTAGCCACGAAGTTGGCGCAGCACATACTGCATGATTCCACCATGGCGGTAATAATCGGCCTCGCCTGGAGTATCAATACGTACCTTGGCGGTAAAGGTTTTATCCCCTGCCATCACGGTGACCTCTCGCGGAATTTGACCATCATTAAGAGCCGTGACGCCAGAAATTGTGAATATCTCATCGCCCTTAATGCCAAGTGACAGCGCACTTTCACCATTGATAAATTGAAGAGGAAGAACTCCCATTCCAATCAAATTAGATCGGTGAATTCGTTCGAAACTTTCTGCAATAACCGCGCGAACGCCCAGAAGTGCGGTTCCTTTAGCTGCCCAGTCACGAGAAGAACCTGACCCATACTCTTTGCCAGCAAGAATAATTAGCCCGACTCCCGCTGCTTGGTATGCAACGGATGCGTCATAAATTGTTGCTTGGTTTCCGTTATCCAAGAAGTTGCGAGTGAATCCCCCTTCAACTCCATCTAGCAAGAGATTCTTCAAACGAATATTCGCAAATGTTCCGCGGATCATAACTTCATGATTTCCACGGCGAGAACCGTATGAGTTGAAGTCCTTGCGATCTACTCCGTGCTCTTCCAAATACTTTCCTGCTGGTGAATCTGCCTTGATATTTCCAGCTGGTGAGATGTGATCTGTTGTTACAGAGTCACCAAGAATCGCAAGAACTCGAGCACCAGCAATATCTGTTACCAGTTTAGGTTCTGCAGGCATACCATCAAAGTATGGAGGCTTACGAACATAAGTTGATTTTGGATCCCACTCGAATGTTTTTCCAGTTGGAGTGTCGAGAGATTTCCAACGATGATCCCCATCAAAAACTGATGCGTAATCCTTTTTAAACATTTCGGAAGAGATAGAGGAATCGATTACGCTTTGAATTTCCTGTGCAGATGGCCAAATGTCCTTGAGTAAAACCGGGTTACCATCTTTATCGTTTCCGAGTGAATCTTTTTCGAAGTCGTGGTTCATGGTTCCGGCAAGAGCGTATGCAACAACTAGCGGAGGTGATGCCAAGTAATTCATCTTCACATCAGGGCTAATTCTTCCTTCGAAGTTTCTATTTCCAGAAAGAACTGCTGTGACTGCTAAATCGTGCTCGTTCACAGCTTTACTTATTTCGACTGGTAGTGGTCCTGAGTTACCGATACACGTAACGCATCCGTAGCCAACGAGGTTAAATCCAAGTGCTTCCATATACTGAGTCAGGTTTGCACGATCGTAATAGTCAGTAACTACCTTTGAACCCGGAGCAAGAGTGGTCTTAACCCAAGGTTTCGATGTCAGACCCTTCTCTACTGCCTTCTTTGCAAGCAAAGCCGCACCGATCATCACAGATGGATTCGATGTGTTGGTACACGATGTTATTGAGGCAATAACCACATCGCCGTTCTTGATGGTCGTTGCTTTAGAACCTACATTGACCGGATATGGATCTTTGCCTGTCTTATCTGAGAAATATGTTGGTAGTACCTTTTCAAAAGATGACTTGGATGCAGTGAGAGAGATGCGATCTTGCGGACGTTTAGGCCCGGCTATAGATGAAACAACTGTAGATAGATCAAGCTCGATGTGCTCAGAAAAACGGGGAGTAACAGCTGGGTCGTGCCACATTCTTTGTGCTTTTGCATACTGCTCCACGAGTGCAACTTGCTCATCACTTCGTCCAGTAAGTCTTAAGTAGCGCAATGTCTCTTCATCAATTGGGAATATTGCACAGGTTGATCCATATTCAGGTGACATGTTTCCAATTGTTGTTCTATTTGCCATTGGCACTGAAACGACACCGGGGCCATAGAACTCAACGAACTTTCCAACGACTCCGTGTTTACGTAACATCTCCGTGATTGTTAGCGCCATATCCGTTGCAGTTGTTCCGACAGGAAGCTGACCGGATAACTTAAACCCAACCACACGAGGGATTAGCATTGATACTGGTTGTCCCAGCAACGCTGCCTCTGCCTCGATTCCACCAACACCCCATCCGAGCACGCCGAGTCCGTTTACCATCGTTGTATGTGAATCAGTACCGACGACGGTATCTGGGTATGCGCGCAACACTCCTTTAACGTTACGAGTCATGATGACACGGGCTAAGTATTCGATATTTACTTGGTGAACGATTCCTGTTCCAGGTGGAACAACTTTGAATTCATCAAACGCTCCCTGCCCCCATCGAAGAAAGCGATAGCGCTCACGGTTGCGCTCGTATTCAATATCTGTATTTTTCTCAAAAGAATCTTTAGTTCCGAAAACATCAGCAATTACTGAGTGGTCAATGACCAACTCTGCTGGCGCAAGTGGATTCACCTTGCTTGGGTCTCCCCCGAGTTCGACTATGGCTTCACGCATTGTTGCAAGATCAACAACACAAGGAACACCAGTAAAGTCCTGCATAACAACACGTGCAGGCGTAAATTGAATTTCAGTATCTGGCTCTATCGATGGATCCCATTGCGCTAGGGCTTTTATGTGATCAATGGTGATGTTCGCGCCATCTTCAGTTCGCAGAAGATTTTCAAGCAATACCTTGAGAGAGAACGGAAGGTTTGATGCACCTTCAACGTTTGAGATATCAAAGATTTCAAAATCTTTTCCAGCAACGTTGAGATTTTTCTTTGTACCTAATGAATTCTTGCTCATCATTACATCTCTTTCAGTAAATTTATCTTGACGTCAAGATACCTTACGCGGCACAAATTTTGCAACACATTCGATGTGGTGCGTCATGGGAAAGAGATCAAAGGCGCGAATTTCAGCCAATTCGTACCCACAGTCGCGTAGATATCCAGTATCTCTGGCCAACGCAGCCGGATCGCATGCCACATACACAATTGCGCGGGGCGCAATACGTGAAAGCTCAGCAACAACTTCTCTGCCCGCGCCCTCGCGAGGGGGGTCTAGCACAACGAGATCTGCTCGAGTAAAACGTGTTATTGCTTTTGTTACATCGGCGGTGACTACGCCTACGTTCTTACTCTCAGCAAAATTTCTTGAAGCATCTGCTGTGGCAGATTTACTTCCTTCAACAATATCTACTCGTCCAGAATTGCCTACTGTGGGAAGAATTGCGCCAGTGAATAATCCGACTCCCCCATAAAGATCAAGCACATGATCACCCTCTTGCGGATCTAAGTATTGAAGAACCGCTTTACTTAAAATCTCTGGCGCATCTTTATGGCTTTGCCAGAAAGATTTTTGGGATACTTCAAAAATTTTTTCGCCAACTTGATAGTGCGCGATATCGACGCCATCAGATAATCTCATTGGAGATTCGTCACGAGAATTGGCCGTAGCAATGCTTCGCTCCCCTGTATTGGAAATGGAAATTTCTATTCTCTGATCACCTTTGGCGCCCACGCGTGAGAGTTCGGAGAATTTCATCTCTGGTACAAGAATTCTGCAGTCATCCACGGGAATCACTTTATGGCTGCGTGCTTGGTAGAAACCTAGAGCTCCATCCTTAGTGGTGACTGCAGTGCAACGAGTTCTCCATCCAAGTGCTTGTGCAACCTCTTCGACAACAACGGTCAGATCCATTTTTGCGATCCGACTAAATTGCTCAGTGATTACTTCTGCCTTTAAATCACGCTGACGTTGCGCAGAAATATGTTGAAAATCGCATCCACCACAACCGTTACGGTGGGCAAATCTGCAGGGCGCCGAGACCCGGTCATTTGATTCTAAATACACTTCAATTACATCTGCACGATTAAAGCTTGATCCAACGCTTGTAATCTCAATCAGGACTTCTTCTCCAGGAATTGCGTGCCGTACAAAGATCACAGCGCCTTCGTGTCGAGCAATAAAGTGGCCGCCGTGGGCGATTTTTTCGATGGTGACCCTAATTTTTGCACCCACTTCGAGGGACGTTCTCTGAGAAGGTGACATATCCCAAGCGTAGTCGAGATAAATATCCCGCATCAGTAGTAAGTTATTCCCGTGCACGTAGTAATCATGGGTTGCGGACGAGTTGGTTCATCACTCGCCGCCGAGCTTGAAGCAGCTGGTCATTCTGTGGCAATCATCGACCAATCAAAAGAAGCATTCCGCAGATTAGGTCCTGACTTTAAAGGTCGCACAGTCGTGGGCGTCGGCTTTGATCGAGATACGCTTCTTGAGGCTGGCATTGAAGGTGCAGATGCATTTGCAGCAGTAAGTAATGGTGATAATTCAAATATTCTTGCCGCACGCGTCGCCCGCGAAAGTTATGGCGTCACCAATGTTGTCGCCCGAATTTACGATCCTGGTCGTGCGGAAATTTACCAACGCCTAGGAATTCCTACCGTTGCAACAGTTATTTGGGCGACAGATCAAATCTTGCGTCGCATAGCTCCTGGTGGAGCACGGTCAGAGTGGAGAGATGCCACAGGAACAGTTCAACTACTTGAAGTTCATCCTCATGTTGATTGGTATGGACGTCCCATTTCAGAACTCGAGGTTGCAACAGAATCTCGAGTCGCATTCCTTACGCGCCTAGGTGAAGCGTTGATTCCTGATCCTCACACAGTTCTTCAGGATGGCGATTTAGTGCATATGACTATTCGTGATGACAAATTAGAAATCGCAGAAGAAGTCTTAACGTCAGGTCCAGGGGAATAATTCATGAGAATCGCTATTGCCGGTGCAGGAAATGTCGGTCGAGCTATCGCTCGCGAACTTCTTGATAATGGACATCAAGTTCTTCTTATCGACCGCGACCCAAAAGCGCTCAAGATTGATTCGGTGCCGGATGCGGAATGGCTTATGGCAGATGCCTGCGAAATTGCATCTCTTGATAATGCTCAACTCAATACCTGCCAAGTTCTTGTTGCTGCAACCGGAGATGACAAAGTAAATCTGGTGGCATCGCTGCTTGGGAAAACTGAATACGGAGTTCCTCGTGTTGTTGCCCGAATTAATCACCCAAAGAATGAATGGCTCTTTGACCAATCTTGGGGTGTGGATGTAGCTGTATCTACTCCACGAATTATTTCAGCTCTCGTTGAAGAAGCTGTAAGTGTTGGCGATGTAGTCCGTTTATTCTCTTTTAGAAAAGGTCAAGCAAATCTTGTTGAAATCACACTTCCAGATTCATCAATCTGCATAGGGAAAACTGTAGAAGAAGTCGTTCTACCTGATGATGCATCATTAGCTGCAATTGTTCGAGATGGAAGAGTCATTTCACCGAACCCAAGTGATCTTTTTGTAGCTGGCGATGAATTGCTCTTTGTTGCATCTGCCGCCGCTGAAGATAAGATAAAAGACTGCTTTATCGCTCGTTCTTAAGCCTTAATCTTTAGGCCTTAACACTTGGAACTCGGCGAATAATGAGCCACGAGCCATAAGCTGTTGCCAGGAACAATGGGTATCCCATAGCCAAATTAACGGTACCCAGTAGGTTCACATTTCCACTTCGGTAAATTGGATACTGCACAGCAATTCTGGTGAAGAACATGCCAACCCAAAGCCAACCAGCTTGTATATAAACCTTCTTGCGAGAAGGATTTTTTCTCCACATAAGATTTTCGCCAAGAATAGGCCCTAACATCAATCCAAGTATTGGCCACCCAGCAAGATTTGCAATCAAATACACCGTTCCATACCCCAAATTAGTGAGAAGTTTTGGAATATAGAGATCTGATGGATTTCCTGTTCTATTGGCGAACCAAGCACAAATCAGAATTCCGATAAAGCCACTCATTGAATGCTGAATAGTGTCGCGCTTAATCAATCTAATGATTGTCAGAATCGCAGATATCGAAATTGCAGCAATGAGCGCATTCTGCAAGTCGCGCGTAACGTTGAATACAATGAGGAAAACAATGGATGGAACACCAGAATCAATGAGTCCTTTTTTGCCACCAAAGGCACCAATAACTTTATCTTTATCTTCGTTCATGCTCTCCCCGTTGATCCAAAGCCGCCTTGGCCACGACCAGAACCTGGAAGTTCTTGAACTTCAATAAATTCTGCTCGTTCTACTTTTTGAAAAACTAATTGGGCGATGCGATCGCCTCGTTTAAATGTAATGCTCTCATGTGGATCGTGATTAATCATGATGCATTGAAGTTCGCCGCGAAATCCTGCATCCACGGTTCCGGGAGCATTAACCATTGTGACTCCATGCTTTATTGCTAAGCCTGAACGTGGATGTACGAGCGCTACATAACCATCGGGCAGTGCAATTGAAATTCCGGTTGGTACAAGTGCTCGCTCTCCAGGTTTGAGAGTAATATCTATTCGAGAGACAATATCTGCACCCGCATCACCGCCTTTTGAATATTGTGGCAGCGGAAGATCAGGATCTAATCGTTTAATAAGTACGTTAAATGAGCTCATGGATTGATATCAAATTCGGGATCGACAAATGTAAGTAGATGCGGATTCTTTCGTAGCGCTTCCATATAGTCAGCTGGCGCATTTTCTAGGAAATGTTTCATAGGAACTATTACGAAAAGTGCAGCAGCACGCACTGCAATATCTCCATTTGGCCCACCTAGGCGACCTACTGCTTCAGAATAAACTTTTCGATTGACTTGCCCAGTGATTTGAGCAGAAATATGAAGAACTGTTCCGATAGGTACTGGCTTAATGAAATCAGTTTCCAGACGGGCTGTTACGGCTGGTGCGCGCAATAACCACATCAACTTTCCAAGAGCTTCATCGAATGCAAGAGAGAGCAGGCCGCCATGTGCGAGTCCTGGTGCACCTTGATGATTTTCAGTAACTGTAAATTCTGCAGTGATATCTGCACCGACGCCAACGTGTGCGACTAAATGTAATCCGGTGGGATGAAGATCTCCGCAGCCAAAGCAATGCGCAAAATGTGACGGGATTTGCGACCCAGTTTCTGGTGAGAGTGGGTGCCTCTCGGGAATGATTGCACCCTGTGGTGGAGTAGTGCTTGCAACCCGGCTCATGAGATAAGGCTACTTGATGAATATGGAGATAGCCTAGACCTTATGCAATTTAGAGAAGTGATGCGTCCCCCACTCTGGGTGCTGGCCTTTACCTATTTCATGTTTCTATCACTTGTCGTTGCGATTTGGGCTGCTCTTGGAAATAGAAGTGCTCTAGCCGCGCTTATTTTGACCACAGCTCTCACCATCGTGATTTCAATTCAAGCTAGAAGTCATATCTTCATCACCGATACTGAACTTGTTATCGATAAAGCACATATAGATAAAAAATATTGTGGAGAAGTAACAGTTTTAGATAGAGATGCGATGAGATTGAGTCGCACAAGAGATGCAGATCCTGCAGCATTTCTTGCAATTAAATTTTGGGTTTCAACCGGTGTAAAGATCGCGATTAATGATGATCGCGACCCTACGCCCTATTGGTTGGTAAGTTCTAAGAAAGCGGAAGAGCTTAAGCGCACTCTTTGCAAATAGCTTTTGCGCCTTCACCTTTTGAAAGTTGCGTAATGTGGTGAATCAAGAAACAACGTGAGCAGGTGAATTCATCAAGCTGAACTGGAACAACTCGAACTGCTAGTTTTTCATTTGAGAGGTCAGCACCTGGAAGTTCAAGGTTCTCTGCAGCTTCTGCTTCGTCAACATCTATCTGACCTGATTGCGCATCAACTCGTTTTGCCTTGAGTTCTTCTAACGATTCCTCGTGAAGCTCCTCGTCGGTTTTTCTGGGTGTGTCGTAATCTGTTGCCACTGATCTCACCTCACTTCCATACATTCCATCTTGGGCCTGATTGCCCCGTGCCTGCGCGAATAGTCGCGCATTCCTTACGCTCCGTGCGATACAACCCCCGGCGTGTCGCCTTTATTCCCGGTCTGATGGGTCACTTTCGATAGCGCTCTCAATTGATTTGGCTAATCCCCCGTCAACATAGGCATGTATCGAAGTTCCAGTCTCTAAGTGCTCTTCACTTAGAATTTCCCCACGTTCATGGATTGCCGAAACTAAATCCCCACGCTTGTAAGGAATGATGGCGCGAATTTCTACATGGGGATGAGGTAATGATTTCTCGATTGCATGGATTAAACCATCAAGCCCAAACCCTGATCGGACAGAGAATGCGTAACTGTTGGGTTCTTTACGCAGTATTTCAAGAACTAAATCAGGATTAGCAATATCTACTTTATTGATTGCGATAATTTCAGGAATCTCTGAGCCACCAATTTCGTTAATGACTTCACGAACTGCACGAATTTGTTCAAAAGGGTCGCTATGAGAGCCATCGACGACATGCACAATTAAATCTGCTTCAGAAACCTCTTCTAGCGTTGATTTAAATGCGTCAATCAATTGATGCGGTAAATGTCTGACAAATCCTACGGTATCTGAAAGTGTGTAGATACGACCCTCAGAAGTTTCACACTTGCGGACAGTTGGATCTAGCGTTGCAAAGAGAGCATTTTCAACTAAAACCCCAGCACCTGTCAGAGCATTGAGTAAAGATGACTTTCCGGCATTTGTATATCCGGCAATTGCAACAGAAGGAATGTTAAATCTTTTGCGCTCTTGCCTTTTCGTATCGCGTGAGGTCTTCATTTCGGCAATCTCTTTGCGTAGCTTCGCCATTTTGTCTCGAATACGGCGGCGATCAGTTTCAATTTTGGTTTCACCTGGTCCACGCCCACCGATACCAGCGCCACCCGCGGCACGACCACCTACCTGACGAGATAGTGAATCACCCCATCCGCGCAATCGTGGAAGCAAATAGGCAATCTGTGCTAATTCAACCTGCGCTTTACCTTCTTTACTTTTTGCATGCTGTGCAAAAATATCCAGAATAAGCGCAACACGATCAACAACTTTTACCTTGAGTTTCTCTTCAAGAGTGCGAAGTTGTGATGGTGACAGTTCGCCATCACACACCACGGTGTCGGCGCCAGTGGCAACTACTATTTGTCGAAGTTCAATCAACTTTCCGGAACCAATATATGTTGATGGATCTGGCTTATCTCGCCTCTGGATTAAACCTTCAAGAACTTCTGACCCAGCAGTCTCTGCAAGTGCTTTCAACTCTGCCAAGGAATTCTCTGCCATCTCCGCAGTGCCTTCAGTCCACACTCCGACAAGAACGACTCGCTCTAGTTGTAACTGACGATATTCGGCATCTGAAATATCTTGAAGTTCTGTTGAAAAACTCTTTACTCTTCGCAGAGCATTTCTATCGACGAGGTCTTGCTGATCATTTTCTTGCCAGTCAGCTTCCTCTGAATCAAAGTCTGAAGCAGCGCGCGCACTTTCCCGCAGCAAATCTTCAAAGAGTTTGTCGTATGGATCTTTAGGTTCAGGCATGCGTTCTGTCATGAATACAGGTAGGAACTAATGTCATGTTCACGAATTAATTCGGCTGGACCAATCAGAGTTGCATTTGAATGCCCATCTATATCGACGATGAGGCGGCCACCCGGTGGATAGATTGTCCATCGCGCAGGAAGACTCTCTCCACTCTTGAGTGTTGACGCTAGTGCTACGGCGCATGTACCGGTTCCGCAAGATCGTGTTTCGCCGCTTCCTCGTTCATGAACTCGCATACGAGCTTCGTGGTTGGGAAGTATCTGAACAAATTCGACATTAACGCCATCGGGATAAGAGCTAGTTGGAGAAACTGTCGGTGCATCGTGTAATGAACCCAGTTCTTCTAAATCATCTAGGAACACCACTGCATGGGGATTGCCAACGTTAATGTTCAGACCTTCCCACATCTTTCCTCCAACGCTTGCAGAGATTTCTTCCATTTCATCAGTGACATGACCCATGTTTACGGAGATATCACCAGAAAGTGGAACTCTAAGATGCTTCAATCCATCACGCGTATCAATTGCAAAAATACCTTCGGGCTGATGTCCATGTACAACCAGATACTTAGCCATGACGCGGATTCCATTACCGCACATTTCAGCAGTAGAACCATCTGAATTTCGATAATCCATAAACCAACGATTATCGCGCTTGATAATCTTTATGAATCCATCTGCACCAATTCCAGTTGTGCGGCTACACATGGCAGCAATAGCACTTTGTGAAACAGCAATTGAGTCGTCAGGGTCAAAGAGGATGAGGAAGTCATTCTCGGTTCCGTGACCGTAGGTGGCGATTACTGGATTGCTCATAGGTCTAGGAGTTTATCTTCTGCATAATGGTGGCGAATCTATCTGAAATCGGTGAAATCCAATTGATTCTTTGATCACGAGAGAACCATGTTTCCTGACGGCGCGCATATTGTCTTGTCGCTCTCTTCGTCTCTTCCTTTGCCTCGTCTTCGCTCATAGTTCCCGCACGCATGGCGATCAATGATGAATAACCAATAGCACGTTGAGCTGTAACGCCATCTAAAATTCCGTCGTTAAGTAGCTCATCTACTTCAGCAACAAAGCCTTTCTCCCACATCAGATCCACGCGCTGATCGATTCGATTGCGCAAATGTTCGCGCTCCATTACCAGTCCAAATTGAATTGCATCTGGATATTGAGTGCTGTCTTCACGCGGAAGGTTTGCCGTAAATGGTTTACCGGTTATCTCAATTACCTCGAGTGCTCTAATAACGCGGCGAGTGTTTGCTCGATCAATCGCTAAAGCTGCAGCGGGGTCTAACTGCTGTAGTCGTTCAAAGAGTGACTGTGCCCCGAATTCAAGAGCCTGCGCTTCTAATTTTTCACGAACTGCCGGATCTTTTTCAGGAAAATTCAAATCATCAAGGAGCGCCTTTATGTAGAGGCCTGTGCCGCCAACAACCACTACATTTTTCCCTCGCGCATGGATCTCTGTTACGAGCGCACGAGCTTTCTCTTGGTACCACGCGACTGTCGAATCTTCGCTGACACTTAATACATCGAGCAGGTGATGAGGGATGCTTTGGCGTTCGGATTCTGCAAGTTTCGCAGTTCCGATGTCCATGCCGCGGTACAACTGCATCGAATCGGCATTGATAATCTCGGCACCAATCTCGAGCGCAATCTGAAGTGCAATATCGCTCTTACCGGTAGCAGTTGCTCCGCAAATAACAATCAATTTCACGAAGTACGAACCTTTGGCATTCCTAGAGTTGTACTTGCTGGGGCTGTGCGGCTCTCATGAGCATCTCCCCCACGAGTACGAATCACATCAGTTGAACTACCAATCAAATAGTGAGCCGATGTTTCCTCAATGACTACTTCAACAAAGTCACCAGGACGAGCTGCGGTCTGGTCCCCAAAGTGCACGAGACGGAAATCTTCCGACCGTCCTGTCATTCTTGATTGAGCTTCGTCGCGTCGCCCTTCAATTTCCGAGACTAAAACACGGTGTTTGCTGCCAATGGACTCTTGATTTACTGAGAGAGAAATTCTCTGCTGGTGTTCGTGAAGTCGCGTATAACGTTCGCCCACAACATCTTCGTCAACTTGATTCTCCATAGCTCCCGCAGGAGTCCCTGGCCGAATTGAATATTTGTATGTGTATGCGGCTGCGAATCTAGCTTGTGATGCAATATCCATCGTTGCAAGGAAATCTTCTTCAGTCTCACCTGGGAACCCAACAATAATGTCAGTTGTAATCATTGCCTCCGGCATTGCATTTCGTACGCGTTCCAGAATCCCCAAGTATTTATCGGTTCTATATGACCGACGCATGGACTGCAAAATTGAGTCAGAACCAGATTGCAGAGGCATGTGTAGGTGAGGCATAACATTTGGCGTTTGTGCCATAGCTTCAATTACATCATCGGTGAAGTCGCGAGGGTGAGGGGACATAAATCGAACTCTCTCTAGCCCATCAATTTTCCCCGCTTCGCGAAGCAATTTTGCAAAAGCTCCCCTATCGCCAAACTCAACTCCGTAAGCATTTACATTCTGGCCAAGCAAGGTGATTTCAATGACGCCTTGATCAACTAGCGCCCGCATCTCGGTCAAGATATCTGCAACTGGCCGGTCCTTTTCAACACCTCGTAGCGTCGGAACTATGCAAAAAGTACAGGTGTTATTGCACCCAACAGAGATTGATACCCATGAGGTAAAGGCTGAAAACCTACGCGCAGGAAGGGTTGATGGAAAGTGTTCTAACGCCTCAAGAATTTCGATCTGAGATTCTTCTTCAATCCTGGCTCTTTCCAAAAGCACAGGTAGCGAGCCCACATTATGAGTACCAAAGACGACGTCAACATAGGGAGCTTTCTTTAAAATGATTGACTGATCTTTTTGCGCAAGGCAGCCACCGACTGCAATCTGCATCGCTGGATTCTTCTTCTTAATTGGAGCTAGGAAACTAAGATTTCCATAGAGTTTGTTATCAGCATTTTCACGCACTGCGCACGTATTAAACACAACCACATCAGCTTGATCACCTGGTATCACCGGAATATAACCGGCTTCATCTAGCAATCCAGCAATTCTCTCGGAATCGTGCACGTTCATTTGGCAACCGTAGGTTTCAACCAAATAAGTACGCGACATGTCCCCTATCTTATTTCAGAGTCAGTTAGTGATGCGAATTGGTGAGATGCCGCGAGCAATCTGACGCTCAAAATGCACTTCACGCTTATCGTTAAATGTTGCAGCCGCCTTATAGGTCGCATCCATAAATGCCTTTAGTTCATCGCGTGCCTTTAATCCGTCTCCTGAAAGGTCGGTACGTTCGTAGACGTTCCATGCTCGTAAAACAGGAGCGATAACATCATCAAGGTGCTGCTGCAGGTCGTAAATTCCAGCAAGAGCAATTTGTACCGCTTTGCGACCAAAACCAGGCATATTCGCACCAGGCATATCGAAGTTTGTGACGACATCGGTGATTGCGCGCATCGCTGCATTTGGTTCCATGTCGAGTGCTGCAGAAAGTGTGTTGCGATAGAAGAGCATATGCAGATTCTCATCGAGTGCGACCCGTTGCATCATGCCTTCAGCTATTGGATCATCAGAAAGTTTTCCGGTATTTCTATGAGAAATTCTTGTCGCTAACTCTTGGAAAGAAACATAGGCAATCGTGTGCAACATATCGTTTTCATATGGTGTTTGGTATCCGAGTGACATATGAGCCATGCGCAGATCTTCAAGTTCGTACGGATCAACTCCACGAGTTGCCATGAGGTAATCGCGAATCACAATGGAGTGCCGAGCTTCTTCAGCAGTCCAACGTTCGATCCAATTTCCCCACGCACCATCGCGACCCATAGAGATTGCAATCTCGGTGTGATAGCTCGGCAAATTATCTTCGGTAAGCAAGTTGAGAACTAATGAATCTTGAGCAACAGGTGTCAGGCGAGAATCTTTTGCTTCCCAAGCATCTCCATTAAGTGGCCCCGCATAATCACGACCTTCCGACCATGGGACATACTCGTGCGGGTACCAATTCTTTTGGACCGATAGATGGCGTTCGAGTTCGACAGCTACGACAGGTTCTAAATCGCGAATTAACCGTGATTGGATCTTTGCTGCCTCTTCACTCATGGGATAACAGTAAGGCGAGCAAAGTGTTACTGACGAGTTATAGATTATCTTTCGCGCGCTTGTCGGCCTGTTGCCTTCGCCACTTTGCAATTTCGCGGTGGTTACCACTCAAAAGAATCTCGGGTACTGGGATTCCGCGCCATTCTTGGGGCTTAGTGAAATTCGGATATTCAAGATATCCCTCATCATTATGCGATTCTTCTGTGAGTGATTCTGGGTTTCCAAGAACACCTGGAATCAATCGAGTGATTGCCTCAATCATCACCATGGCCGCAACTTCGCCACCACCAAGGACGTAGTCCCCAATTGATACCTCATGAACGCGAATATCTCGTGATTGGTACTCGTTCGTTGAATAGTGCTGGCGTACGCGATCATCGATTCCTTCATATCGCCCACACGCAAAAATGAGATGCGAAGACTTCGAATAGGACTCTGCCATTTTCTGGTTAAAGCGCTTTCCAGCAGGTGTAAGAACGATGAGATCTGTCTCCGGTTGCATAAGAGGATCGAGCGCTCTGCCCCATACTTCTGGAAGCATCACCATTCCAGCTCCCCCGCCGTAAGGCGTGTCATCAACCGTGTTGTGATTATCGTTTGTGTGCTTTCTTAAATCATGAACGGTGATTTCAACAATTCCAGAACTCTGAGCCTTGCCTAGTAATGAAAGTTGAAGCGGAGAGAGGTACTCAGGAAAGATTGAAATAACATCTATTTTCATCTGAGAGTCCCTTCGATCACTGGAGGAATCACTGTCAATCTCTTAGCCGAAATATCTACGATAGGAACTAGTTGGCGTACGAAAGGGATGAGAGTTTCTCCTTGATCGTTCTTAACCACTAAGACATCTTGACCTGGCAAATTTAAGACATCTGCAACATCGCCGAATTCATCACCATCGACTAGGTAGGCTTTACAGCCAATTAGTTGAAGTACGTGGTAATCATCTTCGTCAATCCCAGGGGCATTGATATCTACATCGGTATACAGCAGCTCATTTCTCAGAGCTTCAATTGCATTTCTATTTTCGATACCTTCAAAACCCAAGAGAAGGATTCCGTTGTGAACGCGCGCAGAAACCACAGTGAGATTTCCGTGGTTTTCTGTTTCAAGAACCGCACCGATTGCGAAGCGATCTTCAGCTTCGTCGGTACGAACTTCAATTGTCGCTTCACCAAGAATTCCGTGAGCTTTGCCAATGCGGCCCACGTTAAGTTTCATGGGTGGAAAACTATTTAACGAACCTCGTCGGTATCGATGAGATCGACGCGTACGGTGCGACCAGCTAGAGCGCTAACAACTGTGCGAAGCGCTTTTGCTGTGCGACCATTACGACCGATTACCTTGCCGATATCTTCAGGGTTAACACGAACTTCGAGAGTGGTTCCTCGACGGTGTGTCTTCTCCTTCACATTGACATCGTCAGGATTATCAACGATTCCCTTAACGAGATGTTCTAACGCTTCATCAATCATGGTTACTCAGCAGGTGTTTCTTCGCTTACAACGACTTCTTCTGTTGTCGGAGCTTCAGCTGGAACCTCGGACACAGCACTCTCAGTTGCTGGCTCGGACACTTCCACAACTGGTGCTGGTGCAGCCTTTGCAGCTAGTTTGTCCTGTGCCTTCTTCTTCAATGTTGTTGCACCTTCTGCAGGTTCTGCAGCAGCAGCCTTAACAGCAGCTTCGTATGCAACGCTCTTTGCAGGCTTTGGAGCTGCAAAGCGAAGTGTTCCTTCAGTTCCTGGAAGACCCTTGTGCTTCTGCCAATCTCCGGTCACCTTCAGAAGCGCCTCTACTGCCTCTGATGGTTGA
>WLPI01000002.1 GCA_009698845.1 Actinomycetota bacterium
ATGCTTGCGATAATCCACGGATCGGTGACCCAGATCGGGGTCAATCCAAGAAATACATTTCTTAAGGTTCCACCAGAAACCGATGCAATCGCGGCAATGAAGGCGATGCCGCCGTAATCAAGTCCTTTATCTGCAGCAACACGTGCGCCAACAAGAGCAAATACAAATGTTGAGAGCAGGTCAAGAATGTGGAGTAAGGACATGGCCGCAAGAATACGGTGATTCATCTCTTCTGCACAAAACTGCAAAAACATCTCAATTGCGTCACAATTTACGTGTTTGTCTACTGGAGTTCACCTGCACTCGTTAGAGTTCTGCACATGTCTAAGAGCGCTAGCCATAGCAAGGATAAGAATTGGTGGCGTCAAGCCACTGTTTACCAGATCTATCCACGTAGCTTCGCTGATTCAAATGGTGATGGCATTGGCGATCTCAAGGGTGTCACTTCACGTATTCCTTATCTACAAAAACTGAATCTCGATGCAGTGTGGCTTAGCCCGTTCTATCCATCAGCGCTGGCTGACGGTGGTTACGATGTCGCTGATTATCGTGATGTGGATCCACGGCTTGGAACACTTGCCGACTTCGATGAACTGCTAGCGGAACTTCATAAAGTTGGAATCCGTATCTTTGTAGATATTGTTCCCAATCACTCTTCTAATCTGCACGTTTGGTTCAAGGAAGCAATTGATGCAAAACCAGGTTCGGCTGCCCGCAATCGCTATATCTTCCGTGACGGTAAGGGCGTTAATGGTGAACTTCCTCCCACTGATTGGGTTTCTCACTTTGCTCCATCTGCGTGGACACATGAATCTGCGATGGGTGGCAAGCACAACCAGTGGTACATGCATTGGTTTGCACCTGAACAACCAGATTTCAATTGGAATAACCGCGAAGTAGAAGATGAATTCTTGACAACACTTAAATTCTGGGCTGATCGTGGGGTTGATGGTTTCCGCATCGATGTAGCGCATGCGCTCAAGAAGGATCTCTCAGAACCACTTCGTAGCTTGCCAGTATTTGAAGATTTAGAACAACGCGGGAATAAGGGCAAGGGAGTTTTGGCAGATCGCAATGAACTCTTTCAGATTTATAAAGAATGGCGCAAACTCTTTAATCAGTACGATCCACCACGTGTTGCAGTTGCCGAAGCGAATGTTCACCCAGACCGAGTTCCGCTTTATGCAAGTGCAAAGACTCTTGGCCAGAGCTTTGATTTTCGGTTTATTGATACTCCATTTGAAGCATCTTCATATAAAGAAAATGTGCAGGATGCACTCAAAGTTGCTGAGAAAAACAAATCCTCTTGTACCTGGGCTCTTTCTAATCACGATCAAATACGCCATGCAACCAAGATGGGCCTAAACCCTGCCGTAAATCGCAAAGCATGGATGCTGAGCAATGGAACATCGCATCCACTTGATATGGCATCAGGAACACAAAATGCACTTGCTGCAACGCTCTTCATTCTTGCTCTTCCTGGTTCTACATATGTTTATCAAGGTGAAGAACTTGGACTTCATGAAGTCACTGATATTCCAGAAAATCAGATTCAAGATCCACAGTATCTACGAAATAACAAAATTGAAAAAGGTCGCGATGGCTGTCGCGTTCCACTACCTTGGAAAAAAACTGGTTCTTCTTTTGGGTTTGGAACCGGAGGGGCTCACTTGCCACAGCCACAATGGTTTGCCGATTATTCGGTAGAGGCCCAAGAGAGTGATGCGCAATCTTCACTTGGTACTTACCGCCAAGCACTTGCTCTACGCAAGAAGCTAGTGACCGAAGAAAAAATCAAATGGCACAAAACAAAAGATGTGTCTGTGCTTCATTTTTCTCGTCCAAATGGCTGGCATTGCATTACCAATTTCAGAGCAATTTCCTACCCAATGCCTAAAGGCAAGGTATTGATTTCTTCTCATCCGTTACAGGATGGAAAAATTCCTGCAGGAACAACTGTGTGGTTTAAGAAGTAAGAAAACTCTTTACGCTACGCTGATAATGTCGACAGCAAAAACAAGAGTTTCATTTGCTCCAATTGGCCCTGAGCCAGCTGCGCCATAACCCATTGCCGGAGGAATAATCAGCAAGCGACGTCCTCCAGCTTGTGCACCTGGAAGACCTTTCTGCCAACCTTCAACAACCTGCGCTAGTGGAAATTGTGCAGGCTGACCGCTCCATGATGACTCAATAATTTTTCCGGTAGACCAAGCCATTAGCGTGTAATGCACTGTCAACGTTGATGTTGGTACTACTTCGGCACCTGTACCAACGATTACATCTGTAATCGTTAGCTCTGCAGGTGGCGTACCTGAAGGCTTGGTTATTGTTGGAGCTTGCCCAGCTACATCTGACACCACTGGCAGCACTGTTGCATCATTACCTGACATTTTGACTCCCCCAAGCACTGTAAGTGCTACTAGCGTAGCTGCGAATATTCCTGCTAATACTTTGCGGACTTTGTTATTAATTTTCTAGCTCCTTGATTAGATTGAAATCTCCGCCACCAAGTTGTCCTTGATCGCGATACATCTCTAGTTTTTGGCGAGTATCTGCAATATCCAAGTTGCGCATAGTCAACTGGCCAATGCGATCTGTTGGACCGAATGCAGCATCTTCTGTGCGCTCCATAGATAACTTATCTGGGTGGTAGCTCAGAGCTGGACCCGTTGTATTGATGACTGAATAGTCATCACCGCGACGCAAACGAAGAGTGACTTCGCCCGTGACTGCAGAAGCAACCCAGCGAGTAAGTGATTCGCGAAGCATCAATGATTGCGGATCAAGCCAGCGGCCTTCATAGAGCAAACGACCTAATCTGCGACCTTCTGCATGATAGTTAGCGATGGTGTCTTCGTTATGAATTGCAGAGATTAATCTTTCGTAAGCAATAAAGAGAAGTGCCATCCCTGGAGCCTCATAAATGCCGCGAGATTTTGCTTCGATAATTCTGTTCTCAATTTGATCTGCCATTCCAAGTCCGTGGCGGCCACCAATTTTATTTGCTTCATTCATGAGTGCGACTACGTCGCTGAAATCTTTTCCATTGATTGAAACAGGACGGCCTTGAACAAATTTAATCTTCACATCTTCAGATGCAATCGCAACGCTTGCATCCCAAAACTTCACGCCCATGATTGGGGAAACTATCTCTATTGATGCATCTAAGTTCTCAAGATTTTTGGCTTCATGTGTGGCGCCAAGAATATTTGCATCTGTTGAGTAAGCCTTCTCAGTGCTGTCTCTATAGGGAAGTTTGTTTGCAACTAACCATTCAGACATTTCCTTGCGTCCACCGAGTTCGCGCACAAAGTCAGCATCGAGCCAAGGCTTGTAAATTCTGAGGTTTGGGTTAGCGAGAAGTCCGTAACGATAAAAGCGTTCGATGTCATTACCTTTATAAGTCGAACCATCTCCCCAGATTTCAACTTTGTCATGCAACATCGCACGCACAAGCAGTGTTCCGGTTACAGCTCTACCAAGCGGTGTTGTATTGAAATATTGCTTTCCGCCAGAGCGAATATGAAAAGCTCCGCAAGCAATTGCAGCGAGTCCTTCTTCGACAAGTGGGGTCTTGCAATCTACAAGACGTGAAATTTCTGCGCCGTATTCTTTTGCGCGAATTGGAACTGAATCGATATCAGGCTCGTCATATTGCCCAAGATCTGCGGTGTAAGTGCAAGGAACAGCGCCTTTTGAACGCATCCAAGCAACTGCCACAGATGTGTCGAGACCGCCAGAGAAAGCGATTCCCACTTTTTCACCGACAGGAAGAGATGCAAGGACCTTGGACATGTTGCGAAGTCTAACGGTTGAGAAGTGATGCTAGTGCGGGTTTAACTTTCCACAACGCGAGCATCTCATCATATTTAGCCATTTCTTTCGGCTCTGGTGTAGCGCCAGTCTTTACCGCCCGGATCATGAGATTACGAGGGGTGTGCTCTCCCCCAATGAATTCAATTGCTTCTACCCGATAACCAGATAGCTTCATTAGCTGCATTCTAATTGCATCGGTAAGTAAATCTCCAAGACGTTCTTTCATAATTCCATTTTTAGTGACCAATGACCATGGTTCTGGAATTTCATTCATCTGTGCCTGGATATCGTGATGGCAGCACGGAGCCACAAGTGCCAAGCGAACATCGCACTTAACTGCCCATGCAATTGCATCATCTGTGGCGGTGTCGCACGCATGAAGAGCGATTGCAACATCGGCTTCGTGTAGCGAAGTTTCTGAAATCTCTTCTGCCAGGAATTCCATTGAATCCGATATTCCTAAATCATGCGCAATTTGATTATTTCTATCTCGAGCAGTTGAACGGATATCTATTCCAATGACTTTTACAGGAATTCCCTGTGCTCGAAGATACTGGTGTGTGGCGAAAGTCAGATAAGCATGGCCACACCCTAAATCTACAATTCGTAATGGACGAGCCTCTGTTGGTGTGTGAACATGCCCGGCAGAAATTGCTGCTGTAAGTGCGGGAGTCAGAATGCGCAGGAATTCCTCAACTTGTAAATACTTATCCATTTTGCTTGGCTTTACAGCACCTGTTTTATCCGAGATACCAACGGCAATGAGAAACGGATCAGCAGAATCTAATAGACGAGATTTACTGCGATCATGAGCGAGTACCTGATCTTTTGCCACACTTTCTCGATGAACAAGCGGTTCGCCTTTTTTGGAAATTCTGACACTAATGGTTTCAGAAGTTGTCTCGAGATGGATATTTGCATAACCAGAACGCATGAGTTCATTAAACGGTGCTTCTCTTGCCGTGAAATTCTTGGAAGTCATCTGACGTCCATCGCTATATGAAACCTGAATTTTGAGTTCATCTTTAATCAGAACTGGTCGAAAATCGATTCGCTCATGTTCCACTTGCATATTTCTTCTGCGCCCAGATAGAACAACACGAACAAGTGATTTAGTCTCGTTAAACTCTTTGGTGAGTTCTAGGAACAATTCTTCTAGCTTTATCTCACTCACATCGAGAAGTTTAGTCTTTGGCCAGTGGCAGGTCGACCACAATCGCTAAGCCACCTAGGTCACTCTTTCGCAGGGAAAATCTGCCATTGAGTTTCTCGATGACCGCAGACATGATGCTCATTCCAAGTCCTGATCCACCATTTTCGCGTGAGCGCGACTTATCAAAGCGATTAAGGGATCTGATGTCTTCACGGTAAGCACCATCTGGAAGTCCTGGTCCAGAATCCTCAATTGCAATATGTACAAACTTGCCAGATTTTTTGCATGTTATCTGAACTGAATCTTCTGGCTTTGTGTGTCTCATAATATTGGTGAGCGCATTTTGAATAAATCGGGATAAGTAGTCACGAGAAGCTGCAATATCAATTCCTGATTCAATTGCAAGAGTTACCCTCCGTTGCGGATTAAGAGTCGTGAAATCAGTGCCGTGGGATAACAGAATTTCACTGACATCGATTTTTTCAATATCTCTGCTTCCGCTCTCCCCTAATTCTGCAAGAAGCAAAAGATCTTGGATTAAATTCTCCATTCGATTAATTTCTGACCCGACCCGGGTAAAGGCCCTCTCTTGATCACTTTCAGCGGACAACTGTTTTTTACTCAGCATCTCCACATAACCTTTTATGACAGTTAGAGGAGTGCGCAGTTCGTGTGAAGCATCACCAAGAAATTCCTGCATACGCGAAAGGGATTCCAGTTGGTCTCGTTGATTTGTGCGTCTGAAATAGAGCAGAAGTAAAAGTACAGTGAAGGAATCTGCAATCAAGGTAAAGATAGCTAGGGAAGTGATGTTTCTATCAAAGTGCGAATCAACTTCTGAAATTGATTTAGCTATAAGGATAAAGTCTCCTCCGGGTGTTTGAACACTTCGAAGTTGGTACGGATACTCCCCAGAGATTTTCACTGGTTTACGACTCGCCTCTCGAACAAGTTGTGCAGGTGGAGCACCTTGATAGTTAAGGGAAGATTCGTTAATGAGTGTCTCCTGACCCTCACTTGTCAGAAGAGTCAGCGTGATATTGAGAGTCAATTGCTCAATAGCAAAAAGTGCGGCTCCCACTGACTGTCTTGGATTTTCAATTGCGGCTTGAGCTACAAATTCGAGTGAAGCATTGACTTCACTCACCTCAGCGTTGCGCGTGTGAATTGCCGAGTAGCCACCAATTCCTACTGTCAGAATTGTAATTAATAGAATTGTAAAGAAACTTGTTCGAGTTGTATTCGAAAACTTCACTTTTTCTCCGCTTGAAGCTGGAAGCCAACTCCTCTTACTGTGCGGATTCCCTCAAAACCATCTCGGTGTAACTTCTTACGAAGGTAGGAAATATAGGTGTCTACGACAGTACTCTCAGATTCGAAAGTAATTCCCCATACTTCATCCAGAAGATATGTCTTAGAAAGCACTCGGCCTTTACTTTCAAGCAAAACATGCAGCAAACGAAATTCTGTTGGTGATAAATCAATTACTTCATCATTAAAAGTTACTTGATGGGTATCGGCATCAAGAGTGATCGGGCCATGTGTCAGTGTTGTATTGGTTGTAGAGCTAAATTGTGATCGACGCAAAATTGCTTTGATTCGGAGAACAAGTTCTTCAAGACCGAAAGGTTTCGTGACATAGTCATCAGCTCCAAGGGTGAGACCTCTTGTAACATCTGCTCGATCTCCACGAGCACTCAACATAAGTGCAGGTGTGCTATCCCCGTTTCCTCTAATCCGTTCGATAAATTCAAAACCATCCATCATTGGCATGTTTATATCCACGATGAGCAGATCTGGCTTGATTGATCGCAGAAGTGTTTGAGCATTCATTGCATCGGTAGCACTGACGGTTTCAAATCCAGCGAGTTTGAGTGCATCGCCAAGAAGATCGCGCACCCCAGCCTCATCATCGATAATCATTATGAGTTGGCCCATGTGCTTACCCTGCCATGCGTTCGCAGCTTTTTCTACCAAATTCAGGACACGCACACGCATCCGCTAGAAGTTTCACAGAATATTCACACTCGCGCAGACCTACTATAGGCACATGAGAAAAATGAGGGCAGCACAGATATCTCTGTTAGCAGTTCTCTTCTCGTCATGCACTTTTGTCGCTCATGCGGATTCAACTCCTACTCCAACTCCTGCTCCATCAACAAGTATCGATGTGTATAAAGCTGCAATGGAGCAATTTAAGAGAGATCGCGAAGCATTTGCTGTAGCAATGCGAGACCGGGTTCAAAAAATTCGTGTAATCAATCAAACTTTTGATATCTCAGTAAAGAAAGCTCGTCAGGATTCTCGCAATGCGATGCAGGTAGCAGTGAAGCCAGAACAGAAATCAGCAATTAATACCAATTTAAAGTCCATTATTACAAATGCAATTATTGCCAGAGAAGAGGCACTTCTTGAACTTGGTGAACCACCAGTGCCTCCTACTGAACCTGTGCGTCCTGCCAAGAATGGCCCCATGATGAAAGATGGCGGAGGAAAGAAGAACCGCTAATCAGTTATTGATTTGTCGTTTTCATGGTGCGCACAGTGTGACGATCGTGGCTTTTTTCTCGCTCATGAATTTTTCTAATCTGTAGTTCAATATTTTTAATTGCTTCATCAAAAGCAGCGAGATCATTAAATGCGCTTGCCTCTGCTCGGAGCAACGGCCCTGAACCGTGAGAAGTAATCACCACTTTATGGGAATTCTTACCTTGGCGTGGGTTTGCCTCATGAAGTACTTCTACTTCGATGCGATCAATTGTTACGCTGAAACGCTCCATAGATTGCAATTTTTCTTCAGCGATTGATTTAAAGTCACTTGCGAGTTCTGCATGACGGGTATGAATAATAATTTTCACTTCATAAGCATCTCACTTCAGCCCAAGAAATGATAGAGAGTGAAACGGTTTACTAAAGTGGGAGCAAGTACACAATCATGGTTAACACCGCAGCCAAGCTAAGTGATTGAATCAATATTGTGAGCGCCGTCTTGCGATCTGCAGCAAGGGAATCTTTATCGCTGACTTTAGATAATTGGCCGAGCTTGCCAAAATTAAAGGTGCCCATGAAGCCGTAAGCCAAGCAGAATCTCTTACGCGACTGAACCCAGCCAATAGATGCAACAGAGAGCGGGAGAAAAATACCGAGTCTGAGAGAAGGTTCTGTATTCGTTGAGATAAAGCCGATGAGGGTGCTAATCGAGAGAATAAGTCCGATAAGTGCAACAAGTTGACGTCGCTTTACTTCGCCATTTCCAATGTTGCAACTTCCGGCAACATATTCATGAGTAGACATCTAAGCTTCTTCGAATTCTTCTTCATCAATCCAGGCGTCAGTTTCTGTTTCTTCTTGCTTCTCAACCCATGAGAGAAACGACCCAATCGCACGAAAAGCCAGAAGGGCGACAGTGATTGCCGCGAGGATTCTGCGAAGTGCTTTCATATGTCTAAAAATACTCCACTTTGAAAGAAAGTGCTCTCTTTAACTCCCGGCGAGTGCTGACTGAATATCGCGCCAGAGATCTTCAACATGCTCGCAACCAACAGATAGACGGATGAGATTTTCAGGAACGCTGTGGCTCTCTAACTCCCAGCGGCGGCGGCGCTCCCATGTTGTTTCAACTCCCCCGAGGCTAGTTGCGTTCGTAATCAACGTTGCCGCATCGCATACTGCTTCGGCCTTCTTTGCATCACCTTCAATTTGAAATGAAACTATTGCACCAAAGCCTGGATAGCGAACGTTCGATACAGATAGATGTGCTGCGAGCCTAGTTGCCAAAATTGCGGCGTTCTCTTGTGCTCGCTCAAATCTAAGGGGGAAGGTGCGGATTCCACGTAAGGCGAGCCATGATTCAAATGGCCCTGCGATTGACCCAAATGACATTCGAGCATTCTGCAAACGTGCATGCAGCGCAGGATCTTTCATCGAAAGAGAGCCGAGAAGTACATCACTATGTCCAGCCAAATACTTAGTGACGGAATGCATCACGATATCTGCACCGAATGTGAGGGGCTTCTGATTAAGTGGAGTTGCAAAAGTGTTATCAAATCCAACCCCCAGATTGCGCTTCTTTGCTTCGCCAATAATGACGCCGACTTCAGCAACGCCTAAGCCAGGATTTGTTGGTGACTCAACCCAAAGAAACGCTGCGCCTTGTAACTGAGCAATAACTTCTTTTGTGTCGGTGATATCTACAAAACGAACTTCCAAGCGTCCCTCTGAGTGATAACGCTTAAGTAAAGACATAGTCCCGCTGTAGCCTTCATGCGAAGCAACAATAGGTGCTCCGTGAGGCAGAATTGAAAACGCAGCTGTTATTGCGGCCATTCCAGATGAAAAGATAAGAGTTGATGAAGCTTCTTCCAGAGCGCTGATTGCTTCTTCGAGCGGTTCCCATGTTTGGTTTCCTGTGCGGCCATAGTTGATTGCACCGTTTGCAACATATGTTGAATTCATGGTGATTGGAACATTTAGCCCCGCACCTGCACTGCGTTCAGGTCTGCCCAATGAGATTGCAATTGTTTCAGGACTGAGGTTCTCGTGGCTCATTGACCTAGCGTAATCGTTTAACGCAGAACTGGCGCAAGTCTTGTAAATGCTTCTTCGAGAATCTCTGGGCTAGTTGCAAAATTTAGGCGTACATATTGTGAAGCTTGCTTTCCGAAACGATGTCCTGGCACAAAGGCCACTTTTGCTTTCTCAACAAGCACTGCTGCTGGATCCTCCCCCAAGTTAAAGGGGGTGAGATCGAGCCATGCAAGATATGAGCACCGTGGGATGAGATAACCCACTTTGGGTGTATAGGTATCAATTAATTCTTTGATTAAGTAACGGTTAATTTCTAATTGAGACATCAATAAGTCAAGCCATGGCTCCCCTTCTTCGAAGGCAGATACTGAGGCAAAGGCTCCAAGAAGTGATGCTCGATAATGTGTAGCTGGAGCAATTGCATCGAGCAAAGTATGCATCTGCTCGTTCTCTGTCACGATGATTGCGCATTTAAGTCCGGCGATATTCCACCCTTTACTTGCAGCCGTAACTGTAATGCCAACTTTTCGTGCATTCTCTGAAATAGAGAGGAACGGGTGGAAAGTGCTTTCGGCATAGGTAAGTGGTGCGTGAATTTCATCGCTTATTACAATCACGTTGTGCTTGACAGCAAGGTCAGCAAAGCGAGAAAGTTCTTGAGCCGAGTACATTCTTCCTAGTGGGTTATGCGGATTACTGATGAGGTGAGCTTTGATTCCAGATGCATAACTTTTTTCAATTTCATCCCAGTTAATTACCCAGTGACTTCCCTCAATCTCCGTATCGCTAAGCGTCATTGGAGAGTCAACCTCAACTAAATGAGTCTCTGCACACCACGTCCAAAAATTGGGGTAAACCGGAGAGTTGATCAAGATTTTATCTCCAGGTTTCGCAATGACCCTGAGGACTTCAACCACCCCGACGCCAACGTCTGCCGCAATACGCACTTGAAGCGGATCTGCTTTCCATCCCCAACGTTTTTCTGCGAAATGTGAAAAAGCTACTCCCATTTCTGGAATTGGTCCCAAGTAGCCAAGATCTGATTTATCAACCATCGCTCGCAAGGTCTTAAGAATTGGTTCTGCGACAGGGAAATCCATTTCTGCTACTGGTAGCGGAAGGACATCTGAAGGAAATGTTCGCCATTTCTCACTTCTGTGAGTGCGCAATTCTGCAAGGACTTGTGCCGTAAGAGTTAACTTCTCATTACCGCTCATGGACGAAGTATTGCATTCTGTTTACTCTTTATCTATGACTGAAATCATCACTGCCGCGAGAATGAAGAGAATCACAGGCGAAATTTCAGCGCGAGATAGAAGAATGGCGAAGATTATTGAGAGCCATCCTTTATGCACTGTTGGAAGAAACCCCAAGCCAATCACACACTTTGAGGCACTGGTCGAATCCGTCATCTCCCAGCAGTTGGCTGTAAAGGCTGCAGATACGATTTTTGCGAGAGTGAAAAAACTTTCAGGAGGTCGAATAATCCCGGCACGAGTTGCTGGCATTTCTGAGGCAGAGATGCGTGAAGCAGGAGTGTCTGGAGCAAAGTTTAAATCTATTCAGGGGCTAGCCGATGCTGCGCTCACAAAGCGAATAGACATAAACAAACTCCATGAGATTGAAGATGACAATAAAATATTTGATCAACTCACAAGTTTGTGGGGCATCGGGCCCTGGACTGTAGATATGTTTATGATGTTTCAGTTGGGTCGTTTGGATATCTGGCCAACTGGCGACTTAGGAGTTCGACGCGGATGGGAGAAGATTTATTCTCTCTCAGAAGACATTACTCCGAAAGAACTTGAGAAAAAGGGAATGAAATTTGCACCGTACAGAAGCGTCGTGGCTTGGTATTGCTGGCGAGCGCTTAGTTAACAACTATTGGAAATGCCACACCTGTTGAGGAATGGCAGTCATAACCATTTGGATTTTTCTTCAAATACTTCTGGTGGTAATCCTCAGCTAGGTAGTAAGCAATTCCATTCGCACTATTTATCTCAGTAACTATTCTCGCTAGCCCTTCACGATCCAGTGCTGCTTGATAGACATCGCGAGTTACCTCAGCTTGAAGCTGTTGCGACTCCGACGTTGTAAAAATTGCACTTCGATATTGACTCCCGATATCTCCCCCTTGCCTATTGAGAGAAGTTGGATCGTGCATCACCCAAAACTCTTCAAGTAACCGGCGATATGAAATCTGCGCTGGATCGAAAGTTACTTCAACGCTCTCTGCATGTCCGCTTACACCAGTGCACACTTGTTCATACGAAGGATTAGGGCGAGCGCCTCCCATATAACCAACGCTCGTTTCAATTACTCCAGTTAAATTCCAGAAGCGACGTTCTGCACCCCAGAAACAACCTGTTGCAAAATAAGCTTTCTCATGTGAACTCATAGTCGTATAACCTACCCTTGTACCTGCGCCCCCGTAGCTCAGGGGATAGAGCACTGCCCTCCGGAGGCAGGTGCACAGGTTCGATTCCTGTCGGGGGCACCGCTAAAAATATAGAGGCGAATGTGTCTAAGAGGGATATATATCACTTCAAGAATTGAAATCTATTCCAGTACCTTCTTGTTAATCTCTCTAGTAACAGGGAGAATTACCCTCTTGCGCGCACGTGTCGTGCACAAATGAATGAATCTGCAAATGTACGAATCTGATTGGGGGGTGAGCCATGGACTGGAGGCATCAATCTGCATGTCGCGATGAGGATCCCGAGCTCTTCTTCCCTGTTGGAAATACAGGACCTGCGATCTCTCAAATTGAAGAGGCGAAGAAAGTCTGTAATCGATGCATTGTTAAAGATCCTTGTCTTGCTTGGGCCCTTGAATCCGGACAAGATGCAGGTGTCTGGGGCGGGCTATCTGAAGATGAGCGCCGTGCACTGAAGCGCCGTGCAGCACGTAATCGTGCGCGCCTAATGGATAACTCAAACTCCTAATTCTCTACAAGATTTATCATGTATTAGGGAAAGAAAGAACTGCTTGAGTCTGTTCGGAATCCGAACTGAGAGTCAGAGTCCCTCGAAGTTCGTTCTCGGTAAGAGTCCTTACAATTTGAAGCCCCAAATTAGGTGATGTGGCAATATCAAATCCATCGGGCAAGCCAACGCCGTCATCAGAAATCGTTACTTGTAGTTGTTGTCCTTTGGAAGAGACGTGAATACCCAGCGCGGATCCTGTCTCTGCAAGGCCATGCTCTAACGCGTTGTGAATTAGTTCGGTAATAACTAAGGCCAGTGGTGTTGCAATTCGAGGCTCGAGTGAACCTAGTGCGCCAGTACGTTGGATAGTTAACTCATTCATGCGAGGACTGAGCTCAAGTGCGTGCGAGACCAAGCTATCTAAAACTTCGTCGAATGCAACCGAAGCATCAGGGCTATTGGAAAGTGTTTCGTGTACCAGTGCAATCGAAGCAATTCTTCTTACTGCTTCATTGAGTGCCGCACTCGCCCCCGGATCATCAATTCTTCTCGCTTGTAATCGCAGAAGCGCAGAGACTGTTTGCAAATTATTCTTAACTCGGTGGTGAATCTCTCGAATAGTTACATCCTTAGTGACGAGCTCACGTTCGCGCCTGCGTAGTTCAGTCACGTTATTTAACAGGACAATCGCACCGACTCTGTCTTCGCCTTTGATCAGAGGCAGCACAGTGAAGGAAATTGTGCCTCCCTGATTTTCTACTTCAACGCGCTTGAGTGCTTTTCCAGATAAACCAGTTGAGATGCTTTCTTCCTTTGCATCAGCGCTTTCACGTGCAAGAGATTGAGCAACATCTCCAAGTTTGTGGCCTTCAACATCGCCGAGCCACCCAAGACGACTAAATGCAGAACGAGCGTTGGGGCTTGCATATGAAAGTACTCCATTTACATCAAGGCGGATTAGCCCATCGCCAACTCGGGGCGCCGGATCAAATAGCGTTCCAGCATTCGGGAAAGGAAAAGTTCCCTCAGAGACCATTCGATATAAGTTGTGAGCAATTTCGCGATAGTTTAATTCGAGTCGACTCGGCTGGCGCATCAACTCAGAGTCTCTGTGACGAGAGATAACTCCAATTACCTGGTTGTCGACAACTACAGGAATGGTTTCTTCCTTAACCATGTGATCGCCCAGCTGCTCTGGCTGTGTATCTCTTACTATTTCAGCTGAAGACAATGCCTGATCAATATGAGGTCTTTGACCATATGTGATTTCATCGCCAATCACATCATGAGGAAAAAGTGTTGCTGCAGTTGTTGGTCGTATATGCGCCACTGATACATATCCAGTGGGCCAGCTCTTGAAATCTTTACGAAGTGGCACCCATAAAATCAAATCCGCAAATGAGAGATCAGAGAGTAGTTGCCAATCTGCAATGAGTTCTCGCAGGCGATGAATCTGCTCATCGCTGAGCGAGCTTCTATCTCGGACAAATTCTTCAATTGAGGCCATGAGAAACCCTTATGCAAGCCACTCTGTGATTTTCTCTGAAATTTCCTGTGTGGCAAACCAAGTAAGTTCTTCGCCATCATCAGAAATTTCGAAACAGCACTCGAGGTTTTTCCATGAAAGTGGAGCAGAAAGAGAGACTGACATCTCGTGTTTGGCCTCAATTATGTCCTCGGATATCTCAAAAGCGAGTACTAACGGCACACCAGTTCCTGTGGCAACTAGATCTTGTGCATCTTCTGCAGCAACTATCGAAAGTGTGTATTCAATCTCTTCTTCATCTAAATCCGGATTAGCTTTAACAAAGAAGTCAGTTGCAGCATAGACATCACTGACATCCAGGGTGGCTGACTTGAGGAACTCGCTCAGTTCCTGAGCAGTGACTCCAACATAGGCACGCATGTGAGTAGCCTATAAGAAGTTAGAGCTCGAGTTCGCCTGATAATTCCAGCACGCTCTTTCGGAGCAAGCTTCGCTCATTTGAGTCATACAGTGAGCACTGTTCTCTCTCTGCCATCGCGATTGAACGGGAATCCATCGCATACCGCAGAATTCTCTTTGGCCGAATTGAGGTCGCAACGGCCAGAAATGCTTGATCATTTTCTTTTAAACGTTTGTTTTCACTGGTGAATGATTGCACGCAAGATATTGAAGACTTCATCAGATTCTTGGACAACTCTAGAACTAGTCGCCGCAATCTTTCTGTACCCAATCGATCAGATTTTGACATTACCCATAAATCATCACCGTGCACACTGACCCAGACAAGAACTTCTCCACTCCATCTTCGTCCACTCAAGGTTTGAGCAACATCAGTTAGCGTTCCGATATCTATAAGAATCAGATCAAATTCATTCAGAGCCCTATTAAGCATCTCAATAGATTGAAAAACATTTGTTTGAGTTACTTCTATTGCCCACAGATTTGAAGCAATCTCCTGCGCTTCTTTCGCACTATGCAATCCCTGGAGACCTAGCAATATTGCTATTGATTGTGAAGTGATATGGGCATCGACTAAAAGAACTTTCTTTCCTGTTAGCGCTAATTCTGTAGCTAGATTTATGCTCAAAGAAGTGCACCCCGCTGCACCATGTGCTGAACCAACTGTTAAGACGTGCGCCTTGGCAGATGATTGGATAATTGATTTGTTGCGAAGCAAAGGAGATCGTATCGAGCCTCGAATCAAACCAATGAGTTCAAGAGAATTTTCAGGCTTCTGTATCGAGTGAGGAAAAGTCAATGCATCACTCGAAGATTCTTGAAAAAGAAAGACTCGTATTCCTTGGCGCTGTAAAGTCTCTATCTGTCCAATCTCAATCCCGGTCAGGTTAGTGGAAAGCAAGAGAACATCAGGTAACTTCTTTATAGTTGATAGAAAACTGATTAATGAAGACCAATCCAGAGCCCTATGCAAAACGCTCCACCCTTCTGTAAATAGAGTACTTGCAGCAAAGCTCTCAAATTCAGAATCATGAATTGCAGTGATAGCACTTGAATTAATCTCACTCATGAGTTCGCACGGCGACCAGTCGTCCTCGAGTTGTCGCGGCGAGCAATTCTGAAACTAACTCATGTCTTACAGAAATTGTTAATGCTGTCTCTCCACCAAAATTACTTCCTTTTCTATCTATCGAGACTACAAATGCGTCCCGCAGTATCAGTGAAGGTTCAATTGATTTCTCTCCATTTTTTTGGTCATGAACTTGAAAGATACTTACGGATTCTCCGATACCCACTTGTTGAGGAATATCGACTGCACGGACACTTACCGAAACTTGCTCATTAAGTGTTGATAGCGCCTTCGTAGAAATTGAATCTGAGAAGAGGATTTCTCCTGCCGCAATCGCTCTATGTGAATAGGCGCCAATGGGTGTGAATTTGCTGGAGATGTACCGATCCCATGAACTCCCCAGAGAGACATTTACAAATCCAAGATCTGATTGTTGGATTTGTGTCCCAGCAGCAATCGGTAAAAGAGCCACCCAGTATTTTTCGTCTTTATTCGCAACGTAGGACATTAAGAATGATGCGACGAGAGCAGCAATAAAGAGTGCGACTGAAATAGTTAATCGAGCATTACGTTTCTTCTTGGGAGCCATGGCCGGATGGTATGAGCCTGCCTAAAGGAAGTATCAGTCTGCATCCACAGTCATAAAAAAGTATGAGCCAAAATCATACGAGAAAATGATTCGTAGCCAATTACGTGAGCACATCATCACCCTATGACTACAGAATCCTATGATTTCTCGAACCTGCTGCCTCGTCCCTATTTGCACCTTATTTCAAGTACCGAAGATCCTGCTCTTTGGACACATCCTGTACTGGATCTATTTGCTCCCCCAATACAGGTGCAAATCCCACAGAGTGCAAAGCTTTATCTTGTCCCATCAACTTTCGGTGAAGATATAGATGCCGATGAAATGCCTATCCCTACAGCATCGTCAGAACTTCCTGATTTGCACACTTGGACTATGAAGTTTGTTGTGAGTGTCATTGAAATCTGGGCTGGACGAAGACAGCCAGCCCAATTGATTCACACTTGTCACAGAGTTATTTACATGGAACTACTTCGAAAGACAGGCAGCGAGAAGGAAATTGGTCGCATCCGCAATATTTATCAGAGCGAACCATTAGATGGAATTTGCGAAAGCACAATCACGGTTCGATACGGTGATCGATTACGCGCGGTGATGATTAGATTTGAAGGCGTAGATGGCAGATGGTTGTGCACTGCTCTGCAAATGATCTAGGAAAAGTGATTTAAGCGGCGCCGTGACAACGCTTAAATTTCTTACCTGAGCCACATGGGCAAGGGCTGTTTCTGGAAACTTCTCCAGTTCTCACAACACCATTCTCATCTGCAGCACTGTACTGAAGCGGCATCTTCTGTGCTGGTTTTTCATCAACACCACGTGCAGAGATCTGCGATCCATCTCCTTCGATAGTTACCTCAACGTTAAACACCAGGCTTGCCAGCTCTTCTTTAATTGCATCCATCATCGCGGAGAAAAGTTCATATCCTTCACGTTGGTATTCAACGAGGGGATCTCTTTGAGCCATTGCACGAAGTCCGATTCCCTCTTGGAGATAATCCATTTCATATAAGTGCTCGCGCCATTTGCGATCAAGGACAGAGAGAAGAACTTTTCGCTCTAATTCGCGAAGGATTCCTTCCCCTAAATCTTCTTCGCGCTTCTTATATGCGCTTGCAACATCTTCAAGGATTCTAAACTCAAGAATTTCAGCATCTAGAGCTGAAAGTGAACCAAATTCATTTACTAGATCTTCGGGGGTGAAGGTAATTGGATAAATCAACTTTATCGCTGTCCAGAGTTGGGCTAGATCCCAATCTTCTGCATATCCGTTAGCGGTGGCAGAACGCACGTAAGCAGAAATAGTCTCGGCCATGAAGTCACCAACCTGAGATCCAAGATCTTCGCCTTCAAGTACAAGGCGGCGCTCCGCGTAGATAACTTCACGTTGACGGTTCATTACATCGTCATACTTCAATACATTCTTACGGATTTCAAAGTTCTGCGCCTCAACTTGTGTTTGGGCTGAGCGGATTGCATTGGAAACCATTTTGGATTCGATAGGTTCATCTTCAGGCAAACCCGCTGCTCCAAGTACACGTTCCACGATTCCTGAGTTAAAGCGTCGCATTAAGTCATCTTGCAGAGAGAGATAGAAGCGAGATTCGCCAGGATCGCCTTGACGTCCGGAACGTCCACGTAACTGATTATCGATACGGCGGGATTCGTGGCGCTCTGTACCTAAAACGTATAGACCGCCAAGAGAAACAACCTCTTCATGTTCTTTTGCAATCGCTGCTTTCTGCTTTGCAATTTCTGCTGGCCATGCAGCTTCATACTCTGTCGGATTATCTACTGGAGAAATTCCTTTTCTCTGCAACTCAAAATCTGCCATGAACTCGGGGTTGCCGCCAAGCATGATGTCGGTACCACGGCCTGCCATATTTGTTGCGACAGTTACTGCACCTTTTATTCCTGCTCGAGCAACAATTGATGCTTCGCGTTCGTGGTGCTTCGCGTTAAGTACTTCGTGTGGAACACCAGCTTTTTTGAGGAATGCAGATAGCTCTTCTGATTTTTCAACGCTGACGGTACCAACAAGAACTGGTTGTCCTTTGCGATGGCGTTCAGTGATGTCGCGAGTTACAGCGGCAAACTTACCCACCTCAGATTTATAGACCAAGTCTGGTTGATCGATTCTTTGCATTGTGCGATTTGTAGGGATTGGAACAACACCAAGTTTGTAAATTTGGTGGAATTCAGAAGCTTCCGTCATCGCCGTACCGGTCATGCCTGAAATCGTTTCGTAGAGACGGAAGTAATTCTGTAGTGTGATAGTCGCTAAAGTCTGGTTTTCATCTTTAATTTCGATTCGCTCTTTAGCTTCAAGAGCTTGGTGAAGCCCTTCGCTATAGCGACGCCCAGCAAGCATGCGACCAGTGTGTTCATCAACAATAAGAAGTTCGCCATTCATGACAACATAATCTTTATCGCGCTTGAAAAGTTCCTTTGCACGCACGGAATTGTTAAGGTATCCAATAAGTGTTGTATTGGCTGCTTCGTAGAGGTTTTCGATTCCGAGGAGCTCTTCTACCTTGGAGACGCCGTCTTCAAGAATTCCGACAGTCTTCTTCTTCTCGTCAACTTCGTAATGTGTATTTCGTTGCAGCTTTGTAGCAATATTTGCAAACTCTACGTACCACTTAGTTGCTTTATCTGCGGGTCCACTGATAATCAATGGGGTACGAGCTTCGTCAATCAAAATAGAGTCAACTTCGTCGACAACGGCGAAGAAGTGATCGCGCTGAACACAATCTTCTAGAGTCCATGCCATGTTGTCTCGAAGGTAGTCGAAACCGAATTCATTATTAGTTCCATATGTAATGTCTGAAAGATACGCAGCGCGGCGTTCAGCTGGTGTCATGCTGTTCAAAATAACTCCAACAGAGAGTCCTAAGAATCTGTGAACTCGACCCATCCATTCACTGTCGCGCTCTGCCAAATAATCGTTAACTGTAACTACGTGCACGCCACGACCAGCTAGAGCGTTGAGATAAGAAGGAAGGGTTGCAACAAGAGTCTTTCCTTCACCGGTACGCATTTCTGCGATGTTTCCTTGGTGAAGTGCTGCACCACCCATGATTTGAACATCGTAATGGCGCTGACCAAGCGTGCGCATCGCAGCTTCTCGTACAACTGCAAAAGCTTCAGGAAGTAAATCATCAAGGGACTCGTCCTTGGCAAGGCGTGATTTGAATTCTTCTGTCTTGGCGCGCAACTGATCATCAGAAAGTGTTGTGATGGAACTTTCGAAAGAGTTCACCTTTTCGACGATCTTGCTCAAGTCGCGAAGTATTTTTCCTTCGCCGGCTCGCATGATGCGGTCGAGAATTGCAGCCATGTATTTACCTTCCAATTGCCAAGAGTCTCTAGGCTCTTTTCGAGCCCCCTTATCGTAGAGGTTCGGCAACGCAGGCAGTTACAGCAGCCGCCACGGTAATGCCTCTAGCCCGCAATGCGCGCGCGGCTTCATGCAGCGTCGCCCCAGTTGTGACGAGGTCGTCAATGAGGACAGCATTTCCACCGACAAATCTTCGGGAGATTAGCGCCCCATCTAAGTTGATGGAGCGGGATTTGGCGTTAAGAGTCGATTGATCTTTCACCTTTCTTACATGTGTTAAGAGTTCATGAATTGGGGTACTAGTGAACTCTCCGGCATCGGTTGCAATCACAGCGATAAATTGTCGACCTCGCATGCGCGCCACTTCTTTACGGGATGGAATAGGAACTATAAATGTAGCGAGAGTTTCATCGAGGCAATATGTGAGTGCAAATGTAAGAGCATCAGTAAGCAGTTTATCAGCAGAGGAGATTCCATTTTCTTTTGCAGCAAGCAAAACTCTTCCAGCAACAGGAGAATATGGAATCGAAGAATAGATCGGAAAATGCGGCGATAAGCGAGAAGCTGTACGAATGATTCTAGGATGCCAAAATCTTCTACATTGCGAGCAGATTTCGATTCCAAGCGCGCTACATCCCAAGCAACGCACTGGGAATATAAGTTCCTGGAGAGATTGCAATATCTTCACTTAAGCATTCTCGCGCCTAAGGAGTGATTAATTATTGATAAAAACTCTCCTGGTGGAAATCTATTGGTACTGCTTTTATCGGACGTGCATTTATCGCATCCCCCGCCTTGCGTGGCAACGTCAGAACAAAGTGAGCCCCTAATCCAGGACGGCCCCATGCATCGAGTTCCCCATTGTGAAGACGAGCATCTTCCAGAGAGATAGAAAGTCCAAGACCTGTACCTCCTCGAATGCGGGCGCGCGAAGGATCCGCTCTCCAGAATCTATCGAATACTCGAATAAGGGCTGACTCATCGAGCCCTGAACCGAAATCTCTTACGCCAATGCCAACTTCTGAATCAGTAGACACAACATTTACGATGATTTCTTTTCCTTCAGAGTGATCAAGTGCGTTAGAAAGAAGATTTCTCATAATTCTTTCTACCCGTCGAATATCGGCTTTGATGGTAACAATCTCATTCTCAGATCTGACTTGAATTTCTGGCAACCCAGAATCATTAGAAACATCGAAATCTTTTGCGCACCGCTTTATCAAGGAAACAACATCAAATTCGATTGGTTCTAGCACTGCTACTTCGGCATCAAATCGGCTTACCTCAAGCAAATCTTCGAGAAGTCTCTCAAATCTATCTAATTGCGCTGCTAGGAGTTCAGAACTTCTCGCTACAAGTGGATCAAATGATTGCCGTTGATTGTGAATGACTTCTGATGCCATACGCAATGTTGTGAGCGGGGTGCGTAGCTCGTGCGTAACATCAGAAACGAAACGCTGCTGGACTCGCGATAAATGTTCTAAGCGGCTAATTTGTTGTTCAATGGAGTGAGCCATCTCGTTATATGAGTTCGCAAGTGATGCCATCTCGTCGGTTGAAGTAACTGTCATTCGCTGGCTGTAATCACCCTGCGTAAATTGAGTTGCAATACGTGCGGCATCCCGAACAGGTCTCACGACTTGGCGGACAACGAGCCAGGTAATGAGAGCAATTAAAAGCAAGAGCGCAATACCTGTAAGTAGAAGTGAATTTTTGATGAGATCTAAAGTAGTGCTCTGATTCTTTAGTGAGAAGACGATATACATTTCATAGCGCCCACCACCAGGAATTCGTATTTTTTCTCCGACAAAGAGCGAATCAACTGTTGCACCATTGTTGTATGCCGCTGGCGCATATGCATACTGGATTTCGGAAGTCTTTTGCACACGTTTTCTTAGATCTGCGGGTATCGATGAGTTCTTAATTATGTTTGACGACATTTCATACGAAGTTGTAATTCTCTTCGCACTTGGAGTTTTGAGGAAGATTACTTCTCGTCGCTCTTCGTTAATTCCCTGAGTAGAAGTACTAACCACAAACTCGGCCAAAACTCGCTTACGGTCCTCAACTGCCATTCCTTCAGAGGCAAGCATCTGATAATCGGCATTGAAAAATGTATATCGTGATTCAGCGATAGATGAGTTAAGGCTGGTCGACCGAATGCCATCTGCGAGTCTTGAATACAAAGCTGAGCCAGTTAGCCAGACAACGCCGAGTGAAAGTAGGACTGTTGAGAGAATAACTCTGGTTACGAGTGAATGCTGAAGTGCATAACGTATGCCTTTCATGTTAGGCAGTTCCGCCCGCCTTATAGCCAACTCCACGAACAGTCATAACAATCTCTGGATGCTCTGCATCGTGTTCAATTTTTGAGCGAAGGCGCTGCACATGGACATTGACAAGTCGTGTATCGGTAGTTTGACGATAACCCCATACTTCGCTCAGTAGAGCATCGCGTGTAAACACTCGACCTGGGTCTTTCGCAAGTGCGACAAGCAAGTCAAATTCCAGCCGCGTCAATTGAATAAAGGTTGTACCGCGGCGCACTTCATGTGCTGTCACATCAATAGAGAGATCACCAATGGTTAGGAGTCCCGTGACATCTGCATTAGTGCGACGCAGACGAGTACGAATTCGAGCAATCAATTCTGCTTTATCTCTAAATGGTTTCTGCATGTAATCATCTGCGCCTGCTTCAAGTCCCCGGACAATATCCTGAGTCTCACCTTTTGCACTGAGCATCACAATGGGAACCATTGATTCTTTTCTAATCAAACGACAGACCTCGATGCCATCAATACCCGGCAACATCACGTCGAGTAAGACTAGGTCTGGAGGATTATTTCTAAAAACCTCCAGAGCCTCGTCTCCCCGACCAACAAGATCTACATCAAAACCTGAACTCGTTAAAACGATTCCAAGCATTTCTGCCAAGTCTTGATCGTCATCGACGACCATGACTAGTGTCATTTAACGGCAACGGTCATTTAAGAACCGTGCTCCCAAGAGTTGAGGTACATATCTTGAGCTGGAGTAAGTACGTCAATACGTCCTCCCATTGACTGCAACTTAAGTGAAGCAACTTCCTTATCGATATATGTAGGAACTTCGTGAACACCTGCTGGAAGATTCTTTGCTTCCTTTACAAGATATTCAGCGGTAAGTGCCTGATCAGAGAAAGACATATCCATAACTGATGCAGGGTGGCCTTCGGCTGCTCCAAGGTTTACAAGTCGTCCTTCTGCAAGGAGAAGCAGGCGACGACCATCTTTCATGACGTATTCATCAGTCTGGTGACGCATCTTTGCATTCTTCTTCGATGAATTCTGCTCGAGCCAAGCAACATCGATTTCAATATCGAAGTGACCTGAGTTAGCCATAATTGCGCCATCCTTCATTACTGCAAAGTGCTCGTCGCGTAGAACGTCGCGATTGCCTGTGACTGTGATGAATACGTCGCCAACTTTTGCTGCATCCACCATTGGCATGACGCGGAAGCCCTGCATCATTGCATCGAGTGCCTTAGTTGGGTCGATTTCAGTAACGACTACATCTGCGCCCATGCCCTTTGCGCGTTCTGCAACACCTTTACCGCAGTAACCGAATCCGGCCACGACAACGATGCGTCCTGCGAGCAAGAAGTTTGTAGCACGGAAGACAGCATCTAGTGTCGACTGACCGGTTCCGTAACGGTTATCAAACATATGCTTTGTATCTGTGTCGTTTACGGCGATCATTGGGAATGTAAGCGCGCCATCCTTTGCCATCTGGTTTAGGCGAATAACACCTGTTGTGGTCTCTTCGCATCCGCCTGCAATATTTGAAAGTAACTCCTTACGAGTGGTGTGAAGTGTGTTTACAAGATCGCAACCATCATCAAATACTTGATGTGGCTCGATATCGAGCGCTGCGTTGATATGTGAGTAGTAACCATCGCGGTCTACTGCGTTACGAGCAAAAACCGAAATTCCGTATTCATGAACTAAAGCTGCTGCTGTGTCGTCTTGTGTTGAAAGTGGATTTGAGGCACATAGTGCTATTTCTGCACCGCCAGCTTTGAGTACGCGCATAAGATTCGCTGTTTCAGTTGTGACGTGCATGCACGCAGCAATACGTACTCCAGTAAATGGTTGTGACTTTTCAAATCTTTCACGAATCTGTGCCAAGACAGGCATGTTGCGTTCTGCCCATTCAATGCGCTTGCGACCTTCTGCTGCAAGTGATGCATCTGCAATATCGTGCTTTGGAATAGTTGTGACAGGTGTCATTTAAATTTATCTCCCTAGTTAAAACGGCTGTTTTTTCGCGTGACCTTCGGCGTAGGGCTCTACTGTGCTAGTCGGCTATGTCTTTAGTTTAGTGGACTTCGAATAAAAGGGTGAAACAGGCTTAGCCCCTGATGGTGTTAAGTACATCATCACGCACATTTTTCATGCGTAATTCTGTCGAAGCCTCGACGTTGAGTCGAAGGAGGGGCTCGGTATTTGATGCGCGGAGATTAAACCACCATCCATCTGTAGTCACGGTCAAGCCATCAAGATGATCAATGTGCACTCCACCTTGAGCTAAATACTTCTCTTCAATAACTTTCATAGATGCCTGTGCATCGGTAACTGTTGAATTAACCTCGCCACTAGAAACATAGCGGTTAAATTCCTTAAGGATGGAAGACAAAGTCTTTTTACTTTCTCCTAGTGCAGCAATTGCATGAAGGGCTGCAAGCATTCCTGAATCTGCCTTCCAGAAATCCCTGAAGTAGAAATGACCAGAATGTTCACCGCCGAAAACCGCGTTCGTTTCTGCCATAAGTTTCTTAATGTAAGAATGACCGACCCTCGATCTAACGGCCGAGCCACCACACTCTTCTACAACTTCTTTTACAGCCTTAGAAGAAATCAAGTTATAAATAATGTTTGAGCCTGGGTATTTCTCTAGTTCGCGCGAGGCAATGAGTGAAGTCAGTGCTGATGGATTAACCAGATCACCTTTCTCGTCCACAAGGAAGCAACGGTCAGCATCGCCGTCAAATGCCAATCCAATATCTGCTCCATGCTTCTTTACTGCTTTTTGTAAATCAACTAGGTTCTTGGGGTCAATCGGGTTTGCCTCATGATTTGGGAAAGTGCCATCGAGTTCGAAATACATCTCAATGACTTCGGCATTTAATCGCTTAAACACGGCAGGAGCTGTATGTCCTGCCATGCCATTGCCAGCATCAATAACTATCTTGAGTGGTCGAATATCAGCCAGGTCTACCAATGAGAGCAAGTGATCAACGTAATCCTCAAGTAAGTCCTGTTTCTTTTCAACACCAAGGTTGCGCATTGCCATCGGTGTTCCTTCTTTTACGAAATTCTCAATTGTCACTAACCCAGATTCTTTACCTATTGGACGTGCACCACTCAGGCATAACTTAATTCCGTTATACGCCGCTGGGTTGTGACTTGCCGTAAACATTGCGCCTGGAAGATTTAGCTTGCCAGCTGCAAAATACAACATGTCAGTCGATGCAAGACCGATTCTGATTACGTCAAGACCTTGCGAAGTAATTCCCGCTGAGAAGGCCGCAGCTAATGATGGAGAGGATGGGCGCATATCTTCGCCAATTACTACAGTCCCTGGCTCTCGCGATAACTCTAAAAATCGAGCAACGGCTACTCCGGTGGCGAATGCAAAGTCAGGAGTTAGTTCTTTATCAACAAGTCCACGAATATCGTAGGCCTTAAATATCGATTCGCTCATGCCTGTATCGTAAAGAGGTTACTGGCTGTATGAGAAATTACGATGGGACAGCGCGTAAATGTCCACGACGGCCCACGCTCGATTGTGAAGTAGTTGGCGTTAAGACAGAAGAATCAGAGTTAGTTCCTTGTGCAACTTCGCGAACTGCATCTGCAATTGCCATAAGGTCATCGTCACTCGGTCCAACTTGATTTTCATCTATATCTTGACGAATGACGCTCCAGCCATTGGGAACGGTTAATCTCATTGAATGTTTGTCACAAAGATCGTACGCATGAGGTTCAGAAAAAGTTGCAAGAGGCCCTAAGACTGCCGTTGACTCTGAGTAAATGTAAGTGAGAGTCATTGTTGCGATGGAAGAACAACTGACGCGTGAGCAGCTACGTCCGCCGCGAAAGTGTGAACTCATGAGTACAAGGTTATAGGTGTTAGCTAAATATTTATGGATTTAACACACTGATATTGGATGTAGGAATTGCCGACTTAGTCAAAACGCTTCCTGGAGTCAAAGGCAGGTATCCGTAACCGCTCTTTGAAGAGATGAGGGCTGCGCCAGTTACGCCACGTGCAATTTTTGTGAATCTGACAGAACGGGTTGAGGCCGAGACTTTATACGTCGCGATGTCTTCTCCGCGGATGATTACGGATCTCAACTCCCCCTTGCTGGAAACTACTTCAAGTGTTGCCCGAACAGATTTTCCAGTAAAGACAAGGGTGGGAGCCAATCCCGTAGTTGCCAGAGTGAAATCACTTAATTTAGGAGCAGATGTGCTCCAGACAAAATCACTCTTTCCCTCAGCAAGAGTCTTGGAGAATACTGAGCCAAGGATTGGTTGGTCGGATTTGATAATCAAGGCAAAAATTCCTGAATCCATCTTAATATTCATTGGAATTTCAATCACTTTTTGATTCGCAATCACTTTTCCATTGATTCCAACTGGGGAGAATGTTCCATCGGTAGAGCGAATTTCGGCACTAATTCTTGCATTTATCTCACCTGGCACTAGCAGTCGAAGTGTGTGAGAAGTTGCAAGGTTTCTCTTGTTCAGTTGAGGAATTGCAGGAATCTCAAGCAGTTTTTCCGGGTTAGATGATGGGTTTACAACATCTCCGCCAAGAGCCCTTAGCCCCTTACCTCTCTCATCAATGAGGAAGGCATTTACTCGACCAGATTTTGGAACTACATGAATTGAGATTCGCTTTGCACCAGGTGCCAGCGAGACCAATGGAATGTTTTCGTATGAATTTGCTTTCACAATAAACTCTTGTGGAGTAAGCGATCCTTTCTCTGTAAAGACAGAAACACTTACAAGAGCCCTACCTAATCCACTGTTGACAAGGTTAAGGGAGCCTTTTGATGTGATGTCAGCAGTTGCTCCAATAAACCATTGCGAAGTAGCCGGTGCGCTACAAGCCACGGATCCTGCCCAAACTCCTTTTCGTGCCTGCCATACAACAGGAGTTACTTCTTCGCTTTCGATTATTGCAGATTGAGAAGTCACTGCATATCGACTGACCTTAACAGTCTTGGTTTTCATAGAATTAGTCCCAGTTTTGCGCAATTGCATCTCAGCTGAAGTAAGGGATATTGCTGTTGAAAGTCCAGGGATACTTGGAGGGCACACGGTTGACGGATAACTTTCGCTAAAACTTTTTGTAGAAACTGTGAAGTTAAGCAAATTGCTAGAAAGCAGCACAAAAGTAATGGCTACTGCGAGAAGGATGGATCTTTCTTTTTTCACGCAAGCTCCTTCTCTGAAATCTCTCGCTTACGGCGTCCAGCTGGAAGTGCCAAAACTATGGTTGTTACAAGAGTAATTATGAAGAATGAAATCCAAGCTCGGCGAAGGGTGCCATCGTGGAACACTGTAACTTCACCGGCATTAGTTACTTCAAATGTTGGTAATCCATTTTGATCTTTAATCCGAGCGCTTTTGAAACCGTCTTGGTACAGACGCCACCCGTTACTGAAACTTTCCGTTAATGTGACAGTTCCTGGCGATGGAACTGATGCCGTTACCCCCTTGGCTTCAAGAATTGTTACCTCACCGGCATAATCAGTATGAATCAATCGACCAGTTGGGTTGTTAACTTTCCATACAATGCCAGCTTTTGTCGCAGAGGTTCTGGTGAATCCCCCTAGGCCATCTACTGTCTGAACAATTTCGTCGATTGTTGGTTTCTTTAAGAAAACATATTTGATTCCAAAAGTCGCAAACACCTTGCTTGAATTCACGCCCGTGTTATCAATCAGGCCTTCTACTGCTTGCGAAATAACCTGGGTGTCTGCAGGTGCTACATCCGCCTCGCCAAGAGTGGCATCGCTTCCACGTGAGATGTAATACCCAAGTGCTCGCTCTGATCCTTGTAGATATGATCTGATTACAAGAGTCTTAGCACTTTTCTCAACTGTCAGATAGGCGGGCAGAACTTTACTCTGTGAGCTTTGGACTGGGGAATTAGATCCGACTGTGACAAGCCAAAATGCTGCGGTGGCACTGTAAGCCAAAGTAAGAATCAATACTAAAGCGACTGATATATGTCGATAGTTAATGTTTGACTGCTGTAATCGCGCCTTGATTTTGTCGAACATAACTACGCCGGAAGCGATTGCGAACAGGGTTGCTAATGAGAGAAAAGTTCCTGCAAAAACTTGCGCGCTCAGTGTTGTGCCATTTCCAGGAACGACAATGACGCTGGCAGCAGTTCCGAGCAACAAGAAAACTATTCCCGGGGTAGCAAATTTACGGGCAGCTGTTGTGGAGAAGTACGCAACAATCAGAACTGCAGTAATTGGACTAATGCACCACCATGGCAAGGAACCCGGACCCCCAGGATTTGCGACTATTGCAAGGTTCGGTCCACCACCTGGAACACTGAGACCAATTTCCAAAAACATTCGACTTGGGTGTCGAAGCAATCCAAAGGAGCCTGGCGCAGATAACAAGAATGGAATAACCAACAACGTTAGGCGACGATAAAGCCGAACTTTGAATAATGGATCTTGATAACCGTTAGGTGATTTTTGATAATCATTAATGACAGAGAGCAGAACTGCGCCAATTAAAATGGCAAAAATCGATGGATTGAAGGCTGCAAGTAGCCATAAGAAGAGTGAGTGACCATAAATCCCCCGCCACGACCACTTTTCAACCTCAATCCATTGATATATCTGTCTGATGAAAAAAGGTAAAAGAGCAAGAAGTATTAGCACTCCAAGTCTGCCTGCATTAACTGCAGCAATTGTTACGGGAGATAGTGCATAGAGAAGGGATGCACCGGCTGCGAGCCAACCATTTTCAGTAAATTTCTTGAGATATCTGTGGGCTGATACCAAGATAATGAATGGTCCAAGAAGGAATAACAATGTAATAAACACTTGAGTATTTCCAAATGTAACTATCGATGCAATCCCGACGATGAGCACCCAGGCGGGCGTGGATTCGCCGCTACCCATACCAACTTCGTGCCAGCTTGCTATATAAAGTTTGAATAAATCGCGGAACGACTCAGGTGATTCAGTAAGGGCCCCGCCCGAGAGTGAACCTATTCGGTGACGCGTCCACGCTAAAGAAATAACTGCAATTATTGCTGCAGCGACCACCATGGGACGATAAAAAATTGTTCTCCACGGAGCATGTGAAATAGGCGCCAATAAATCTTCATCTTCATTAAGATCCAAATCACTCAGCACAGCAGAGTCTTGTGCAGCGGTATTCGGAAGTATCCGAGCGCGAAGTTCAGATGCAAGTCGCGTAAAGGAAGCACGCAACTGTGATGTGCGTGAAGGAATAAAATTTTTGACTACACGAGGACTAATGAGTCGATGCATCTTCCTGAATTTTCTTGCTTTTAATAACTCGGCAGGATGCAAGAAGAGGGATCCGATTGCAAGTAATTCATCCGATGCATATCCTGGAAGTTTCGCAAAGAGATAACCAGTTGCGCGTACGAGTGCCCCTGACAGCAATTGCAGCGTTAGCCAAGGAAGTGCGAAAAGGGATGAGTTAGCTAGCAGGACGTATGCAGCATTTCGTCTATCAAGCAAAAGAGGGCGATGCAGGAACGCACCCTTCACATCAACACTTCTGCGCTCGTTGGCAGATGCTTGCGCGTGGTAGCCAATCGCATCCGAGACTGAAATAACTGCGTGCCCAGCAACTCGAACGCGCCATCCAAAATCAACATCATCCCTAAAGAGTTCTAAGTTTTGATCAAATCCACCAAGTTCCTCAAAAACATCTCGACGAATCAAGGCACCCGCAGTGCTGACTGAAAGCACATCATGAATTCCATCATGCTGACCTTGGTCATATTCAGAAGGTTCGAGTCCTGTCCACCGTGCACCATTTGATGCAATGCTCACACCTAATTCAATAAGGTGAGTGCGGTCATGCCAGCCAAGAAGTTTTGGACCTGCCATCACAACATTTGGTCTATCTTCAATTGCTTGCAGAAGTGATTCGAGTGCGTTCGGATGCAAAACGCAATCATCGTGAAGAATCCAAAGCCACTCGTGATTACCATCGGCTTGGCTATCTTCAATAGCTGCTGGTAGTTGAGAAACTGCATGTGCGACCGCTGCTCCAAAACCTGCTTCGCGGTCAATAGTTGCTACAGGTATGCGAGCGCCTTTAAGTAGCTTTACAGAAGAATCAACAGATCCAGTATCGATTGCAAATACTTGATCTGCTTTTCTTACCTGCGATGCAATCGAGGCAACTACTTCTGCAAGCCACGTTGATCCATCATGAACAACGAGGATTGCAGTAACGCGCTGCGAACTCATAGGTAGAACCTACCGAATGACAGAATGTGAACGCGTTGCCTGCGATTACGCAGGACGACGCTTCAGACGGCGACGCTCACGCTCAGAAAGGCCGCCCCAAATACCGAAACGCTCATCATGAGCGAGGGCATACTCGAGACATTCTTGACGCACATCGCAAGAAAGGCAGACACGCTTTGCTTCGCGAGTAGATCCACCTTTTTCAGGGAAGAAAGCTTCTGGGTCGGTTTGAGCGCAGAGTGAACGCTCTTGCCAGGAGAGTTCAATATTCTCTCCGCTAGCTAGTTGAATAGTTGGTCCAGCAGTGGGGGCTGATGGCTTGCCAGTTGATGTTCCTTCTGGGCGGATTGGCATTCGCAAATCTCCTCAAGTCATTTAGGGCGGGGTTCTCTGTGAACCACCTGCGCTCTTAGAGAGAATTACACCGTTGTAATCCCTCGGAGTCAACTCCTACGGTGAGGCTTTTTCTAGGAATAAGGGTAAAAGTGCTGAATTCTTAGAGAGATATTGGTAATTCCGCGGTGGCAGAGAGATAAATCGACTCTTTTATCGCGGCGGCAGGGACATGTGTGCCATGAGCAACAAAACAATGTGAAAGCTGTGCGCCCTCTCCCACTCTGACATTGTTGCCAATGATGCAATCGATGATGACAGCACCTGCTTCAACGACGGTATCAGCACCGATTGCAGATCCCCCAGTAATTCGAGCAGTGGGTGCAACAACAGCTCCTGGCATTAACACGAAATCTCCTGCTACTAAATCGCGAGAGCCTTTAAAGAGCGCAGCCGGAGTTCCTACATCGAGCCAATAAGCCTGTTCCTTGTATCCAAATACAGCGCGAGCAGATTGAACAAGTGTTGGAAATGTTTCGCGTTCAATGCTTACGACTGCGCCCAATGGGATTTCATCAAGGACAGATGGCGAAAACACATAACACCCTGCGTTAATCGAGCGCGATACTGGGTTTTCCATTTTTTCCAAGAAGGCCGTAACGCGCCCAGAGTCATCTGTTGGAACACATCCGAAGGCGCGAGCATCTTCGACTTCAATGAGGTGCAAAGTCACATCTGCCTTCTTTGCAATGTGAAAATCAATTTGTGCTGCAATCGAATGGCGGCTCAATACATCGCCATTGAAAATCACTATCGGCTCGTCCCTACCCAGTAACTCTGCGGCGTTACGAATGGCGCCTCCTGTGCCTAAGGGCTCTTTCTCAACGGCATAGAGAATTTTTATTCCCCATTTACTTCCATCTCCGAAGTACGGTGTGAAAACGTCAGCTAAGTAAGAGGTGGCTAGAACCAGGGTATGTATGCCAGCTTTCTTGGCCGCAAGAATTTGGTGTTCAGTTACAGGAAGTCCAGCAACAGGCAACATTGGTTTTGGTGATTCATTTGTCAATGGTTTCAATCGTGTACCGAAACCACCAACAAGTAATATTCCTACGGCCATTAGTGTGGACTCACTTTGGAGCGAATACGCGCAGCCGCATCTGCAATGTTTTGATCAGTTGCAGTCATTGCCACTCGAATGTGTTCTCCACCTTTTTCACCATAAAAAATTCCCGGAGTTGCAATGATTCCAAGCTCTGAAAGCCACGCCACAGAGTCCCAGGAGCTTTCCTTACGTGTTGCCCATATGTACAGGCCAGCTTCTGAATTTTCGATTGTAAATCCAGCCTCTGCAAGAGCAGGTGCAAGTGTTGCGCGTCGCGCGTTGTAACGCGCACGTTGGATTTCTACATGATTCTCATCTGCGAGTGCTGCAATCATCGCCTTCTGCACTGGAAGAGGAACCATCATTCCTGCATGCTTTCGAACTTCCAAAATTCTTGAAATAAGGGCGGGGTCACCCACAATAAAGGCGGCTCTGTATCCAGCCATTGATGATCGCTTGGAGAGTGAGAGCACCGCCAGAATATTCTTGTTCTCTCCATTGGTGTATTTCATGATCGAAGTGGGAGTCTTTGAGTCACCGAACTCCACATAACACTCGTCAGAAACAACAACTGAACCATTTTTTCGGGACCAATTGATTGCAGACTTAAATTCAGATTCAGTATGAACTCGGCCAGTTGGATTTGATGGAGAGTTCACCCATGCTAAATCAGCGTGTGGCCATGAACCAGCATCAATTGCGACCGCTGTTGCTTGGCATTGCCCAAGAAGTGCACCAACCAAATATGTTGGATACGCAATTTCAGGGATAAGAACTTTCTGCGATTCAAGAAATGTGGGTAGCCATGCAACAAATTCTTTTGAGCCAATTAATGGTAGAACTGAAAAATCTCCAGTTGCACCCAGAGTTTTTTCTGCCCACTTATGAATCGCATCTTTAAGCTCCGGAGTTCCAGCTGTAAGTGGGTAACTCGGTGAATTAGCTGATTCGCTTAACGCACTTTGGATGAAATCAGGAGTTGCATCTACAGGAGTGCCAACAGATAAATCGATTGCACCATTGGGATGTGTTCGGGCTTTATCTGCATAGGGAGCGAGTGCATCCCACGGAAAATCAGGAAGTTTTTGGCGCAAGAGCAGTGACATCTGCATGGTCGGAATTTGTCTCTCCGACCTTTGATGCTCCTCCGGGTGAACCGAGCTCTATGAAAAATTCAGTGTTGATCTTCTTGTAGTTATCCCACTGTCCAGGAACGTCATCCTCGTAATAGATAGCTTCAACTGGACAAACAGGTTCGCATGCACCGCAATCAACGCATTCATCAGGCTGGATATAAAGCATGCGAGTGCCGTCATAGATGCAATCAACTGGGCACTCTTCGCGACAGGACTTGTCCTTTACGTCAACGCAAGGTTCGGCGATTACATATGTCACTTAACGTCCTCCAGAAGGCTTGATGCGGTAGGCGCTAATTCTAACCATGCAAGAGTCTCCTTGCACGATTACTGTTGGCCACATGTCAGCCGAGGAGTTGCGAGCCGCGATAGGCAAGCGAGCCAGCATTCGACTTCGCGACAATGAGGGTGGCTTCAGGGATATTGTCGGTGTATTACAGAGTGAGACCAGCTTAATAAATCGCCGTGGAGAGTTAGTTGAATTCCGCCTTGACGATATCGCTGTGTATCGAATCATTCCAGTTTTTAATCGGCGAGATGCTCAGCCTTCAACACTGTCGATGTATGACACCCGCACACGTGATCTCAAGGAAATCGTTGATCGCGAAGGGCTAGTCACTATCTACTGCTGTGGTCCTACCGTCTACCGAGATGCTCACGTTGGAAATCTGCGGACTTTCCTGCTCGCGGATTTGATTTCCCGCACATTGCAATTGCAAGGCCTTGAAGTCGATCTCATTCAAAACATTACAGATGTTGGACATTTGGCTGATGATTTCCAAGGAGAAGATAAATTACTTGCTGAAGCAGAACGAACCAGAATCGATCCATTTGAAATAGCACGTGAATTTGAAGACCGTTTTCACCAAGACCTGGCACTACTTAATGTGCAACCTGCACGGGCATATCCACGAGCGTCAGAGAATATGCAGTCAATGATTGAGTCAATTCAGAGATTGATTGAGATCAAATCTGCCTACGTTGGAAGTGACGGTTCTGTCTATTTCGATGCCACTTCATTTGAAAGTTACGGCGCAATTAGCGGAAACAAACTGGAAGCACTTAAACCTGGGCACCGATATGAATACACCGATGAAGGTGGGAAAAAATTTCATGCTGATTGGGCCTTGTGGAAGCTAGCGGGCGCGCGTACTCAAATGATTTGGGATTCACCATGGGGTTTAGGTTTTCCTGGTTGGCATATCGAATGCAGTGCGATGTCTATTGATTTACTCGATGCTCACGTGGATGTTCATGTTGGTGGTATTGACTTGCGATTCCCTCATCACGAGAACGAACGTGCACAGTCAAATTCACTCACGCACTCAGAGGTTGTACAAACCTGGGTACATGGTGAGCATCTCTTATTTGAAGGAAAGAAGATGTCAAAGAGCGCTGGAAACGTAGTTCTATTGAAAGATATCAAAACACGTGGAATCGAACCACTTGCGCTTCGCTTAGTCTTTCTTGAAAATCGATATAGATCGCAGATGGATCTCACGTGGGCAGCTCTCGAAGCAGCTCATGCAACCCTGCGACGTTGGAAAAATTCTATGGCTCAATGGGGAGAAGCTAAAGATCTAAAAATTGATTTAGACCTTTCGCAAGCTTTCGCACAGGATCTTGATACGCCACGTGCAATTCTTCGTTTACGGGCAATTGAGAAAGACCAAACTATTGGCAATCAAGATAAGCGTGCAATCTTTCTCTTTGCTGACCAAGTATTGGGTCTATCTCTGGCAGAGATTCCGATGAGTAAGCCGATTACTGGAGAGGTACAGAGACTTCTGGACCAAAGAGTTATAGCGAGGAAAACAAAAAATTGGAGCCAAAGTGATTCGCTTCGAGATCAGTTGGCCAATTTAGGAATTGAAATCAACGATGGTGCTGCAGGGCAAAGTTGGCATTGGAAATAACTAGATTTTACGAATTAAAGCAAGAGTCCCGAGCAGAAAGCCCACGAAAAGCAGCACACTTCCTGCATTATCACCTTGAATAAGAAGTTCTTGGCCAACACCAAAAGAACCGGCTCTTACGATAACAATCAGCCATCCAAGTAAGGCCCACAGTTTGTAACGCTTCTTGCCGTAGTAGCGACCTACCCACCAAATTCCTGTAAATGTTGCAATAAGTGAAACTATCAATCCCAAAGGTGGAAGAGTCTGGTGAATTAAAGTTGCGCTGATAGCAATCAGTGCACCAAATATAAGCGAGAGTAACGAGGTCATGAAGTAGGTGTAATCCCCGCAAAGAGATCGCTCTCAAAACCTTGCGCAGTAAAGGGTTCTGCCTTTTCACCTTTAGCCAAGGTATAAAACTCATTCCCCCAAATTTCAAGTCCTAAATTATTTGATAGTGCAAAGAACGGTCCGTCAAGTGCAATCTGAGTGCCATGTGCTCGCATCGCATTCATCTTCTGCTCGACATAATTGGCACCATCAACAAGTGCGTGCACAAAAGAATCATCTTTTGCAAAAGGTAAATCATCGGCACTTTCTGCGCCCATAAAATCAGAGCCCAGCGCTTTCATCTTCTCAATGCCATCTTGAATCACTGACTTAGGCATGACATTCCAATAAATCTTGGGGATATCCCACTCTGATTGCTCAGCGGCAGCCATAGCTACTCGATGAGCTTGTATGTGATCTGGGTGCCCATAGCCACCGAACTCGTCATAAGTGATTAGCACATGTGGTTTTACTTCATCGATTACATCTGCAAGAGATTGTGTAGCTTCTAAAAAATCTGCTTTCCAGAAACAATCGCTACGATCATTTTGAGGAGTTCCCATCATGCCGCTGTCGCGGTAGTTCTTACTTCCTTCACCAAGGAATCGATGGTCAGTCACACCAAGTGCCTTCATGGCTGCAGCAAGTTCGAGGACGCGATGTTCACCAAGTGAATCAGTTTCAGTTGCGGCTAGATGAACTAATTCTGGAATAAGTACTTCACCCTCTTCGCCGCGAGTGCATGTCACTAGCGTCACGTGTGCACCGAGTGCGGCATACAGAGCCATGGTGCTTCCATTATTGATCGTCTCATCATCAGGATGAGCATGCACAAGCAAGAGGCGAAAGCCCTGATAACTAGCGCGCATTAATAGACCGGAAGAGATGTATCAATTTGCTTTGCCCATGCAACAACTCCACCGGCAACGTGAGATGCATCTGCAAATCCTGCACTCTTAAGAATTGCAAGACATTCAGCAGAACGAACACCACTCTTGCAGTGCAAGATAATCGGCTTATTTTGGGGCAGGCTTGCCAATACTGATCCATCAATAAAGCCTTGTTTAGGAATCAGATGTGACTGAGGAATTCTCACGATCTCAAATTCACTAGGCTCGCGAACATCAATAAGGTAGAAATCTTCTTTACCGTCAATCTTTCCTTTGAGTTCTTGAACAGTAATCGTCGACCCCGTGCTGGCTTCCTGCGCTGCATCAGAAAGTGTTCCGCAAAATGCTTCATAATCTGGAAGCAGAGCAGTTTGTTTTGGACTCTCACTACATATTGGGCAGTTGGGATCTTTACGAACTTTGATTTTTCTAAAGTTCATATCAAGTGCGTCATAAACCATTAACGAGCCAATGAGCGGTTCGCCGATACCAGTGAGAACCTTTATTGCTTCCGTGGTTTGAATTGAACCAATCGTTGCACACAGAACACCGAGAACTCCGCCTTCAGCACAACTTGGGACCATTCCTGGTGGTGGTGGTTCAGGATATAGACAGCGATAGCAAGGTCCGTACTCCGCCCAAAAAACACTTGCTTGTCCATCGAAGCGATAAATGGATCCCCATACATAAGGTTTCTTAAGCAATACGCAGGCATCGTTTACAAGATAGCGCGTTGCGAAATTATCTGTTCCGTCGACAATAATGTCATATTGCGAAAACAGTTCCATAACATTTGAATTATCTAGACGGGTCTCGTGTGTAATTACATTGACGTAAGGGTTAATCTCAGCAATCTTCTCTTTTGCACTTTGTGCTTTGCTCTTTCCGATATCAGATTGACCGTGAATAATCTGTCTCTGTAAGTTAGATTCGTCGACAGTGTCATATTCGACGATTCCAAGTGTGCCGATTCCAGCAGCAGCCAAATACATCAATGCCGGTGATCCCAGTCCTCCGGCTCCAACACAGAGTACTTTTGCATTCATCATTCGCTGCTGACCTGCCATAGCAACATCAGGGATGATCAAATGGCGGCTATATCGACGAACTTCATCGACAGTGAGCGCAGGACCTGGTGTGACAAGCGGCGGAGTCTTCATGTGCCGATTCTGCCGTACTGTGAGTTTGCCCGCCAATTCTGTACGATGCACACAATGACTACAGATACCGCTCCTGCAAGTAATTCGCGTTCAGACAAATCACGTCTACCTCGTGATGAGCGAAGAGCCATATTGCTCTCAGCGGCGCTGGAAGTATTTACCGCTGCTGGATATCACTCTGCAGCGATGGATGAAATTGCCGATCGCGCCAATGTAAGTAAGCCGGTTCTCTATCAGCACTTCCCGTCAAAATTGGATTTATACCTTGCAGTTCTCGATCTACACATTGATTCATTGGTTTATGAACTCCAGAAGGCAATTTCATCAACTGTAGATAACAAGCAACGTGTACACGTGACTATTGATGCATACTTCAATTTCATTGAGAATGAAGGTGAAGCATTTAGATTGTTGTTTGAAAGTGATATGAACGTAGAACCACAAGTTCGCGAACGATTAAATCGAATGACATACGACTGCGCTGCTGCTGTGAGTGGCGTGATTTCTAATGACACAGGACTACCTCGCGAAGAAGCGATGATGTTAGGTGTGGGGCTTATCGGATATGTGCAAGTTACTGCCCGGCATTGGCTAGAAAGAGATGGCAAACTCACTCGCCTGCAGGCTATCGATCTCGTTGAGAACCTCATGTGGCGCGGAATTTCTGGATTTCCCCGTACTGAACTCTGACTCTAAGATAGAGCCATGAGCTCAAAGAAATCAGAGAAGGCATCACAAGTTCGAATTTCAATCACACATGTGAATAGCGAACTTTCATTTGAATGCCCACTTACACCTGATGAAATCAGAGCCGCAGTAACCGCAGCTCTTTCTGCATCAGCTCCACTTATTCTTAAGGATGTGCGTGGACATGAAGTTATTGTCCCTGCAGAAAAAATCGGATACGTAGAAATCGGGCAACCAACCGAACGTCGCGTCGGTTTCGGTGCCAACTAAGTGTCGCTTACCTTCGCAGACCTTCCTCTACGAAAAGAGACAATCGATGCGTTAAATCAACATGGCTTTACATCTCCATTCCCAATTCAAGAGATGGTTATGCCGATTGCACTTGCAGATGGTGATGTCATTGGTCAAGCAAAGACAGGAACCGGCAAAACCCTTGCATTTGGAATTCCCGTCATCGAGCGCGTGATTGCGCCAAATGATTCAGATTGGGCCGAACTTGCACATCAAGGAGATCCGCAGGTACTAATTGTCGTTCCTACTCGAGAACTTTGCGTACAGGTGACAAAAGATATTGAAGAACTTTCATTCAATCGTGGAATTCGCACCCTGGCTGTTTATGGTGGTCGTGCTTTTGAACCTCAAATCGAAGCGCTTCAAACCGGTGTAGAGATTGTTGTAGGAACACCTGGCCGCCTTCTCGATCTTTATCGCCAAGGCCAACTTAAGCTAAAGAATGTTTCTCGAGTGGTACTAGATGAAGCAGATGAAATGCTCGACTTAGGCTTTTTACCGGATGTTGAGAAGATTTTCACCAGCACTCCAGCACGTCAACAGACAATGCTTTTCTCAGCAACAATGCCTGGTGACATCATCGCTCTTGCACGAAGATTCATGAATCAACCAGTTCATATTCGTACTCAGGACAACGAAGATGAGGGCGCCGTAGTTTCCAGAATTGTGCAGTTTGTTATACGTGCCCATGCAATGGATAAAATCGAAATGCTGGCACGAATTCTGCAAGCCGATGGACGAGGACCAACAATTGTCTTCTGCCGCACAAAGAGAACAGCACAGAAAACTTCTGATGATCTCGCAGAACGCGGTTTCCGTGCTGCGACTATCCATGGAGATTTAGGGCAATCAGCCCGCGAAAAGGCCCTCAATGATTTCAAGGCCGGTAAATCAGATGTTCTAATAGCTACAGATGTTGCTGCTCGTGGAATCGACATCGACGGAATTACTCACGTCATTAACTATCAGTGTCCCGAAGATGAAAAAACATACGTGCACCGCATTGGTCGAACAGCGCGTGCTGGTGCTCATGGAATTGCAGTCACATTCGTTGATTGGGATGACCTTGCTCGCTGGAAGATGATTGATACAGCATTGGTTTTGGGGCTACCCGAGCCTGTAGAGACTTACTCATCTTCTGAGCACCTTTATGAGATGCTCAATATTCCTGCTGGTTCATCTGGTCGCATCACGAAGGCAAAGAATGAGACTCCCAAAGTTTCAAAAGTTTCCACAGGTGCAAAAGTAGAAAAAGCCGAGAAGTCAGAGCCTCGCGTTAAGCGAGAGCGCACACGAACAAAGAGAATTACTAGCTAGCTGAAAAAGCTTGAATCGCATTCGCAAGCATCTGCACTGCAATTGCGGCCAAAAGTAATCCAGCAATACTAGCGAGCAGAGTTACCCCAGAATCCTTAATAATGCCAACGATTTTTGTCGATGCCATTAAGACTGTTCCTATAATGATATGTACCGCAAGAATTGCTATTGCGAGACCAATGAATTGCGCATTGGAATCAGCTTTCTGTACATAAATCATCGTTGCCACAATCGCACCGGGACCAGCAAGAAGCGGAGTTCCTAGCGGGACCATTCCAATATTTGAACTGGTTTGATCAGCTCCACCTTTAGAAGTCCCTGTGAGCAATTGCAGTGAAACATAAAGCAACAACAATCCACCAGCAGCTTGTAGCGCTTCAATAGATACATTCATGTACTCAAGAATGAATTGGCCAAAGAAAGCAAAACTTGCAATGACAAAGAGAGAGACGCCAGCCGCTTGCCATGCAAGTCTCACTCTCTCGCGTGGAGATTTATCCCCGACCAACCCAAGAAAAATCGGAGTCGCACCAGGTGGGTCCATAATGACAAAGAGCGTGACAAAAGCTTGTGTTGCAAATGTAACTGCATCTAATGAATTCATACTGTGATAACCCTCCGAGCGTTTGCGGCAGACTCTAACATTTCCCATTGTGCCGGATGCGTAGTGTTTTCTGCCATTGAATTAAGTTTTCCTGTGCCGTGATAATCACTTGAACCTGTAACTACTAGATTAAGTCCTCGTGCAATATCCGTGAGGACTTTCTGCTCCTGCGCATTCTGATCTCTATGGTGAACTTCAATTCCATTGAGACCGGCGGCCAGAAGATCTGTGAAAGATTCTGGAACAAGTATTTCACCACGACGTGAAGCAAATGGATGAGCGATCACTGCTACTCCCCCAGCACGACGGATGACGGAAATTGCTTCTACTGGTGTAGGAGCCGCATGCGAAACATAATATTTTGATTCATTGTGCAACAGATCTAGAAAAGCCTCATCGCGACTAGCGACGATGCCTTTTGCAACAAGTGCATCAGCTAAATGAGGTCTACCCAACGTTGAACCTGTAGGTGCCACACGATTGACATCTTCAATAGAGATATCAATGCCATCTGCACGAAGTAATTCAATCATTTTTCGCATTCTTGGAATTCGGGTATCTCTCGAATCCTCAAGCATTTGCTGCATCTCTTTGTGCTCGCCATCAAATAACAGGCCAAGCATGTGAACACTAACTCCATCGGTTGTAAGGCAGGAAATTTCTGCGCCTAGAACAAGTTGAATCTGAGGTTGAATTGCAGTGATCGCCTCGCTCCATCCTGCCGTGGAATCATGGTCAGTAATTCCAAGCGTCGTAACGCCGGCAGCGAGCGCCTTTTTTACAAGTGCAAATGGCGTATCAGTTCCATCGCTGCATGTGCTGTGTGTATGTAAATCAATCATGGCTGAATCACACTCACTGGTTTTGTACGCAACACAACTAATACGCAGCCGACTAAAATGAGAATTACACCAGGAATAATCATCAAGGTTGGCTGTTTACCAATATTGAAAATCAGGGAGAGAAGCGCCGCTATTGGAACTTCAAAGAAAACAATCATTGATACGACTGCGGGTGAAACACGCTTAAGAGTCAGATTGAACATTGTGTGCCCGAGAATTTGCGCACCAAGAATTAAGCCAAGCAATATCCACCATTGTTTGGCTTCAAAATGAATTATTTCGTATCCCATGAAAAGCGCCATTGGTAGCGCAGTCATTGCGCAGACAAAGTAGCAAATTGTTGTATAGGAGGTAGTTTCTAAATATTGCTGTGCCCGAGATCCGATGAGCATGTAGGCGGCGGCGAGCGCACCAGAAATTAGTGCCGCAATGTCTCCCAAGAATGATTTGCGATCGAGCTGCAGATCAATACCAGTAACTAACAGCACCCCAGTGAAGCTAATAAGCATTCCGAGCCACGCTTTAGTCGGAATATGACCACCTGTGAGTTTTACAAAGAATGCGGCAAAGATTGGCTGTGTGGCAACAATTGCAGTACCTGCAGTAATGCTTGTTAATCGCATTGAAAGAAAGAAACCTACAAAGTGAATTGCAAGAACTACTCCTGCAAGTACGGCTAATTTCACTCCCTTACGATTTAATGAGTGCTTCAATGCAAAAGGAAGAGTAAACAAAGCTCCACCCAAGTTACGCCAGAAGATAAGTGTTGGAACTGGCATTGCACTGAGGGCAATCAAGGGCCCGGAAGATCCGACGCCAAAGATCCCAATAATCAGTCGAATCAGGTCGGGGCGCGCAGGGAGCTCCGTATGATTGTTAATGCCTGAATTCATATGGCAAACCTAGTCGATAGGCCACCCGTTACTCTTATCCCATGAGCGGAAATAACATCAATCGAATATTTCTCGCCCGCCTTGCAGGTACAGCAGTCTTTGACCCTAACGGAGATCCAGTTGGCAAGGTGCGCGATGCTGTCGCGACCCTGCGTTCTAACAATCAATCACCTCGTGTACTTGGGTTAGTAGTAGAGGTCCCTCTGCGCCGTCGAGTATTTGTTCCCATAACTCGAGTGACATCGATTGAATCTGGCGCTGTAGTGATAACTGGGTTGCTCAATATGCGCCGCTTTGAAACTCGTACCGGAGAGATGTTAGTTCTTGGAGATTTGCTAGATCGAACGATTTCATTAGTTGAAGGAAGCGAACCAGTACTTGTTGAAGATATGGCAATGGAACAAAATCGCACTGGCGATTGGCTCATTACCCGCGTTCACATAATGCGCAAGGGACGTGGTCTTCGCAGAAAAGGGGCGACATCGACAGTTGCCTGGGAAGAAATTACTGGATTTTCTCATCACGAATCAAATCAGGGAGTTGCAAATTTACTTTCGACCCTGGGCAACCTTCGTGCAGCTGACTTAGCAGCAGTATTGCAAGATCTTGCGCCAAAGCGTCGTGTCGAAGTTGCGCGTGCACTTAACGATGAGCGTCTTGCAGATGTTCTAGAAGAGATGGATGAGTCTGAGCGAGTAGCACTTCTTGCTGAACTTGAAGGCGAGCGAGCGGCGGATATTCTAGAAGAGATGGATCCTGATGATGCAGCTGACTTACTTCGAGAAATTGGCGAAGAGCGTGCTCAAGAACTTATCAACTTGATGGATCCTGATGATGCAGAAGATGTTTTGCGTTTGATGACGTACGAAGATTATTCTGCAGGTGGAATGATGACCACAGAACCGATCGTCATGTCCGCCGATTACACAGTTGCTGATGCACTAGCCGCAGTCCGCCAGAGCGAAATCTCTCCAGCACTCGCATCTCAAGTATTTATCGCCCGCCAGCCACTTGAAACTCCTACTGGGCGATTCATCGGAATGGTGCATTACCAGCGCTTACTGCGCGAACCACCTTCAACTCTGCTGGGTTCTATTGTTGATACCAACACTCAGGGAGTAAATCCTGACGCATCGTTGCATGCAGTTTCGTCATACTTAGCCAGTTACAACCTGCTCTCGTTGCCCGTTATTGATGCCAATGACCGACTACTTGGAGCGGTAACTGTTGATGACGTGCTCGATCACTTGTTGCCAGATAATTGGCGTCACGAACATCGCGATTCGGCGGCAACTACTGCTGCTTTAGAAAGCATCGATACAAGTTTTGTTGATTCAATTGATTCAGAGAGGGAGGTGTAAGAAATGGCTCGCAACCACGGCTTAGATACTCCACGTGAAACACGACGCTCACTGCGCGCAAATTACGACCCTGAAGCTTTTGGTCGCCTCTCAGAAAAGTTCGCACGTTTCTTAGGCACTGCTCGTTTCCTTGTGTATATGACTGTCTTTGTTTTTAGCTGGGTAATTTGGAATACATTGGCGCCAAAAGGTGCACGCTTTGATGAATTCCCATTCATATTCTTAACTTTGATTCTCTCATTACAAGCTTCATACGCTGCTCCTCTGATTCTGCTCGCACAAAATCGTCAGGCTGATAGAGACAGAATTACGCTTAATGAAGATCGTGCGCAGAATTCAAGAAGTATTGCCGATACCGAGTATTTAACTCGCGAATTAGCGAGTTTAAGAATTGCACTAGGTGATGTTGCTACTCGTGATTACTTGCGCAACGAACTTGGTGACATAGCTAAAGAGATAGTTGGAGAGTTACGCAAGTCCGAGTCTGACCCCAACTAGGGATTTCTCTCGAACTATTAACTTAGAAACTATCTCAGAAATTGCCTTAGCACTTGGGCTTTCTGGCGCCGAGATAACTACTGGTTTACCTGCATCGCCACCTTCGCGAAGTTCTGCTGCAATTGGGATCTTGCCAAGTAATGGAACCTGAGCGCCAACAAGTTGAGATAAGCGTTTGGAAGTTTCTTCTCCTCCACCTTCTCCAAATAATGAAGTCATATGGCCGCACTCTGCACATGGGTACGCTGACATATTCTCGATAACGCCAATTACCCGTTGGTGAATTTGGTGAGCAATTCTTCCTGCGCGTTCTGCAACCTCAGCAGCGGCAACTTGTGGTGTTGTAACGACAAGTATTTCGGAGGTGGGTACAAGCTGCCCTAATGAAATTGCTAAATCTCCAGTGCCTGGTGGTAAATCGATGTAGAGAAGATCAAGATCTCCCCAGTAAGCATCTGATAGCAGTTGTTCGAGTACTCGGTGGAGCAAAGGGCCACGATAGGCGATTGCATCTGTACGTTCTGGCTTAAACATTTCCATTGAAACTGTCTTTACTCCATAAGATTCAAGTGGAATAAACATCTGATCAATTGCAGTTGGACGCTGACCGATAAGTCCCATGAGGCGCGGGATTGAGTGTCCGTACACATCAGCATCGAGGATTCCAACGCGTAATCCTTTTTGTGCACTAGCAACAGCCAGATTTGCAGTTAGTGATGACTTACCAACTCCGCCCTTGCCTGATGCAACACCAATAACTCGAGTGAGGGAATCTGCTTGCGCAAATGAGATAAAACTTTCGCGGCCATTGCGCAGAAGCTTTTTAATGTTGGCTCGCTGTTCTTCATCCATAACTCCAAAAGTGATATCTACAGAAGAAATTCCGTCGACTGCCAATACTGCCTTTTCGATATCGGTTCTCAAGCGATCCTTCATTGGGCAACCAGAGATTGTGAGAAGGATTTCTAGCGCTGCAATGTTGCCCGAAATCGAGGCACTCTTAACCATGCCTAGTTCAGGTAATGCACGATGTAACTCTGGATCTTGAACTGTGGCAAGAGCTTCATGAAGAAGTTCAAGAGTCGTCATAGGAGATCTGGGTCTATCTTTGCTACCGCTTTATTAGACTCTTCATCTTCTTGATCTAAGACATTTGATATGTGGTTCTTGAAGAAAGTCTTGGGACGCAAATCAGATGGCTGTAAATCTTCAAACCCAGGACCCAAATTATCTTTGAGTTCGTTTGTCGCATTAGTAGCAAATGCTCGCATCTTCTTAACAAATTTGGCAGCATCTACTGAAAACTGTGGCAATTTATCTGGGCCGAGAAGAACCATGGCAAGAAGCGCAAGGCCAAGTATTTCTCCAGCACCAAAATCAAAGAACATGGGTCAAGACTACACTTTTACTTTGAGGCCGTAAGTCTGAGTGATGTGCTCTTTAATACCCCATCGCGTTTAAAGATGATTTTCACAAAGTCCCCCACGTTTTGTGAGCGAATTGCCACGATGAGCTCATCGGCAGAAGTGATCTCTCTTCCGTTGAACTCTGTGATGATGTCCCCGGACTTGAGGCCTGCCTTCTCCGCAGGACCACCTTTAGTAATCGCATCTGCTGATTTAGCTATGAGGGCGCCTTTACCCGAATAGTTCATTTCAACTGATACTCCAATTACTGGGTACGTTGCCTTCCCGTTCTTAATCAATTGCTCTGCTGTTTTACGAGCTTGATTGATTGGAATCGCAAAACCTAAACCAATGGAGCCAGTGCGAGAATTTAAGGTTGTCCCTAGCGTTGCAATTGCAGAGTTGACTCCAATAACGGCCCCCGTCGCATCGACAAGTGGGCCTCCAGAATTTCCTGGGTTAATTGCAGCGTCAGTTTGAAGTGCATTGATAAATGAATTATCTGATTCGGATTCTCCCGCTGTAACTGCGCGATTTTTTGCACTAATAATTCCAAGCGTGACAGTACCTGTAAGCCCTAATGGTGAACCAATTGCAATTACAGAATCACCAACTGCAATTTTGTCACTATCTCCAAATTGCAACGCTTTCAGCCTCACACCTGAAATTTTCAAAACCGCTAAATCGTAAGAATTATCTCGACCCACAACTTTTGCAGAATACTCTGACCCATCATTGAGTCGGACAGAGATGGAACCGCCACTCAAGACTGAGGCTGCAATAACGTGATTGTTGGTCAAAATGTAACCAGCGCTATCGATTACAAATCCAGATCCTGTAGATCCACCATTATTTGCAGTAGCCTCGATTGAAACCACTGATGGCAAAACCCTCTGAGAAATTTCAGCAACTGAGCCAACAGGTCGTTCAATAGTAGAAGTGGATTTAACAAGGTTGACTGAACGGCCGAAAAGTGAGCCTGTAGAAGAGGCTGCAAAAGTTCCTGCAATCAATCCAACGACGATTGCTAGGACGATTGCAGACTTCAAGGAAATCGAACGATTAATGCCTCTGGTGCTCGGTGCCGTCCACCATGGACCGTCATTGAATTCACTCACTTAATTCTCTCCGTAACAGAAACTTCACGTGGATATCTTGCTACAACTTGGTGGCGAGTAACAATCCATCGCCTACAGGAACGAGTGACGTGACCCAAGATTCTGTATCAGCCTTTATAGTTTTGCCAGCTTCGCGAAGCGCAACAGTCTTCGGGTCTCGTTGTGCGGGATCTGGCACCTTGCCACCACCAAAGAAATTATCAACGACGAAAACTCCTCCGCTACGCAGAATTCTGTGCGCTTCGGATATCGCGAAACTCAAGTCTTCTGGATTGTGTCGGAAAACTACAAGATCGTAGGCACGATCGGTAAGTTTCGTCATTACATCCATCACTGAATTGGTAATTAACCTAAATCGTGACTGCTCAATCTCTGCATCCGCAAGGGCAAGTTTTGCAATAGAAGTATGTTCCATCTCATCATCTATAGAAGTCAATGTTCCACTTGCAAGCATCCCTTCAAGCAACCACAAAGACCCGACTCCAGAACCTGTGCCGATTTCTACTACTGATTGAGCTTTTATTTGATGTGCCAGCTGTCTCAGGTATGCACCTGCTCCTTGGGATACATCTACGACGCCATTTTCAGCACCTCGCGCACGTGCTGCTTGCTTAACAGAATTTTCAAGAATAAAGGTCTCTGCATAGAGATGTGGATCGATATTCATGAGACAGACAATATCCAATCGATGAACAATCGCACGCCGAAACCGGTTCCGCCCTTAACATTTTCTCCAGAATCAGTTTCACTTCGACCAGGACCTGCAATATCAAGGTGTACCCATCGTGAATCTCCAACAAAGTGCTCGAGGTAGAGAGCGGCAGTGACAGAGCCAGCTGAATAGTCTCCTTTATCAGCTGCATGATTAAGATCTGCAACATCACTTTCTAATGAATCCATGTAGTCATCGACCAGCGGCATATGCCATACGCGTTCGCCACTGGATTCACCAACAGCTACGAATTGTTGTGCAAGCTTTTTATCCCTTGAATATAGGGCTCCGTATTGGCGACCCAAACCAAGGGTTGCTGATCCTGTCAGAGTTGCAATGTCGATGAGGTAATCAGGTTCGAGATTTTCGACGGCATAAGCAAGGCCATCTGCAAGAACTAACCGACCTTCGGCATCTGTATTAATGATTTCCACAGTAGTACCGCCGTACTGAGTTATCACATCTGATGGCCGTTGAGCTGTTCCCGAGAGCGCATTCTCTGCGCACATCATCAAAACTGTAACTCGAACGAGAGGCTGTAATTCTGGAAGTGCACTAATTGTGGCAAGAGCTGCAGCTGCGCCAGCCATATCACTCTTCATCGCAGTCATGGATTCATATGGTCGTTTGAGAGAAACACCACCCGTATCAAATGTAATTCCTTTACCGACAATCACAATGTGAGGAAGCGTGGCAGCTGCAGTTGCTTTTAGGCGAGGAATATATGAGAGCTCAATAAATCGAGGTCCTGGGTTTGGAGATGAATTACCTACTGCGCGCAATCCACCGAATTTGTTTAGCTCTTTTCCTGAGAGAACTTTAATTGCTAATCCTTTTTCATCGGCAATCTTCTTTGCCTCCTGCGCCATCCAGAGAGGATTCTTGATATTCGAAGGTGTGTGGATTAAATCTCTCGCAGTGTAGAGAGCTTCTGCAATAACTGATGCACGGTTGACAATGTCTTTTTCAACTGTTGCGATGGCAATAGTAGGAATCTCAGCAGTCTTTTCTGTCTTTAGATTCCACGAATATGCTCCTAGAAGCGCAGAAATTCCATGAGCTTTAATCTGATCTTTACCTTCTGCACATAATGAAACTACTTCGATAGCTTTCCCGCGAATCTTCTTTCCAATTGCCGCACCAGCTGTACGAAATGAAGCAAGGCTCTCATCTCCTAGTCCGACAAGATATAGACGATCTACTTGTGAGTCCGAATGCAGAACAGGAATCTCGTAAATCTCTCCGGCTTTAGCAGAAGGAGAAAAGAATGAGACTTCATCAACAAGATTAACTTCGAAAAACTTTTGAAGAGAGTTCAGTAATTTCTTGCTGCCAGAAAAAGAGATAATCCCATCTTCTGATTTTGTGAAACCAAGTGCAAGAACATCTGCCCCAACGACGGATTCCAGCTCGGGAGCAACTGCGCGAAGAATTTCTAAATCCGCTCTACTTCTTGATCAGAGCGACAGCGGCTTCAAGAGCAGCGCTGAGGTTATTTGCTTCCTGAGGATTGAGTTCGACTACTAGTCGTCCTCCGCCTTCCAGAGGAATTCGCATGACGAGGGAGCGCGCTTCCTTTGTGACTTCCATAGGTCCATCACCAGTACGAGGTTTCATTGCTGCCATGGTGGGGACTCCTTGTGAGCTAGCGGACGGATGCGTGAAGCGAGGGATAAGTATCTCGCAGAATCAGCCCGAGGTGAAATCGAGGGATTTACATGCCCAAAAACGCGGTGAGGCGCTTCTTTCCGCTATCGATGACTGCAAGAACTGATTTCTCTGGAACAGAGAGCAAATCTGCTATCTCTTGACTGCTCTTAGACCGTAAGTAATGCAGTGTCAGAATTATTCGTTCTTCTTCTGGCAGTGAGGCGAGCAACTGTGCCAAGGTTTGAGGGTTGCTCATATTTCTAAGATTACTCGGGTTTCAAAGATTACTCGATGCTTAGAGGAAAGAACGAGCAAATTTTGAGAGTGATATGCGAACTCCAGCATAAAGAAATGGCGCCACGAGTAGAAAAACTGCCCGTGGAGCCAAGATCGTTTCCGACCAATCAAATCGAGTGCGATGTGAATTCTCTTCGGTCAAAACGAAAGACCCCGAACCCTTTAGAAGATTTCCGTGATGCAGGACATCACAACGTGAGGGTTCCTCCCAGCGAGTCACAGTCATGAGATCAAGAAGGCCGGGTGATTTAATTCTTGGATAAAACTTATAGAGGGGTCCAGTAAATGCTGCAATTGAAGTGCCAACTCCAGATTTCTTTTCGGAAGTAACCCAGACTTTAGTCTGCAGCATCCACTCACCTTGAGAATTCCAATCTGCGATGCGGCGCCATACTTCAATGCGTGGAGCAGGAATCGAGAGTGAGATCGAAAGTTTATTCTCTCTCATGCTATTTCCGACCATGTGCTTTCGAAATTGCTTCCTCGGGCGTTGTCGTCCAATGAAGTAAATCGCGCATTCCAGGCTTTACAAATTTCTCTTCCTCAAGGTGTTCAACTAAATGATGAAGTGGCTCGTAAATTCCGAATGGATCAAGAATGATTACAGGCTTATCGTGGAACTTTAAGTAGCGCCCTACCCAAATTTCAAATAGTTCTTCAAGAGTTCCAAGGCCGCCCGGTAAGGTTATAAAGGCATCCGAAAGCTCTTCGATTTTCGCTTTACGAATTCGCATCGAATCAACCACAATCAATTCATCGCTCTCGTGATCCGCAAATTCGATATCAACTAATTTCTGTGGGATAACTCCGATGGTGCGTCCGCCTTTACTGCGCGCGCCCCTGGAAATAGCGCCCATTGCAGAAATATGGCCTCCACCAGAAACTAGTTCGGCGCCGCTTTCGGCAATCCCTGCTCCCAGTTCGAAGGCGAGATCAATGTATTTCGAATCAATCGAAGGTGATGAGGAGCAAAATACTGCGATGCGCATGATGCACAGGATAGGGGTTAGGCTTAGAACATGTCTTCTTTAGCTCACGGCCATGGAATCGCAACCCTGTCGGGTACAACTGTGCTCGATGTCTGGTTTCCTAACCCATCCTTAGGTGCACTCACCGGTAATCCGGATGCATCCTTGTCAGCGCTTATCGGAAAAGATGACGTGCGGAATGTTCGCAAAGAAATTGTCTCTGTCGAAATAGATTTAACTTCTGCTCCAAAAGATGCAACTGATGCTTACTTGCGTCTTCACTTGCTATCGCATCGTGTTGTAAAACCACACGGTCAGTCTCTTGATGGAATTTTTGGATTACTCGCCAATGTTGTCTGGACCTCTGCAGGACCGTGCGCTCTAGATGATTTCGAGATGACGCGCGCTCGGCTAAAGGCACACTTCGGACATGTAACAGTCTACGGAGTAGATAAGTTTCCGCGAATGGTTGATTACGTTGTTCCTAGCGGTGTCCGTATTGCAGATGCTGATCGAGTTCGTTTGGGCGCATACCTTTCAACTGGCACAACTGTGATGCACGAAGGGTTTGTTAACTTCAATGCAGGAACTCTCGGTACATCAATGGTTGAAGGTCGAATCTCTGCAGGTGTAGTCGTAGGTGATGGAACGGATGTAGGTGGTGGTGCTTCAATTATGGGCACGCTCAGCGGCGGTGGGAAAGAAGTTATCTCTATCGGCGAAAAATGCCTCCTTGGTGCTAATTCAGGACTTGGAATTTCACTTGGAAATAACTGCGTCATTGAAGCTGGTACTTACATAACTGCAGCATCGAAAATAACATTGCCGGATGGAGAAGTTGTAAAGGCCGGAACTCTTTCAGGTGCACATAATGTGTTATTCCGGCGCAACTCACTTACAGGCGGATTAGAAGTCGTCGCACGTACTGGCACATGGGGTGGGCTGAACTCAGTTCTTCACGCTAACTAAGCGACAAACTAACCAAGATTGAAGTATGGAGAAGGAATCTTCGCTCTACTTCTAAATGTATCTCCGCGCAATAATTTGGTAGAACCATTACTTGAGGTACCTTTTATGTAAGTCACTGCTCCAGCAGAATTTCTCGAAATAATCTCGAGTGTGACAATATCCGCTAGAAGAAATGCTTTTGCTAATATTTCTTGAGTTGCAGAAGCTTTCCATTGTGCAAATCGAGGATTCAACTTGGGATCTAAGCCTGCGGGATCTGCCACTGATTGCGTATAGGGAGTTGCCTGGCCCCACGCATCAAATGTCGTTTGAGTAGCACCGCCAGATGACGAAGAGTAAAAAGCTTGAATTGGTTTGCCTTGATGTAACACCGCGAGGCTGGTTGATGTATCAACATTAGTTCTTTGAACCGCTGCCTTCCACAACTTTCCGATTTTTGGTTCTGCCTCTTTCGAGAAGCCAACAAAATTTTGGTCTCCAATATGTGAATACACATGGCAATCGCAGACACTTCTAATGCTGCCAATTTTGGCTAGCGCATATGAGCGAGCTGCAATCGCTTGCGCTTCAAGTACGGCAGCTGGCCACGCAGATGAGACTTCACTTATCCCCCACAAATATTCGTCATGAATTGAAAGTGAATTAGTTACCTCTAGGGCTCCGCGTACAACTTTCACTTGTATCTGGCCATACTTATATCGGACCGGTTTTCCTGGTCCAAAGAAAGTTAAAATCGTATTTGGAGCTCCCCAACGCACAGTGAGAACTCTTCCTTTTACTGCACCAATAGCAACAGTGTTCCCCTCAACCGCAAATATCGCAGCTGTCTGGGGAGAAATAGTAAGTGCAGGTACAGCAGTTACTGCTGCCGGGACATCCCCAACAAAAACATCTATTTTAGAATTCAGTTGTGTCGTTGACACTGAAAAGGTTTTTAAGGCTGTTCCAATGTTTACTCTAATTGTGTGCGTATCAACCACTGGCGCAACAACTACATCTTTGTAGTAATAGGTGAGTATCGCCGTCGCACTTTCGCCAGCTACAGCTTTCGCTTTAGCGCCTATTTGGCTCATTCCCACACCATGTCCATACCCTGAACCGGTAAATGCAAAACTCGCAGGTACTTCGGCAGCTGCAAATGGGGTTTGCGAAAACACAAGTACGGAAGAGAAAAGAATCACGGCTAATTTATTCATGATTCGTAACTCACTCAGAAGGAACAAGAGATTTAGGCGAGGTAATGAAGCCTGCTCCCCACGCAAAGTGCATAGTGGGTATTACTGTCAACAGAATTACGAACTCAAGAAAAGATGATGCAATTTTGGTTGATGCAATTAGGACAAAAGATGCATAAATGCCAGCTGGGATTAGAAAGATGCCAGATAGAAAAGTTCCTAGCAGTAGGGAAGCTACAAATCCCACAAGTGCAACCGGTGGAGCCAAGTATCGATAATTTATTGTTCCGGGATGCCTTCTAGATACTACGCGGCGCCATCGCCCATATTCAAAGTATTGTTTTGCTAACGCCTTAATCGTCGAACGAGGGCGATAAATAACTTCCAACCGTGGATCGAAATAAACAATGCCACCTTTTTCGCGCAATCTAAAGTTTAGCTCCCAGTCTTGAGCCCGCGTAAAGCGTTCATCGAAACCGCCAATTGCCAAGAGTGCTTCACGACGAAATGCACCTAAATAAACTGTATCCACCGCACCAGCTTGACCACCAGTGTGAAATCTCGATGCACCTACTCCGAATGGGCTTCGCATCGCACCTGCAACGGCATTCTCAAAACGAGTTGTTCCGTCAGCTGCCATCATGCCGCCAACATTGACAGCACCCGTTGAGTTTAGAATTTCTACAACGAGTGCAATGTAGTTTGATGGTATTTGTGCATGACCATCAACTCTGACCACTACAGGGCTTTGAGATTTTTTAAGCGCTAGATTTAATCCAGCGGCAGTTCTTCCTGTCGGGCTTTGAACAATGACGACGCGTGAATCCGCCTCTGAAAGTTTCTTTGCAATCGCTGCCGTGTGATCACGTGAAGGGCCAATTGCCAAGATAACTTCAAGTGGACCTTGATAATTCTGAGAAAGAATTGAAGTTACTGCGCTTTCCAAATGAGATTCTTCATTGAGGACCGGAAGAATCACACTGACAGAAGGGTGCGGTGAGCCAATTAACCCTTGTATTGGTGTCGCCATAACCCCTCCACGCTATCGTCCAAGTACCCTACGGATGTGAAAACACGTCGTGCGATTCGGATAATAACAACACTCTCTGTGAGTATTGTGATTCTCGCATCGATCTCCTGGCTTGGATTAGGTCAAGTCAGCGGGCAAATTTCTAGGATTAGTGTATTTGGTGATCTTAAGGACCGCCCGGAGAAAACTTCACGGGCAATTAATTATCTCGTTGTGGGTTCTGATTCACGTGAAGGTCTCACCCAGGCACAGATTAAGAAATTAAGAGTTGGCAGCACGGCAGTTGCTGCTGGCGGACGGTCAGACACCATGTTCTTAGTGCATATTAGTAAAAGCCGCGATGCAGCCTTCATTGTCTCCCTCCCGCGTGACACATTGGTACAGGTACCTGCACACATTAGCCAAGATGGAACTAGGGATATTCCTGAGAAACCAGGCAAGCTCAATGCAGCTTTCGCTTTTGGTGGAGCGCCACTTCTTATTCAAACAATTGAAGCAAAAACCAATCTTCAAATAGATCACTACATTGAAATAAACTTTGCAGGATTTACTGGCGTAGTCGATGCACTTGGTGGAATAGAGGTCTGCTCCAAAGTTCCAATTAACGATCCGAAGAGTTATCTAGTTCTTAGTGCAGGAACGCACTTACTCGACGGGCTAGAAGCGCTGAAGTATGTGCGTACTCGAGTTTTTGATGGCCGTGGAGATATTGGGCGCATGGAACGTCAGCAACAGTTCGTCAATGCAGTTGTGCGCAAGGCCACAAGCTCTGGAACTCTTCTTAATCCAGTTAAACTCGCAAAATTCTATAACGCAACTATTTCAACGGTGAAAATGGATGAGGGAGTAGATAAGAATGACCTTCTTACTCTTGCAAAACAGTTAAGGAATCTCTCATCAGGCAATATTCGCACTCTCACTGTGCCGCTCTCAGATCCAAATGCCAGAGTTGCTGGGGTTGGGTCGGTCGTAGTTTGGGATGAAGAATTAGCTGCTGACCTTTGGACTCGAATTAGAAATGATCAAGCTCTTATTGACGTCGTGAAGCCTTCGCCA
>WLPI01000020.1 GCA_009698845.1 Actinomycetota bacterium
AAGAATTGGTAGTCAATGGTTATCACATTGCCTACCAATTCTGCTTTCTGCACACCAGTTGTTAAACCATCGATATAGCCCACGATATGGGCCGCTGCCATAGAGGCTACGAAGTGAGCTGCAATTTGCGGGTAGTCGCGCAGATTATGGCCAGAGATCTCTAGAGTCTCTTCAATGCCATTGTGATCATTGAAGAACAATGTTGCACAACGAACGCAGGGTGAGTTTCCCGGAATGACCAGAGGGCCTATCTGCGCAGTATCTGCACGAGGCGATGGAATGTGCAGAAAATTCTGGTGCGTGCTCATCCATTGTGAGATTTTTTCTGGTTCTACATCACCGCAGTGAACCCGTAGATCAGTAGACGAGGTTTGATCGACACATTTTTGGTCATGGTTATCTTCGTAGATGTGCTCGCGCTCTAAAGGAAAGAGAGATAAGTCTTTTCGTATTGTCTCGCAATGGTTTTTAAAGGATTTCCCAAACTCTGAAGGACGCAAAGTTGCCACACCCATATCAAGATCACCGATAGTAAGTGCTGGGCCACGTGAATTAGATGTGAAGCGAGTCTGAGTGAGCCCACTTAAGAGCAGAAGTGAGTACAAGATTGAAGCAACTCGATTTCGCCCAGAGAGTTCAATCAGGTAATTCTGGCGAGCGCTCAATACCTCAACCCCTGAATCTTTAACGCCTTCTATCCAATTCGTTTGATGCAACTCGGGAACACTGCGTCTCTGCAATTGAAGCAGACTTGCATCAGCAAAATTTTTAACGTTTCTTGAAACTCGTGTATCAATTTTTGAAATGAAGCGTGGTGAGACCTTAAGCGAACTGTGGATTGAATTAATTAACTGATTAGTCTCAAGTTCCTGAATCATCTCAAGCACAATCTCGGAATCTACATGCGAAGAGCTGAGTATTACTGAAAGAGATTTTCCTGCGAGCAACTCGAGTGCGATGAATTTTCGCTCCTGAGTGTGTATGCGGATAACTTTCTTCAAAGTTCCAAAGAGGTATTCCTCTGAATTTTTCCGTGAGTAGAGCTCGACGCCGTCCTTAATTCTTTTCATATCTGGATTCGCTTCATAGCGAGCAAGGATGGTGATTTCTAGTAATGCCTTTTTATACGCCCCAGCGTTTATGTGCGAAAGAAGTGCAGAAATCTACTGTCGGTTGATCGATGCGAACATGTAGTGCTCTAAGGCCGCGGTACAGGGTGGAGCAAAGAAATAACCCCCGCTCAGGTGAGCGAGGGTTATAACTACGTCTGGTTGCTTATTCTGGCTTCTTGCCAAGAATGCGATTTACCTTGGTGCCACACACTGGGCAGATGCCCTGTGCCATGCGACGACCAGAGTCTGAGATCTTTACAGTTCCCTCGAAATCACGCTTCTCTTTGCATTTCACGCAGTAAGCGTCACCCTTGTATGTCTCTACCTCTGCCATTTTTGCCTCCGTTCGACCCATGAGCTAGGCGCCATGCGTACTGGTTAAAACCATACTCTGCGCCACGCTCAAAATACCGTTTCTACACGGGGCATTATGAGAGTTTCTTCAACTCAGATGGAGCTAAAAGTGCCCTCTCAGCGGCCTCATATCCATCCAAATAGGCGCTGGCTAGTTCGGCATCCTCGAATCGGCCTAGAACCTCGGAGAATTGCTCGCCGTGGTCGAAATGTTCTAAATGAATCGCTTCATGGAAAAGAACGTAATCCAATGCGAAATCCGGAGCCAGTTTCAGACGATCTGAGATTCGAATTGTCCGATCCACACTGGTGCATGACCCCCAGCGCTCGCGCATCCCTCGCCATGTTACCGATATTGGCCTAGTGGTAATTTCGGGAGCTAATTCGGTGAGTAATTCATCGATTCGGGCGAGCAAACTCTCTTCACCAGGGGTTTTGGACTCTTCTTGGCTCCGAATTTTGGCAATCATTTCGGGAACAATCGCGCGCTCGTCAGCCTTACTTAATCTAGCTGGAATAGAAATGACGATTCGACCACCTTGTCGGTATGCCGAGATGCTTTTCTTTCTCCGCGCAGAACGGATCACAACAATTTCACCCTCATCGACTCCAGGAAGGGTGAGCTCTTCAAAATTATCTGAAAAGTCTCGAGTTGTCATTGAGGAAATGTAATCGAAAAGGTGGCAATAATGAGTTGAATGACGACTTCTTGACAAGAAATTTTTGTTGTGTCTTAGTCATTTACATTTGATTATGACTAAAAATTCTCGTAGTTTGCGCTTACGAAGTCCTCGGATAACCGTTTGATATCTGCAAGGGGAAGGCAGATATTAAAATGTGCGCCCGGGGACTTCGCTTTTCGCCCCGACAGTATTTCTGAAGGATTGCGAACTAATTCAGCCCACTGAGGTCATCTGGGATCACGGCAGATTCTAAGAATTTCTCTGGTTCAAGAAGTTCCTCTGCACTCGGCAAAATTCCACTCCAGATTTGATCTCGCGCACTGACATCTTTTAATTCACGAACCTTTTGCCAGAACGCATGTGCTTCTCGCGCTAGTCGCGGACGCACTTCTAATCCAAGGAGTGATTTAAAGAGTTGTTGCGATGGCGCATTCGTTGCACGTTGACGTCGATACACCTCACGAAGTTGTGCCAATGATGGCAAACGTTCTCCTGCAGCTAAGGTTGAAACATCGTCTGTCCATCCATCGACAAGTGCAAGGGCTGTTTCAAGTTTTGAGAGCGCTGCACGCTGTGCTGGTGTTTCCTCAGGAGTGAATACACCACTGTTGAGCGCGATGGTAAATGAGTTTTCACCAGACTCTGGATTAGTTTGTGATGGATCAAAGTTTTGCATCGCTTCTTCTGCGTGTCGTGTAATTGCATCCATATCAATATGAATGCCACGGCCATAATCAACAATTGCACTACGGATGTAGGAGACGATCCATGGATTATGAGCAAATAAACGAGCCACTGCTGCTTCGCGGAGTGCGTGAAAGATATACACCTCGCTCTTTGGAATCTCTAACTCATTGCTCCAATTTTCAATGTTCTCTGGAATCAGTACAGGCGTTGCGGGATCCAGAAGCGGAAGCCCCACATCGTGGGCACCGGAAGCCGATGCAGATATCGAGCCGATTGACTGACCTAACTGAGTGGCGATCATCGAACCAATAAATGTGCGTAGCAAGCCAGTAATTGCTCCCATGGAAGGGTTGGATTCCTCTGAACCGGCGGTAGCTTCATCAAGAAGTCCAGAAATTGCGCTAGTTAATCCAATAGCGAGTGGTTCCATTGTTTGGTTCCAACCGTCAAGAGTGAGGTCACTCCAATCGAGTCGACTGATCGCACGAGGAGAACTAGAAGATGCAGTGGCAGGGAAAACAGTTGCCTCGTTTAACCACAGGTCTGCAATTTCGAAAGCGTTCTCAACAACAGTTACATCCTTAGTACCAACTGGCTGACTGCCATGAGCCTGAATAAATTTTTTGGCTGTATCGCGCACAACTGTTTTTGGAAGTGGGTCTTTACTGCCCTGTGCAAATGCTGCAAATGGATTTGAGAAACCTGCCGGGTTAATTCCCATTTGCTCAAATTGCTTCTGTATCTGTTCCTGCATTTGTTGCATCATCGCCAAAAAATCGTCGGGCTTTTCAGAATCGTCTTTTCCATCATCTGGAGTAAATCCAAAAGGCGACATGATCAGCTCCTTGCATCGTGAAGTGATGAATACTACCTACGAGGTGTAACCACGCGAGTGGGCACTTTCTTCCCGGAACAGATAGGCTCTTTTCCGTGCCCCTCCATTCGGAATTCTCCTCACTCGCTGGTGAAATCGCTGCTGGCAGCAGTGCATTTGCTGCACTGATTTGGTGGGTAGTTCCAGCTGCTGGATTAATTGGCGGAATCACTTACGTAGTGTGGGTATCAAAATTTAAGCGGAAATTTGAATCTGAAACATCGCGCTCAGTGGGCCAATTCCAACGTTTCCAAGAATCTTTCCGTACTGAAAATTCTTCTCCTACAACGCAGAATCAAGACCCAGATACATCTGAAAATCCAGCTCGATAGAAAATTCCATGCCGCTTCGTTTTTCACAAACGCCCCGATTGGTAAAGCTATTGCTGTTGTTCACTTTGGTGATTCCTCTAGTAATCCCAGTGAATTTTGTTTTAATCACTCCAGGTGAGGGAACTAAACTCTTTCCAAAGATGCTTAACATCACATCAAGCAAGAATTCAGTAAAAACCTATCCGGTTAATGGCCAGATGTATTTGCTCTCAATTTGGGTCACAAACCCAGAATCAGAGATTTTCGGATATGAAGTTCTCGCCTGCTGGGCGCAGAATGATTGTGTTGTAGTACCTCGATCAATTGTGTATGAGAAAAATACTGATGACAAAGCAGAGATTGCTGTGGGCAAGAAAGAGATGAAGAAGTCTCAAGGTTCTGCGCTGACTGCTACCAAGGCACTTTTCAAGAAGTATTACCCAACAATTGATTTAAGTAGCTTGAATGATTCCAATCTGAAAGTCTCACTTCGCAATACTGGTGGCCCAAGTGGTGGCTTAATTTTTTCACTTGGCATGAGCGAACTGCTCGCACCTGATGATTTGTTGCAAGGACGAAAGATCGCAGCCACCGGTACCGTCTCTGCGAATGGTGCGATAGGCGCCGTTGGGGGAGTCGAAGAGAAAATTGTGGCAGCGCGAGAAGTTAAAGCTTCAATCATCTTTATCTCCAAGGAGAATTGTTCAGATCTCCCCGAGTCAGTTACCGGCATAAAGGTGATTGCCGTCTCAACCCTTGAGCAGGCGTTTACGGCGTTGCGCGAGCCAGGGAAGTTGAATTTTCGGGGCGTGCAGGGGTGTACTAACCTAGATTCATGAATAGAAACAGAAGCCCGTTAGCCATCACTGCTGGAATTTTAGTTGCTTTAGGTGCGGCAGTAATTTATTTCAGCGGTTTCTATGTTGATTGGTTATGGTTTAGATCTGTTGACTTCACTTCAGTGTGGTCGACTGTTCTTTTGACTAAATTTCAACTCTTTCTCGTAACAGGTTTACTGACTTCTTTCATCATCTCCCTCAATATTTACATCGCTTTCAAGCGACGCCCGCTCTATGTTCCGACAAGTATCGAGATTAATGGAGTTGAACGTTTAAGAGCACAGATTGAACCGATTCGACGCTTGGTATTCATCGGCGTAGCAGTTGCTCTTACATATTTCGCAGGCACATCCGGTATGACCTTTTGGCGCAACTGGTTGCTCTTTAGGAACTCAACTGACTTTGGTGTAAAAGATCCTCAATTTGGATTAGATATTTCCTTCTTTGTTTTTAGACTTCCAATTCTTCAAGCCATAATTGGTTGGGCTATTTCAATTCTCATCCTTGCAACTCTTGCAAGTGCATTTGTTCATTACATGTATGGTGGAATCCGCACAAATGTTGAGACCGATCGCACAACAGTTGCTGCACGTGTTCAGATTTCAATTCTTCTCGGCCTCATAGTTCTTCTCAAGGCTGTTGCTTATTGGTTCGACCGTTATGCGCTCTCGCTCAAGGAGAGCACGTTGATGACCGGACTCAAGTACACAGACGTCAACGCAGTGCTTCCAGCGAAGGCAATCCTTGCCGGTATCGCTGTTGTTTGTTCATTACTCTTCTTTGCAAACATTGTCCGTCGCTCTTGGCTGCTACCTGCAGCAGGAACGGCTCTGCTTGTAGTTTCATCAGTCCTTATTGCAGGTATTTATCCAGCTGCAATTCAGCAGTTCCAGGTCAAGCCATCTGAGTCATCGAAGGAAGCGCCATTTATTCAGCGCAATATTGAAGCTACGCGCGCGGCTTACGATATTGATGACGTACAAATGCAGGATTACGACGCAACACTGTCTACGAATGCTGGGCAACTGGCAAAGGATGCTGCAACGATTGCAAACATTAGATTGATGGATCCGAATGTAATTTCTGCAACCTTTAGACAGTTGCAACAGATTAAGCCTTACTACACATTCCCACAGTCACTCGATATCGACCGATACACAATTAATGGTGTCTCTAGAGATGCTGTTGTTGCCGTGCGTGAGTTGAACATCGAAGGAAATCCAAGCCGTAACTGGATCAATGACCACTTGGTTTACACCCACGGTTTTGGTTTTGTCGCTGCATACGCAAATAGTGTTGACGCAGATGGAAAGCCAACTTTTGCTGTTGGTGATTTACCTCCAACACCGGGACTAGGAAAATTTCAACCACGTATTTACTTTGGTGAGAATGTTCCTGATTATTCAATCATTGGTGGAAAGAAGACTAATTCACCTGTTGAGTTCGACTATCCAGATGACTCTTCAGCCAATGGTCAGAAGAATTACACCTACACAGGCAAGGGTGGAGTACCTGTAGGTAGCATGCTGAACAAGTTGCTCTTTGCAATCAAGTATCAAGAACAGAGAATCTTGCTATCTAATCTGATAAATGCTGATTCAAAAATCCTTTACAACCGTGCTCCACGTGAACGTGTTGCAAAAGTCGCACCTTGGCTAACCCTCGATGGCGATCCATATCCATCTATCGTCGATGGAAAAGTCTTGTGGATTATTGATGGCTACACAACAAGCTCTGGTTATCCTTACTCACAAACAACTTCACTATCGACTGCTACTAGAGATGCTGTGACAGTTAACTCAGCTTCAGTAACTGCTCAAGATAATAGAACCGTGAATTACATTCGAAATTCTGTGAAGGCAACAGTTGATGCCTATGACGGAACCGTCACCTTGTACCAATGGGATGAAAAGGATCCAGTTCTCAAGACATGGATGAAGGCATTCCCAGGTAGCGTTAAGGCAAAGAGTGCAATCTCTAAGGGCTTGCTCGAACATGTGAGATATCCAGAAGATATGTTCCGCGTTCAACGAGATATCTTGAGTTCTTACCATGTGAAGACTGCAGCTGCGTTCTATGGTGGACAAGACTTCTGGCGCGTTCCACGTGATCCATCTACTTTTGGAGCCAACGCTGGTGCTCAACCTCCTTATTACATGACGCTGCAGATGCCAGGTGCCAAGGCTCCCGCATTCTCACTTACAACTCCATTTGTGCCACGAGGTGGTCGCGAGAACCTCTCTGCATTCGCATCTGTGAATTCAACAGCAGGTCCGGATTACGGAAAGATTTCGGTTCTTCAACTTCCACGAAGCACCGCTATCGCGGGTCCATCACAAGTCGCATCTAACTTCGAAGCTAAACCAGAAGTAGCAAATGCACTGTCATTGCTTCGCCAAGGTGGATCAAATGTTGTGCTCGGTAATCTCTTAACGCTTCCTGTCGGAAATGGATTGCTCTATGTCCAGCCGGTGTATGTAACTGCGACATCTAACACTGCTGCATATCCATTGCTTCAGAAAGTTCTAGTTTCATTCGGTGATGTCATCGGATTTGATAATTCACTCAAGGGTGCACTTGATCAAGTCTTCGGAGGCAATTCTGGAACTTCATCATCAAATGCAACTGCAAACGCACCAACAGATAACAGTTCAGCAGATCTTGCAAGTGCGTTACAACGTGCAAGGCAAGCGCTCTCTGATGCACAAGCTGCTCTTGCTAAGGGTGACTTCTCTGCATATGGTCGCGCACAAGATCGTTTGAAATCTGCAATCACTGCTGCAATTGCAGCAGAAGCGCGTAAGTAATTACGGATTTGGTGAAGACACCACTCTGGCAATATGATTGCACTTCCGACGCGGGGTGGAGCAGCTCGGTAGCTCGCTGGGCTCATAACCCAGAGGTCGTAGGTTCAAATCCTGCCCCCGCTACCAATTAGATATAGGTAGTAATAAAAAAGGCGCTGATATCAGCGCCTTTTTTCATGCCCACGGTCACCGTATACGGAGCGAATTACTCACAACGAAGAGACTACTTGCAGCCATCGCAGCAGCTGCATAGAGCGGTGATGCCAACCCCAATACTGCAAGTGGGATCCCAATTACGTTGTAGCCAAATGCCCAGACTAAATTTCCTCGGATTGTTGAAAGAGTTTTTCTCGAAAGTCTTAGTGCATCAATTGCACCCAAGAGCTGTGGCCTCATGAGGGTGATATCTGCTGTAGAAATTGCAGTATCTGTTCCGGTTCCGATAGCAATACTGATATCTGAGAGTGCAAGTGCTGCCGCATCATTGACGCCATCACCCATCATCAATACGCAGTGGCCTTCACCTTGCAGGGATGCAACTTTTGCGAGCTTATCTTCAGGCAGAGCCTGTGCGATGACGTGCTCTGATGCTATTCCAACTGCGGACGCAGTTGTCAGTGCGCTCTGTGAGTTATCTCCGGTTACTAGCCAAGGAGTTATTCCACGGTCCTTAAATTCTCTGACAGTTGCTACCGCATCTCTTCTTAATTGGTCACCGGATGCAAATACGGCGATTGCTACTCCATCCCATGCAAGGACAGAGACTGCATAGGAATTCTGTTCAGCGGTATCGATTGCACGGAGAATCTGTGGGTCAAAATTGATGCAGCTATGTGCAATCGATGTTGGGGACCCAATAAGAACAACTGGAGATTTATTCCCGATTGCCACACGTCCAGCAACGCCAACACCTGGTGTCTGCGAGAAATCAGTGACAGGAAGTTGAGCGGCTCCGCGTGCAAGTGCATATGAGGTAATTGACTGAGCAGTTGGGTGATTGCTCTGACTTTCAAGGGCTAGGGCAGTGGAGAGAATGTTTTGTTCTGTAAGTAAAGCCGCAAATTCAGATCCAAGTACCTTCTGTGCAGACGGAGGAAAATCAGCGCTGCGCACTGACATGGTTCCATCAGTCAACGTTCCAGTCTTATCTAGAAGAACGACATCGACTTTCTTAGTAGCCTCAAGAATTCGTGGATTACGTAGAACTATTCCTCGCAGCGCCCCTCTGCCAGATGCAACTAGAAGCGCAACAGGTGTTGCTAATCCAAGAGCACACGGGCATGCGATTACCAATACTGAAATTGCTGTGGAAATTGAATACGTAAGTGATTTATCACCGAAGAGATACCAGCCTTCGAATGTAAGCAGTGCGAGCACTGTCACGAAAGGCACAAAGAACGCTGCAATCCTATCTGCCTTAGTTTGAATCGGAGTTTTACTCCCTTGAGCTGAGACCACCATGGAAGTGATTCTGGCTAATTCTGTATCGCTACCAACTCTCGTTGCTCTCACAATAATTCTGCCATTGTTATTCATGGCAGAACCGATAACTATGGACCCGGGTGCAACATCGACAGGCGTTGATTCGCCTGTAATCATCGAGTTATTTACTGAACTTTGTCCAGAGATAACAACTCCATCAGTTGCAATTCGTGCCCCAGGCTTAACAACAAATTCATCACCAACCACAAGTTCTGAAATAGGAATAAGCATTTCTACCCCAGAACGAATCACTGTAACTTCTTTCTCACCAAGTGCTAATAAAGTGGCGAGTGCGCTACTTGCTTGCTTTTTTGCACGCGATTCTAAGAAACGACCTAGGATTACAAAGAAGAGAACCCCTGCCGCAACTTCTGTGTATACGTCACCTTCACCGGCATAGGTTGCATAGATCGACCATGAATACGCACTTATCGAACCAAGTGATACCAATGTGTCCATGGTTGGGTGAGAGATATTTCGAATTGCTGCTCTGTGAATTGGCCAGGCAACAAAGAGAATGAGAGGCGCAGTGATGGCTAGAACTAACCAAGAGACAAAGCTATGTTCGGCATGCGGGGGCAGTGCTACAGAGTAAGAATTGAAGAGTGAAATGAGCCAATCATTGATCACTTGATGCCAACTCATCATCATGGATATAGCAACCGAAGGAATTGCAAAAATAGCTGCAAAGAAAAGAGCACGTGTGGCACCTTTGCGGTGAAGCGCTGGATCTGAATGATTCTCAAGTAGCGCTGCTTCGTACCCCACAGCTTTTATCTTCTTCACAATCTCCTGAGGATTAATTGATGCTGGGGCCAGCACATGGATGGTCTCTGATGCAAAGTTCACCGATGCTGATACACCAGGAATTTCATTCAATGCACGTTCAATACTGTTGACGCAGGAGCTGCACGTCATTCCACGTACGGTAAAAGTAAGGGGTGCTATCTGAATCTCTTCCACGAGTGAGTTACCTCTTCACTTTCAGAGCTTGAACAACTGTGTCGTGCAGTGCTGAATTTGTGGAAAGTCCGTTGCCACCATGTGGACCATTAGCTCCATCTAAGTTTGTAAATCTTCCACCAGCTTCGCGCACAATGATGTCTAAAGCTGCCATATCCCATAGCGCAAGAGAAGGTTCTGCAGCTATATCTACTGCACCTTCAGCAACCAACATATGTGACCAGAAATCTCCGTGTGCACGTGTTCTCCATGCTTGCTTGAGCAGTTCATTAAATGCACCAAGACGATTGCCCCATCCAATGAAATCTGAATGAGAAATAGAAGCATCTTCTAGCCGAGCAACTTCAGAGACACTTATTCTCTTCGGTAATTCAGAATTTAGGACGACAAATGCACCGCCACCTTCACATGCATACCACCGTCTAAAGAGTGCTGGTGCGCTGACTACACCCACAACAACTGATTCAGTTCCATCACTTTTCTTCTCAACTAAACCAATGAGAGTTGCCCACGTGGGGACACCACGTAAGAAATTCTTTGTTCCATCAATTGGGTCGATTACCCAGTAGCGATTCTTATCTAAACCTTCATTGCCAAACTCTTCGCCCACTATTCCATCGTCCGGGCGGTGTGCATGCAAGAGTGCACGTATTGCAGACTCTGCCGACTTATCAGCATCTGTGACAGGGGTGTTATCAGGCTTAGTTGTGATGGTGAGATCAAGTGCTTGGTAACGAGTCAATGTAATCGCATCAGCGGCATCAGCTAAGCGATGTGCAAGTGCGAGGTCTTCTCCGCGACTCATGCTCATAGTGAGAGTCTAACGCTCCTCTTCAATTGGCTTAACTTCCAAGAGTGAACGAAGGCTAGTCACTCGGATTAATCTTTCAGCACGCAGATTGGGTTCTGATTCAATCCATGGACCTAGCGCACAAGAATTCTCATGGTGCGAGCAATTGGGCATGCACTTTTGAATGACTTGATAGATATCTGGGAAAGATTCAATGATTCGGTCTCTATTGAGATGTGAGAGACCAAAGGCACGAATTCCTGGAGTATCAATAATCCATCCACCATTAGCGAGGGCAAGAGCGATTGCGCTAGAGGAAGTATGTCGCCCACGTCCGGTGACATCATTAACGTCTCCGGTCATGCGATCCGCACCTTTAACTAAATCATTAATGAGCGTGGATTTTCCAACACCAGAATGTCCAACCAAGACCGAGATTTTGTCGTCAAGGGCTTCAAGAATTTTCTCAATATCAGAGGCACGGTTTTCTAATTTAGACGAGGTCGTAATAATGTCAACACCAAGCGCTTTGTATTCCTGGATAAACTCAGGTACAGGGGAGATATCCACCTTTGTTACGACAATAATTGGTTTGATTGACTCATGAAATGCGCTCACTAAAAATCTGTCGATAAGCCCTCTGCGTGGCTCAGGATTTGCGGAAGCAACAACAATAATAAGTTGATCAATATTCGAAACAATTGTTCGTTCTACTCGCGCAGCATCATCAACAGTTCGACTTAGAGAGTTTGTGCGCTCATTAACTACAACTATTCGAGCTAACGATCCTTCAGTTCCTGTTACATCACCAACAATTTCAACTAAATCACCAACCACTACCGATTTCGGCCCGAGTTCGCGCGCTTTCATCGCAGTGATTACAACGCCATCATCTGTAACACATGTGGTTCTTCCACGATCTACAGTGGTGACAAAAGCGGTTATTGAATCTGAATGAGATGGGCGGTCTTTAGTACGTCTGCGAGTTGTTCGAGATGGTCTGATTCGTGCATCAGACTCGTCGTATTCGCGAGGCGTCATATGACCAAACTATTCCAGAGCCCAGGAAAATCAGGGAGAGTCTTGCGAGTGGTGGCAATATTTTCTACCTGCACATCAGGGGTTGCTAAGCCAATTACAGCGCCAGCGGTAGCGAGGCGATGGTCTTCATATGTATGGAAAACGCCACCATGAAGCGGCGCAGGCGTGATGTGTAGAGCACTCTCTTCTTCAACAACATTCCCACCGAGTCCATTTATTTCACGAGTCAGTGCTGCCAGTCGATCTGTTTCATGGAGTCGTAGATGGCCAATTCCGCGTAATGAGGATGGTGAATCTGCAAGTGCTGCAAGTGCTGCAATCGATGGCGTTAGTTCGCCAACATCATGTAAATCAATATCGATTCCATGAATACTTTCTCCGCCAGTAAGCGAAAGTCCCGCCGCCGTAAACTCAACATGAGCGCCCATCGCGCTAAATATTTCCCGCAATTGATCGCCCGGTTGGGTTGTCTTCTTTGGCCAATCAGCGATAGTGATTGTTCCGCCGCATACCATTGCAATAGATAAGAATGGTGATGCGTTTGAAAGATCAGGTTCGATTGTTAAATCTTGAGCGCGCAGTACACCTGGTTCGACTGTCCATATCTCTGAACTCTTATCCACGTGCACTGTTGCCCCAAAATCACGCAACATCTGCACGGTCATATCGATATGCGGCATTGAAGGCGGTGCATCACCTTTGTGATGAACTCTAATTCCACTAGTCATGCTTGGAGCAACTAAAAGGAGTGCGGATAGAAATTGGCTAGATTTACTCGCATCAATTGTGAGCTCTCCACCAGGAACTTTTCCAGTGGCTTTTACAACCATAGGAAGTGAATAACGACCTTCGTGTTCTATTTCAATGCCGAGCTCTTCCAACGCTTTAATAACTGGTCCAATAGGGCGCTCATAAGCACGAGAATCTCCATCAAAAGTAATGTCACCGTGAGCAAGTGCTGCAAGAGGTGGAAGAAAGCGCATTACTGTGCCGGCATTACCTACATCGATTCGTGCAGGTCCGCGTAGCGCAGATGGCGTTACCTTCCAGCTTCTTTCGCCCAGATTGTCTTCATCACTAGAGATGTGAATTCCAAGTGCGCGAAGCCCATCTGACATCAACTCTGAATCACGAGAGACGAGGGGCTTTCTCAAAATTGAAGGCCCGCTTGCTTGCGCGGCGAGAATGAGAGCGCGATTTGTAACTGATTTAGAACCAGGAATTGTGACCGTTGCAGAAACGGCAGAAGCACCGCGATACGGCGCAGGCCACAGTTCGTGTTCACTCATATGCAGAGTCTAACGTGTGCAGTGGCCATGAAGAGACGCGTATTTGTGGGATGGAAGTTAGGATTGACGCTATGTGTGGAAGATATGCGCAGACACTCGGCGCAGAAGAAATTGTAGAGAGCTTTGACTTAGCAGGCTCAACTCTTGATCAGTCGCTGCCGCTTAATTGGAATATTGCACCCACTAACGAAATTTACATAATTAGAAGTGAAGCAAATTCACGAATACTTGACTCTGCATCGTGGGGAATTATTGCGCCATGGCAGAAGAAAGTATCTGATGCTCGTGCTTCGCAATCGCATGCAATCAATGCGCGTAGCGAATCTATTCATGAGAAGCCAACATTCCGTCATGCTTTTCGCACTTCACGTTGTTTGATACCTGCAACTGGATATTACGAATGGGCAACATCTTTAGGAAATTTCCCACCGAAACAGCCTTTCTATATTTCACACAAGAGTGGCAAGCAGTTATCAATTGCAGGGATTTGGAGTTCGTGGCAGAGCGAAAGCGGCCAAGTAATTCAAAGTGCTGCAATCATTACGCAAGAAGCAGTCGGAGAATTAGCAACAATACATAGTCGTATGCCGGTTTTTATGCCTGAAGATCGCTGGCAGGGTTGGCTGGATACTGAAGCGCGGGATATCAATCGAGTTCTTAAATTAATGCAGGTTGAGCAGCCTGATGAAGGACTCGTTGCCGTTCCAGTTTCTGCGCGCGTGAATATTGTTGCAAACAATGGCCCCGAAACAATTATTCCCATAGAGCTTGGCGAGCCTGAGACCCTTTTTTAGACGGCCCAATTCTTGATAACCTTGCATCAATGACATCGAAAGATTTAGTCCTAGAGAGCGCAGCCGATCGCACGATCCGCTTTGAGCGCGATGCTTTGGTGTTCACAAATCAGTTGTATGCGGCTGCTCTGAGATATACAAGAAATCCAGAGGATGCGCGCGATTTGGTGCAAGATACTTATTTGAAAGCATTCTCTTCCTTCCACCAATTTGAAGAAGGCACAAATTTACGTGCATGGCTCTATCGAGTGTTGACTACAACATTTATCAATTCTTACCGCAAAGGACAGCGTCAGCCGCTCATTGCAGATAATGAACTTGAAGATTGGCAAGTAGCAGAGGCACAGAGCCATACAAGTGATCAAGGAAAATCCGCAGAGACCGTTGCTCTTGAGAATCTACCTGACAGCGATGTAAAGCGTGCACTGCAAGAGATTCCCGAAGAGTTTCGCATTGTTGTCTATCTGGCTGATGTTGAAGGCTTCTCGTATAAAGAAATCGCAGAGATTGTGGGAGCTCCTGCCGGAACAGTTATGTCTCGTCTACACCGTGGTCGAAAACAACTTCGCGAGAAGTTAGCTGACTATGCCAAGGAGCTTGGCTATACCTCTGCAAAGAAAGGGGAGACAAAATGAGTTTCATCGAGATTCAATGCGGAGAAGTTCTCTCGTCCGTTATTTTCATCGTCGAAGGTGAATTGCAAGAAGTTCCACAAGCTCAAGCCATCAACTCTCACTTATCTACCTGTTCAGCATGTTCTGCCGAAGTTGCACACGAGCAGCTGATGCACCAGAAGCTTCAGGATGTTCTTAAGCGCACCTGCGATGAACAAGCGCCAGAAGATTTGCATCAAAGTATTCATCGCCAATTGCGCGCGCAGATGGCCGGACAGGCAACCACCGAGATAGTCACTCAATTCAGCATGACTGAAGTTTCAATCGAAATAGATGAATTCGGCAATGTGGAGCATAGAGAAATTCAAATAGAACAGACTCATATCCAACATTTCATCGACGACGAGGACTAATCTTCAAAGCATGAAACCGGCCGATGAAGTCCTAGGAGCAGTTGGCTTTTCGGTCATGACAGTACGGCCCGGCGATACTTGCGTGACGATGGGTGTTTCAGATCTTCCAGTTGTTGCACCATCACACTATTTAACGTTAATGGAGAATGCCTGCGTTGCATCGCTCTCCGAGTATCTTGATTCGGGAGAGACAACTTTTCTTACTCATTCATCTCTAGAGATAGTTGGATCTGCAACTGCCGGAGCCGAGATTCGGGCAAACTCTCGTCTGATAAACATTGAAGGTCGAGAGTTAACTTTTGAGTGCGATGTCTATGATGGTGAACGCCATCTTGCACAGGCAGAAATAACAAGAGCGACAGTTGAGCGATTGTCTTTCCTCGCTCGAACTGCCGCTCAATCACTCATTAACGAGTGAATCTAAAGAGTGTAATTCTTGTAAAGATTAAGCCTTCTTTGTTGCCCAGAAGATCTCAGCAATCTCATCAATTTTTGCGATGAGTTGATCTGCAACCTTTACATCCTGAGTTCCCTTTGTTCCTGCAGCACCTGCAAGTTTTGTTGCATCATTAAATAGTGAATGCAGCTGTGGGTATGCCTCAAAGTGAGGCGCCTTGAAATAATCAGTCCAGAGAACCCAAAGGTGCTCTTTAACTTGGTGTGAACGCTCTTCTTTGATTGCTACAGAACGTGAGCGGAAATCTGCATCTGTATTTGCTGCGTACTTCTCCATACATGCCTTTACTGAGAGAGCCTCAATCTTCGCTTGTGCTGGATCGTAGACACCGCATGGCAGATCGCAGTGTGCGTGAACAGTTACCTTAGGTGTGAGAATGTTTTTCATGTGCGCGAGAATACTCCAACGTTAGGATTACCGCCATGGCAAAACATGCAACAGTACTTGTTGAAGGAAACTCAATGGCCCCTACCTATAACGCCGGAGATTGGCTGATGGCGCGATGGGGCGATTATTCAGTTACTGGGTTTTCAATATTCCGGAATCGAATACGAGTGGGTGATGCAGTAGTCCTTGAACGTGCAGAACAACCAGGCATTCTGTACGTGAAGAGAGTCTCAGAAATTCAGATTGCGGGACATGACTATCCAAAGTTATTTGTGACTAGCGATAATCCCGATGGAACAGATTCGCGTACCTGGGGATGGTTGCCACTTCACTATGTAAAGGCGCGCATTGAATTTAGAGTTAGGCAAGCCAAAAAGAGTTAATTAAGGCTGGCTAGTTTTTCCTTAACAGTAATTGCCGAAGGATTTGTCAGTGCAACGCCATCTGAGAAGAGAAGTGTTGGAACTACGCGATTACCACCATTTACTTCTTCAACAAAGCTGGCATATTCCATCTCGTGTTCAACATTGATCTCACGAAAGGTAATTCCGATTTCACTAAGTTGATTCTTAAGGCGTTTGCAGTAGCCACACCAATCAGTGCTGAACATGACAAACTCTTGACCGGTAAGTCCAAGCGAATCTTTGAGCGATGGCTCACTCATCGAGTAAAGGCCTCGTCCATTAACGCCTTTGCTTCATCTTCGTGCAGGTGATGGCTTCCGGTTGCAGGAGATGCTGATGCGCGACGAGAAATTCTGCGAAGTACGCGTGAATCTACGCCGGTACCACCAATAGATTCAGTTGTGCTCAGTGCGACGTGTGGCCACGCACCTTGGTTTGCAGGTTCATCTTGAACCCACAATAAGTTTGCATTTGGATGCTTCTTTGCCTCTACTTCCATCTGCGCAACAGGCAGTGGATATAAGCGCTCTACGCGAACAATTGCGGTGCTTGAATCGTTAAGACGATTGCGCTCTGCAACGAGATCGTGATAAATCTTTCCAGAGCAGAAAATCAAACGAGAAGCGTTGTTTACAGTTGAATCTCCAATTACTGGAAGGAATGTTCCAGAAGTGAAATCACTTATCGAAGATGCAGCGGCTTTAAGGCGCAACATCGACTTTGGAGTAAAGACAACCATTGGTCGACGCTTTGGATTTGCTGCGTGGAAGCGCAGTAAATGGAAGTAAGAGGCTGGTGTTGAAGGTTGAGCCACAGTCATATTCTTTTCAGCACAGAGTGCAAGGAATCGCTCGATACGTGCTGAAGAGTGATCTGGCCCTTGACCTTCATATCCATGTGGCAGAAGCAGAACAACCGATGAACGCTCGCCCCACTTTTGTAACGCTGAAGAAACGAATTCATCAATGATTGTCTGTGCACCGTTAGCGAAGTCTCCGAATTGACCTTCCCATAAAACAAGTGCTTCTTCACGAACAACGGAGTATCCGTATTCAAATCCCATCGCAGCATATTCGCTCAAGAGTGAGTCAACAACGAAGAATTGATTTGCATCGGAGATAAGGGAACGAAGCGGGGTCCACTCGTTGCCATTTTCTTTATCAATGATTACAGCATGACGGTTTGAGAATGTTCCACGCCTTGAATCCTGTCCAGCTAAGCGAACAGGACGTCCTTCTTTCAATAGTGAACCGAAGGCCAACATTTCTCCTGTTGACCAATCGATAGTTGCATCGTTGATTGATTCTGCACGCTTTTGTAGTTGAGGCATCAACTTAGGATGAACGCTAAATCCTTCAGGAATAGCAGTTTGAGTTGCTGCAATCTCACGCACAAGTTGCTCGGAGATAAAAGTCGGCACATCTTCTGCATTTGGAACAACAGGAACTACAAAGTTTGGATCTGAGTGTTCCTCATAGTTTGCAACCGATGCAAAAACTTCTTCTAGTTGAGCCTGGTAATCCCGCGCGATTTCATCAGCTTCTGCAGGAGTGATATCTCCACGACCCACGAGTGCATCTGTGTAGAGCGTACGAGTTGTGCGCTTTGCATCTATGAGCTTGTACATCAATGGCTGAGTAAAACTTGGCTCGTCACCTTCATTGTGTCCACGGCGGCGGTAGCAGACCATGTCGATTACAACATCTTTATTAAATGCTTGACGATATTCAAAGGCTAAATGAGCAACGCGAACACATGCTTCTGGATCATCGCCATTTACATGGAAGATTGGCGCTTCAATCAATTTGGCAACATCAGTTGAATATCGAGAAGTACGTGAAGAATTTGGTGAAGTAGTAAATCCAACTTGGTTATTCACAACGATGTGAATTGTTCCACCAGTGCGGTAGCCGGGAAGTTGAGAGAGCTGGAGAGTTTCAGCATTCACGCCTTGGCCAGCAAATGATGCATCTCCGTGAAGCAAGATTGGTAGAACTGTGTAGGAACCCTTTGTATTGAGTCGATCTTGCTTTGCGCGAACAATTCCTTCAAGAACAGGGTTTACCGCTTCAAGGTGTGATGGGTTTGCAGCAAGATAAATCTTTGTCTTTGCCCCTGATTCAGCAGTGAAAATTCCTTCAGTACCTAAGTGGTACTTAACATCGCCAGAACCATGTACTTGGTTTTCTGCGTAGTGGCCTTGGAATTCCTGGAAGATTTGTCCAACAGATTTACCAGCAATATTCGCAAGCATGTTGAGGCGTCCACGGTGTGGCATACCGATACAGACTTCATCGAGACCAGCTTCTGCTGCTGCAGAAACAATTGCATCCGTAAGTGGAATAACTGACTCGCCACCTTCAAGTGAGAATCGCTTTTGCCCAACGAATTTTGTTTGCAAGAATGATTCGAAAGCTTCTGCGCTATTGAGTTTGCGCAAGATGCGAAGCTGCTCTTCACGGGCAGGAATTCCAGAAACGCCCTCAATCTTCTCCTGGAACCACTTGCGTTCTGCAGGACTTGAAATATGCATGTATTCAATACCGATAGAACGGCAATACGCATCACGCAAAATTCCTAGAATCTTGCGAAGTGGTAAGAAATTCTTTCCACCGAATCCACCCGTTGCAAATTCGCGATCAAGATCCCACAAAGTAAGTCCATGTGTGCGCACATCAAGGTCTGTGTGATTACGCTGAATGTACACAAGCGGATCGGTATCAGCCATGAGATGACCCCATGTGCGATAGGCGTGAATCAATTCCTGAACGCGAGCTGTCTTATTGATCTCTTCATCTTTAGTAACAGCGAAATCTGCAGCCCAACGAATTGGCTCGTAAGGAATACGTAGCGCTGTAAAGATTTCATCATAGAAATCATCTGCACCAAGTAGCAATTCATTAATTCTGCGTAAGTAATCACCAGATTGTGCGCCCTGAATAACGCGGTGATCGTAAGTACTTGTAAGCGTAATTACTTTGCTGATCGCCATGCGCGCAAGAGTTTCTTCGCTCGCACCTTGGAACTCAGCTGGGTAATCCATCGCGCCAACACCAATGATGAGACCTTGTCCTTGCACCAAACGTGGAACTGAATGAACTGTTCCGATAGTTCCTGGGTTAGTCAGCGAAACAGTTGTGCCTGCATAATCTTCAACCGTCAGAGTTCCGCCGCGAGCTTTCTTAACAATCTCCTCGTATGCAACCCAGAACTGACCAAACTCAAGTGCTTCGCAACCCTTGATTGACGGCACCAAGAGTTGACGGGTTCCATCTGGCTTTGCCAAGTCAATTGCAATACCTAAATTGATATGTTCTGGTGTACCAAGTGCTGGCTTTCCATCGAGTTCACCATAAAAAGCATTCATCTCGGGCATTGCACGAAGCGCCTTGATCATTGCATAAGCAATGATGTGGGTAAATGAAACTTTTCCACCGCGACCGCGCTTCAAGTGGTTGTTAATAACAATGCGATTATCAATCATTAATTTTGCAGGAATTGCACGAACCGAAGTTGCAGTTGGAACTGTGAGAGATGCTTCCATGCTTTGAACAACGCGGGCGGATACTCCACGAATTGGTGTGAGAGTGGACGCACTTGGTGTAACTAAAGTTGGAATTGGTTTTGCAATCGGATCTGCTGGAGTTGCCGGAGTTGTTGCAACATTGCGCACAACAGGTTGAGTAGGTGCCACTGGCGCAACAGGCGCCGCAGGAGTAACTGGCGCTGCAGATGCAACAGATGCCACAGGTGCTGCGGGAACAACAGGCGCCGCAGGAGTAACTGGTGCCGCAGCTTGAGCAGCAACGGGTGCAGTTTGTGAATTGTTATAAGAAATATTTGGTGGTGTTACAGGTTTAGGTGTTGGCGGTGTTCCACTCTTTGGCGCATTAGATGCAGGCGCTGTAGCAGCGGGTGCACCTGATTGTGGATTATTTTGGAAGTAGGTAACCCATTCACTTGGTACAGAAGCTGGATCAGTTTGGTATCGCTCGAACATTTCTTCAACGAGCCAATCATTTGCCCCAAAGTCCTGACCTGATTGCGACACTGAGCGCTCCTTTGCGTTCTTGCGTACATATCTATTGGATAGAAACTAGATATAAATCCTGTAACTGAACGTGGCTAAGACTATCGGCTCGAGCTGCCGCAAATAAATCGCATTTCCAGCACAATCAGCGCGAGATTGAGCACAGTTCTCACTTTCATCGGCTTTCCTGAGAGGCGGCCGTATCCATTTTTTGAGACAGTTGCCCCATGTTCGCAGCAGAATCTCGCCCCCTAGCCATTATCACCGGTGGCAGCCGAGGCTTGGGATTCGAAACCGCACAAGCGTTAGCGCTCCAAGGTTTTGATATCGCGCTGATTGCCAAGGATTCAGTCAGACTCACAGAGGCTGCCCAAACAATTCGCACACATGCGGCAAGTAGTTCAGAGTCACCTGCTCCACATATTTCAACATTTACCTGCGATCTCGAAAATCCGCAGCTAGTTCGCGAACTCATTGATTCACTCACTCAATCTCTACCAACACCGGCACTTCTCATTCTTGCCCATGGCGTCATGAGTGAAAAAATGTCGAAGACGTTAAGAACTAACGATGCCGAATGGCGCCGAGTAATGGCAATTAATTTAGATTCTGTTTTCCAACTTGTTAATGGAATCGCACCAGCAATGGCCGATGCCCGCAACGGTCGAGTAATTATCTTCTCTGCTTGTTTAGGGCGAATGTCAGGACCGGGAAATGCCGGCGGTCTTGCTCCGTATCGAATTAGTAAAGCGGGAGTAAATGCACTCGTTCGCAATCTTGCACA
>WLPI01000021.1 GCA_009698845.1 Actinomycetota bacterium
GCTATATCCAAAAGCGCGCCATCAATTGAATCGCGGACCATCCGGGTGGAACGTGACTTCTGTTCCTTCTCGAGTTCTTTGACGGCTTTAGAACCGCCGGTTGCCATTCCGCGACCGGTTGCGCCTTTTCCATAGGCTTCTTGCAGTTTTTCAATTTCTTTTTCGTCGCGTTCATCTGATGCCGAGTTTGCTTCAGTGGTTGCCAGATCAACAAGTGTCTGTGCGGCTGCAAATGCTGCAGCAAGTGAATTAAGTTGAAGTGGTAGTTGCATAATGCGAGCGCGGTTGCTGCGTACGTTTTCGTTGAGCGCTAAATACTTTGCACGGCCGATATGTCCTTGGCTTACTCGTGCTGCAAAATCTGCCATTGCAGGAGCAATTTGATCACGATTGATTAATACGTCAGTGACTGCGGCAAGTGATGGTGTACGCAGTTGCAGGTGGCGACAACGTGAGCGAATGGTGGGCAATACATCGTGCAGTGTGGGTGCGCAGAGCAACCAAACAGTGCGTGTGCCGGGTTCTTCGATTGCTTTAAGAAGTGCGTTAGCTGCAGATTCGGTGAGGCGATCGGCATCTTCCATGACAACTACGCGCCAGCCGCCCATTGATGGCGCCCATGCAACGCGGGTTAGAAGTTCGCGGACTTCTTCGACTTTGATAGATAAACCTTCTGTGCGAATGATTTCTACATCGGGGTGACCACTTGTGGCAGCTGCGCGGCAATCATTGCACGTGGCGCAGCCGTTATTGGGGCAGATAAGCGCTTGGGCGAATGCGACTGCGGCGCTGGATCGACCGGAACCTGGTGGGCCAGTAAATACCCACGCATGTGTCATTTCTTGCGTATCGATGCCAGTGCGACTTGCTGCAACTGCGCCTTTGAGAATTTCAACGATGTGTTCTTGACCTACCAGGTCATCAAAGACGGATGCCACTTACTTCTTCTTTTTCTGGCTGGCAGATTTAGTTGCATTCGCCGCGCGAGAGACCGCATTTGTTGCAATACGAATTGGGCGCAGAATCTTTTTGCCTTGTGGGCCTTGTGCGTTGCGCTTAAGTGCCGGAAGTTCTGCAACGCGAGCAATGATTTGTGTGTGAATCTCTTCTACTGATTGTGTGCCATCGACAACGAAATATCTCTCTGGATCCATCATGGCAATTTGTAAAAACTCTTGGCGCACGCGCTCGTGGAAATCTATTGGTTCTGCCTCTAAACGATCGTGCGACTTAAGTCGCGCAAGACCTATCGTTGCAGAAACATCGATAAGTATTGTCAGGGTTGGATACAAGCTCTCTGTGGCCCAACGAGAAATACGTGCAACCTCTGATGGATTCAGTACGCGGCCCGCACCTTGATAAGCCGCAGATGAATCGAAGTAGCGATCGGTAATGACAACATCGCCGCGATCAAGACCTGGGCGAATTACTGAATACACATGGTGCGCGCGATCTGCGGCATATAGCAACGCTTCTGCGCGTGGGCTGATTGCACCGGTTTCGTGTCCGAGCAAAATCTTGCGTAAATCTTTTCCAAGGTCGGTGCCGCCAGGTTCGCGAGAGAGAACAACGATTTCATCTTCTTGTTCCAACCATTTAGCTAGAAGTTGAGACTGTGTTGATTTACCGGTGCCTTCGCCACCTTCGAATGCGATAAAGATTCCTTTAGTTGGCGCGCCAGTAATTGAACCGAGTTCACCTTGAAGGGCTGCAACGACATCTGACCAGAGAGAAACTGTTGGGCGATCACGCATTTGGCGATAAGAAAGTGAACCGATGAGAACTGCGATAAGGCCAGCGATAAGCATTGTGATTTGTGCGCCGTTGTAATCGAGTTTTACGTTCTGGAATTCGTAGCGGTGCTCACCGATTGTGGCGGCGATGATTGGCGCAATAGCTAAAACTGCAACCAGGGTAATGCGAATAAGTGATTGCACGAAGGCGAATACCCGCCCCCGGACCTCGTCGTGAACTTCCATTCCAAGCATCGTGAAGCCGGTAACCCAGGTGATTCCACTGAATGCTCCGAGAATAATGACGATAAAGATGGAAAGTGTGAGGTTAGAGATTGCAGCGAGCAGTACTAGAAATACACCGGCTATAGAAAGTGATGCTCCAAATAGACGGCGGCGAGAGAACTGTGCAAATACTTTTGGTCCGAATGCGATTCCGATTGCAAGACCGGTAAATACTGCGCCGAAGAGAACACCGTATGCGGCATCTCCACCACCGAGATCACCTACAAATGTGCGAGCTAGGCCAATAACAGCGCCAGCTGCAGAGAATGCGCCGACCATTCCAAGAATTAGTCCGCGAATAATTCTTGACTGAGAAACAGATTTCCATCCGTGAATCAGTGATTGACCAACATTCTCATCTGCATCTTTTTTAGCAGCGGCACCTTTTGGAATCTCCTTTAGGCCGCGGATTGTCCAGGCCGCAAAGAAGAATGAAAGTGCGTTGATATAGAGCGCGATGTCCACAGAGCTACTTGGAAGAAGTGGGCTTACTGCGGCGATTGCACCTGATACCAATGTGAGCACTGAGAAAAGAATTGCTGCAATGGGCGCGGTTCCGTATGCGGCCAAGAGCGAAACTTGGTTTGCATTCTCTAGTTTTTCGCGAGGAACAAGATTGGGTACCGATGCTTCCTTCGCTGGTGACCAGAAAAGAGTTAAGCACTCGACGAGAATCATTGCTGCGTAGAGCCAGAAATATGTGTTAACTATCGGAATAGATATGTATAGAGCGCCACGCAAAATATCGACAGTGACCATAAGTCTGCGACGATCAAAACGATCTGCAATTACTCCGGCGATTGGGCCAAGGAATACGGCGGGCAGTAAGCGCGCGATAAAGACACCAGCGATTGCAAAGTTTGCAGTTGCATACGAGCCACCAGAAAGTTGTGCGGCGAGCGCCGTGGTTGCAAGAAGGCCGAGCCAATCGCCAAGGGATGAGAACATCATCGAGTTCCAGAGTTTGCGGAAAGCTGGAATTGCTAGGACGCTGCGAGTTTCATCCTGCTTGGGTGCGGCAGGGTTTGGCAGGCTTGCGGGCATGAGGGAAGTCTATCGGCAGCGTCAGACGCTGACTTTAAGGGGTTTTGGGCGTTAGAAGAGGCTGCGGATGCTAGCTTCAAGTGGGTATTGCGATTCAAAGCCCATCGCTGACTTGGCAAGGGAAACATCGGCGCAGAGGGATGCAGGGTCTCCAGCACGACGCGCATCTTCAATAACTGCAGAATCGGTTTTATTGATTGCATCTAAAACTAACTTGATGATCTCGCGCACTGATGCGCCGCGGCCTGTGCCGATATTCATAGTTGGTGGAAGTTTTGTTGTGGCATTTGCTGCTGCCAAGTGTGCACGGGCGACGTCGCGGACATCGACGTAGTCGCGAATACATGTGCCATCTGGTGTTGGGTAATCAGTGCCGAAGATAACTGGGGCTTCGCCTTTGTTGAGCTTGCCTAAAACGATTGGTACTAAGTTTTCAACAGAGTTATCAAGTAGTTCAGGTGCTGCGGCTCCGACTACGTTAAAGAAGCGAAGTGACGTGCCAAAGTTGCCGGGAGTATCGACAAAGGCAGTGACCTTTGATTCTGCTTGATACTTAGAGTCACCGTAGGGAGAGATCGGTGCTTTTGGACCATCTTCTTTGCATGGCTCCATTGTGTCGGGGCTCCCATAAACAGCTGCAGTAGATGAGAAGATAAATTTCTTTACGCCGTTGCGTTTGGCAATTTCAATGAGTTCACTTGTTGCTTCTAAATTAACTTGGAAGTATTCATCAGGCTTTTCCATAGATTCACCGACCGCCTTAAGGGCTGCTGTGTGAACAATGCCGTCAATTTTGTATTTGCGAATTACGCTCTCGATTTCGTTGTAATCCCGGATATCGGCTTTGATCAGCGGGATCTCAACGCCATGCTTTGCGCGCAGGTACACGAGGCGGGATTCAAGGCCCTGATAAAGAGAATCGTAGATAACTACAGACTTGCCATTGCTGATGAATTCATCTGCAATGTGAGTGCCGATATATCCAGCACCGCCTGTTACAAGCCATCTCTCAGGAGTCATAAAAGAAGTCTATCGGCAGCCCAATAAATTATTCAGCCTTCTTGTAGCCGGCTGGACATTTCGTGCTGGTGAATTTCTTAACCATTTTTCCCTTTACACATGAAATGGAAGCTTTTTTAGGAACCGCCGCAGTAACAGGTTGGTCAGAAAGCTTTACTCGAATTGTGGGAGCGCTATAAGAGAAATTATTTGCTTTGAGGTAAATCCACTCATCATCGGCGTTAAAAACAGAGGTCGCGACTGAAGATACGCCTCCCTCTGAAATTACACTCACAGTTGCAGATCGCGGTAACTCAGAAACTCCATATATACATTTTGCAATTTCTTTTCTAACAGCTAGTGAGTAATTTCCTTTAGTGACGGATCCGTCTCTCTGGAAATGTGGTGAGGCCACGCGATAATCCAGTGATTTTTCTACCGGATTAAATTTTGGAGGACCTGAGGAATAGGTCGTTGCATCCGTAGAGACATACCCCGCAATATTTTGATATTTAACAACACATTTGGCCGCTTCTAAACCCATTTCGTTAAACTCAGTTTTCTTAATATTTCTAAAGTTCCATAACTGCGGCGAAGCTAGAGCCTTATCGCCGATAAGTGGTTCAAACCCAATAAATCGTTCGAGAGCGAATGTGCCGTCGCGAGCTGTGTAGTAGTAAGCCCAGCCATCAAGTAGTTTTAGGTCGGCCTTCATCTTTTGATTAACAGCGGAATTTACTTGAGCGCCACCAGCTATGGGTACAGATGATGGTTTACCACTTATCGAGAGTCCCTGTATTGCACCAGTCTTAACAGAACTAAATTGATCAACTTGAACGCGGCCGTGCAACCATCCATAAATCGGTGTGGCAATCTTAAGGTTTAGTCCAAAAGTAAAGCCTGCAGGGAAAGCGTATGTGCGCCAACATTGACCTTGGTCGATAAGTGCGCATGATCCAGTAGTCGCGTCGAGTAATTGGCCTGAGAAACGTAGCTCATGATTTTCATCGGAAATATACGCTCTCTCTGATTGGTAATTTCCTTTGATGAGTTTTACGGGTTGAATCGAAACTTTGAAATCAGGATCCCACACACCCCAGCCTTCTCCTTGGCCGGATCTCTTTCGATCAATAATTTCACCGGTCATTCGAACATCCACCAAGTATTGATCTGTACCGCCCGCGTGTATAGCTCCTGGTAACTTAATAATGCTTCTCCCAGCCCCTCGTGGGATGAAATCAGAAGCAGAGAACTCTAATTCAGGTCTTGGGGATACGTATTCAGCCAATGTTGATGACGTTCCATCTGAAGTAATCTGCGTATTTCCTTTTTCACTTTTTGCCCAAACAGTTTCGATGCAGTCTGCCTTTATTGTGGTTGAGCAGTATGGGAAATATGAGTTGTATTTAAATATTGAATATTTCGCGCACGCAGAATCAGAAACAGATCGGCATAGGTCGGCTTTTGCATCTCTCCCATCAGGATATTTTTCAACTCCCGCTAACCAAGAGATTCCTGTTCCGATGCCTTCAAATGAATCGTCGAAGTAAGCTTGAATTTTGCTTGTGTCCTGCTTTGGCAGTTGGAATTGTTCATCTGAGAAATCCGCTGCAAACGAGGGTGCAGCAACAGCGATCAAGGCGATGGTGATCCAAAGAATCCCTTGTAACCTGCGGCGCATTATTTAAGTATATGGAAGGTAACTGCTTCTCGGTAGATGACCTTTAAGGTGACTATGGTGGAAAATGTAGCACTTTGACCTATTGTGCTACATTTGACCATGGCCACACCAGCTAAAAAGAGCGCGTCCCGCGCAGTGAAGAAGGCGCCTTCGAAAGTTAAGAGCACTTCTCACGTTGAGGCGATGCTCGCAAAGAAATTATCTGTCGGAGTCCGTGAGCTCAGGCAAGATGCATCAAAAGTACTCGGCCTTGTAAAGAGCGGTGAGTCAATCATCGTGACTGAATGGGGAACGCCGGTTGCGGAGATTCGTCCTATTCAAGCAACCACAATGCAAGATTTAATCGATGCGGGTTTGGTTACTCCGGCAAAGGATAAATTTGATCCGAAAGTTTTCGAACCGCTGCCCAATCCTGAAGGCAGAAGCCTTCTCAAAGAGTTTCTCAAAGAGCGCCGTGAGGCTCGATATTGAGTTGGTATGTGGATTCTTCTGCAATTGTTGCGGTAATTTTTGACGAGCCCGAAGCCCTTGCGCTAGAAGATATTTTGCAATCGGCTCCAGTAACTTCACGTCTATCTAGAGTTGAGGTTTTACGCCGTGTAAATAAGTTTGATGAAACTTTACTCCCGCGCGCCGAAAAAGTTTTATCTCAGTTTCAATTGGTAGAAATGACTGAATCAATTCTCGTCCGGGCTGAGAATTATCCACCTCAAATAACAGCGAAAACTGCAGATGCAATTCATCTTGCAACTGCCGAGACTCTTTCACCTTTGATAGAGGGTGTGCTTACTCTTGATAAGCAGATGGCTAAGAATGCGCAAAAATTAAATCTGACTGTTTACTGAATTTCAATTCCATCTGGCCACACATAGAAGCCTTTTTTCGTCGTGCTATCCCATATGCGTAACGCACCGCCTGTAGAGACATTCACTTTCCACCCGTAAATCATTCTTGAGAAGCCTTTATCGCACGTGCCTTTTGTTTTTTTCTTCACTGCAATTGTGGCAACAGTTCTCCACTTTGCATCTGTAGATGCAAGTTGTAACTTGAGTGGGAATACGGTTCCTATGGGTAAACAAGCTTCGACTCGTAACACTTCGCCTTTATACGTTGGGTAATAACCCGCGCTGGCAACACTTGCAGACGGATTTGCCAATCCGATCAGAAATGCCAAAAACAAAGCTAGCGAAACTCGTAACTTCATTTCGCTTTGCCGGTTGCCTTCTTTGCTGCTTTCTTCTTCGTTGCAGCTTTCTTGACAGTGTTCTTTGTAAGAGTTGGCGCAGTAGCTCCAGGCTTTGCCTTCGCAGCTTTCTTGCGTGACTTCTTTGGTGATGGGCCATTTTCGGCTTCCCATGCGCGGCGGCCGGCAAGAAGTTCGAGACCGCGCTCAAGTGTCATTGCCTCTAACGTATCTCCGCGGCGAAGCGTTGCATTTGTTTCACCATCGGTGACATACATGCCGAAGCGACCATCTTTGATAATTACTTGTTTTTCAGAACCTGGATCAACACCGAGTTCTTTCAGTGGAGGTTTTGCAACTCCGCGACGACGTTCTTTTGGCTTTGAATAAATCTCGAGTGCTTCATCGAGTGTTATTGCAAAGAGCTGATCTTCTGAAGTCAGCGTGCGCGAATCAGGGCCAGCCTTTAAGTATGGGCCGTAGCGACCGTTCTGCACTGTGATGTCATCGCCTGCGCTGTTTGTACCAAGAATGCGTGGGAGTGAAAGTAGTTGCAGTGCATCATCGAGAGTGATGGTGTCAAGGTTCATTGTTGAAAGTAAAGAGGCAGTCTTAGGTTTTGGTGCATCTTTCTTCTTACGCTTCTTCTTTGGCTCGCCTTTATCGTTAAGTTCTACAGGCTCTTCAGGGAAAATCTCTGTGATGTATGGGCCGAAGCGTCCTGATTTTGCAACAACTTCAAAGTTTGTCCTTGGATCAACACCAAGTTCGCGTTCACCTGATGGGGCTGCTAGTAGCTCAATTGCTTTTGCGAGAGTGAGTTCATCTGGTGCAAGATTTTCTGGAATGTTTGCAAGCTTGCGATCTTGGTCAGGAATATTCTCTTGTAGGTACGCGCCGTAGCGACCAACGCGAATTTCGATGGTGTCAGATAAATTCATTGTGTTTGTGGCGCGCGCGTCGATAACACCAAGGTCTAGTGCGAGCTCGTTTAGACCTGGTTGGCCATTAACGCCGTAATAGAAATCGCGTAGCCAATCAACGCGGCCGGCTTCACCGGATGCAATCTTGTCTAAGTCTTCTTCCATTGATGCGGTGAAGTCATAGTCAACGAGCTTGGTGAAGTGAGTTTCAAGAAGGCCTGTTACTGAAAATGCTAAGAATGTTGGAACAAGTGCGCGGCCGCGCTTATAAACGTACCCGCGATCTTGAATAGTTTGAATGATTGATGCAAATGTTGAAGGGCGACCAATACCAAGTTCTTCGAGTTTCTTTACAAGCGTTGGTTCTGTGTAACGCGCAGGTGGCTTTGTATCGTGGCCTTCGCAGCTGTATTCATCAACTTTTACTGACTGACCAAGAGTCATTGCAGGTAAGCGACGATCTTCTGATTCTTCGTCCTTGTTTTCATCCGTTGCAATGTCGTCATAAGCAGCTAAGAAACCTGCAAAGGTAATAACAGAGCCGTTTGCGCGGAAAATTGTTTCTTTGCCATCTGTTGTCTTTACATCGAAATCAACGCGCATCTGCATCTTTTTGGCATCGGCCATTTGTGATGCGACAGTGCGCTTCCAAATAAGGTCGTACAACGCGAATTCGTCGCGAGAAAGTTCTGGTGCAAGCTCGCCAGGAGTCTTAAAGACATCTCCAGCTGGGCGAATCGCTTCGTGCGCTTCTTGTGCATTCTTAGACTTGCCTTGATACACACGTGCGCTCTCATAGACATGGTCTTTGCCGTAGAGCGAAGATGCTGCAGCGCGCGCAGCTTTAATTGCTTGTTCGGATAAGTTAATTGAATCTGTACGCATGTAAGTGATGTAACCGTTTTCGTACAAGCGCTGTGCGATACGCATTGTAATCTGTGCGCCCCAACCAAGACGTGAACCCGCATCTTGCTGCATTGTGGAAGTTGTAAATGGTGGCTTAGGACGTTCTGTGCGTGGAGATTCCTCCATCGACTTCACTGTAAGCGGTGTGCCCTTAAGCGAATTAGTAAGTGCATTGGCTTGAGTTTCATCCAATAACAAGATGTCTTTCAGTGATTTCTCTTTTACTGCGCCATCTGCGCCGAAGTCACTTGTTGCCGCTACTTTCTTGCCATCAACTGATAATAGGCGCGCAGTAAAACCAAGGTCTGTCTTTGCGTTCAGATCCCACCATGAGGAAGAAATAAAGGCCATGCGTTCGCGTTCTTTTTCGACAATCAGCTTTGTCGCAACTGATTGCACGCGACCTGCTGAGATGCGCGGCATCACTTTCTTCCACAACACTGGTGAAAGTCTGTAACCGTAGAGTCTGTCTAGTACGCGACGAGTTTCTTGTGCATCGATGAGGTTGTAATCAAGATCGCGAGTATTTTCTACAGCAGCCTTGATTGCCTCTTCAGTAATTTCATTAAAAACCATTCGCTTTATTGGAATCTTTGGTTGCAAGACTTCAACTAAGTGCCAGGCAATCGCTTCACCTTCGCGGTCTTCGTCAGTTGCAAGAAGGATCTCATCAGCGCCCTTCATCAACTCCTTAAGCTCGGCAACTTTCGCCTTCTTATCGGGGTTAATGACATATAAAGGTGCGAAATCATTTTCGATATCGACGCCTTCTTTAGACCATGCGAGCTTCTTTACATCTTTTGGGATGTCCGCCGCGCGCTGTGGCAGGTCGCGAATATGGCCGACGCTAGCCTCGACGATGTAGTCATCGCCAAGGTAGCTGCCAATTTTGCGAGCTTTCGCTGGTGATTCAACGATCACCAGCTTCTTGAGATCTTTAGCCATCTAGGTTGGGGAAGTCCTTTTGGCTTAGTACTCGATAGATGTCGATTGACGACGGTTACGAATAAGTGCGCCGATGATGATTGCTGTTGCAACCAAAGCAATTGCAAGCGATGCTGCAGATTGAGTTGGTAGAGCGAAGCTAACGATTGCAGGTGTAATCAAAAGACCAACAAGGTTCATCACCTTGATAAGTGGGTTGATTGCAGGACCTGCTGTGTCCTTAAATGGATCTCCAACAGTGTCACCGACAACAGTTGCAGCGTGTGCATCTGTGCCCTTTCCACCGTAGTGACCGTCTTCAACCATCTTCTTTGCGTTATCCCACGCACCACCAGAGTTTGAAAGGAATACAGCCATCAGTGTTCCTGTGCCGATTGCACCAGCGAGGTATGCACCGAGTGCGCCGACTCCGAGACCGAAACCAACTGCGATTGGAGCCATTACTGCAAGCAGTCCTGGTGTTACCAATTCGCGAAGTGAATCGCGTGTGCAAATATCTACAACGCGGCCATATTCTGGCTTCTCTGTTCCGTTCATGATTCCTGGGTGTAACTTGAATTGGTTACGAACTTCCATAACAACTGCGCCAGCTGCGCGAGATACAGCATTGACTGCAAGTCCTGAGAAGAGGAATACAACTGCTGCGCCGATAATCAAACCAACGAGGTTACGTGGGTTAGCGATATCAAGTACGCCTTGGAATTCGAGTGCAACTTCTGTACCTTCACCAACAGCCTTGATAACTGCAATCTTGATTGCATCAGTAAATGCACCGAAGAGCGCGGTCGCAGCAAGTACTGCAGTTGCGATTGCGATTCCCTTAGTGATTGCCTTTGTTGTATTTCCAACCGCATCAAGTGAAGTAAGAATCTGTGCGCCTTCACCCTTAACATCGCCTGACATTTCTGCAATGCCTTGCGCGTTATCTGAGATTGGGCCGAATGTATCCATTGCCACAATTACACCGACAGTTGTGAGCAAACCTGTACCAGCTAGTGCGATGGCGAAGAGTGACAAGACGATTGATCCGCCGCCCAGAAGGAATGCACCAAATACTGCTGATGCGATAAGAATTGCTGAGTACACAGCTGATTCGAATCCAACTGAAATACCAGCGAGAATCACTGTTGCCGCGCCAGTCTGAGACGAAGCTGCAACATCATTTACTGGGCGCTTACCAGTTTCAGTAAAGAAGCCGGTAAGAACTTGAATAGCTGCTGCAAGTGCGATTCCGATGATTACTGCACCGAATGCAAGTGTGCGTGGATTGATATTTCCCGCTTCTTCCAAAACTGTTGGTGAAAAGTTAGTAAGCAAGTTGAACTGACCTGGGAGGTAAGTAAATGTTGCAAGACCTGTTAGGCCTGCAGAGATTATTGCTGACATAAAGAATGAGCGGTTAATCGCTGTCATTGCTGACTTATCTGTTGGTCGCAAGCGAGTTGCGAAGATTCCGATAACAGCCGTGACGATACCGATTGCAGGAACGATAAGTGGGTAGATCAAACCTTCGTTACCGAAGGCTGCCTTACCCAAGATAAGTGCTGCAACAAGTGTTACTGCATATGACTCGAACAAGTCTGCAGCCATACCAGCGCAGTCACCGACGTTATCTCCTACGTTATCTGCAATTGTTGCCGCGTTACGTGGGTCATCTTCTGGAATACCTTTTTCAACTTTACCAACGAGGTCTGCTCCAACGTCAGCTGCCTTTGTGAAGATACCGCCACCAACGCGCATAAACATCGCGAGCATTGCAGCGCCGAAACCAAATCCTTCAAGAACAACTGGTGCATTCTCGCGGAACAAAATAACAACAAGGGACGCGCCAACAAGTCCGAGACCAACAGTTGTCATACCGACAACGCCGCCTGTACGGAATGCGATCTGCACTGCCTTGATGCCATTCTTCTGGCGAGCTGCTTCTGCAACGCGAACATTTGCGCGCACTGCAAGCCACATGCCGTTATATCCAACGAGTGCAGAGAAACCTGCGCCAAGTAGGAAGAAGATTGAGCGACCAACGCGAAGTGAAGTTGTGTCCGCAGGTAGTGCTAAGAGAAGGAAGAAAACAATTCCAACGAAATAAGAAAGTGTGCGGAACTGGCGAGCAAGATATGCCGCTGCGCCTTCTTGTACCGCTTCAGCGATCTCGCGCATTTTGTCGGTGCCATCGTTAGCCGCAAGAACTTGCTGGCGTAGAGCGAAGGCGATTCCGAGCGCCGCTAAGGCAACTGCGAGAACGATGTAGGTGATATTTAGGTTTGTGCCTGTTACTTGCACGTTAGTTAGAGCAGCAGAAGCTCTCATGTTTTCTCCTCCATTGGAGAGTCAGGGCGCCCCGATACGTAGGAGGGGCGCGCAGATTGCACGAGTGTACATATACATATCTATTACTAAGAAAAACCCCGCCTAAATTCGGAAATCAGCGTGGGGTTTGGGGGTGTATTACTTCACAGCGCCTGTTGAAATGCCCGAGATGAACTGTCTCTGCAGGATCAGGTAGAAGACGATGATTGGGAGAACAGCCAGTAGCAGCCCCGCCATTGCTTGACCGTATTCGGTTGAGTACTGGCCATAGAACAGATAGGTCGAAAGAGGCAGTGTTTGAGTCTCTTGCGTCAAAACTAAGCGAGGTAAGAGGAAGTCATTCCAAATCCAGAGCGCATTCACAATTGCAACGGTTGCTGTCACTGGGCGAAGCATCGGGAACATGATCTTCCAGAAAATAGTTAAGTCATTTGCCCCGTCCATTGCAGCTGCCTCATCGAGATCCATTGGAATCTTCGAGATAAAGCCGTGATACAAAAATGTCGAGAGAGCAACACCAAAACCAATATAGAAGAAGACTAGGGCTGCTCGGTTATTGAGCGATACAAATTGGGCGAAGATGGACATGAATGGAATCATCAAAGCCTGGAAGGGCACAATCATCGATGCTACAAGAATTAAGAATGTGACCTTAGAGAATTTGGTTTTTGTGCGCGCCAGATAGAAAGCTAGCATTGAAGAGAAAACAATAAGTGCCGAAACGCTGATCACGGTAATGATCACTGAGTTAGTCAGTGACCTAAAGAAGTTCATCTTCTCCATGGCTTGCTGAAAATTAGTCCAGTCAAGCTGCTTTGGCCACGATAGTGGATTTTCTAAAATATCGAATTTTGGTTTAAAGGCGTTGAGAAATACCAGAACAAATGGCATTACATACGCAAAAGATAAAACTGAACCGACGGCGAAAACGATTTTTCTAAAGGTGCGCCCTTGTGATTTCATCGCTGAACCTCCAGGCGTTTACTGATTGATACCTGCACCAAGGCCGCAGTTGCCACCATAAGGAACATAAGTACCGCTTTTGATTGGCCTGTTCCAAAGTTTCCAAATGCAAAAGCATCTTGGAAAATATGCATAGAGATCAGCTCGGTTGTGCGATACGGACCGCCACCTGTAAGTGCAACGTTAACGTCGTAAGCCATGAATCCGTTGCGAAGAGTTAAGAAGAGTGAAATCGTAAATGCTTGCGCCATCAATGGGATTTTGATTGCCATCAAGGTGCGGAAGGCCGAAGCCCCATCTACGCGCGCTGCTTCTAGCACATCCTGCTCAATGCTGATGAGGCCAGTGATGTAAATGATCATCATGTAACCAGAGGATTGCCATACAGTCACAATGATCAAGGCCCAGAAAGCTGTGTTGGTCTCGTTGAGCCACGACTCTTGAAAGAATGGCAAGCTATACCGTTGCGAAATTGAAATCAGTGCGGTGTTAAAAATAAACTGCCAAATAACTCCAAGAACTACGCCACCGATGAGGTTTGGCACGAAGAAAAATGTTCTGAGTATGGTCGCACTGCGCAACTTTGCTGTGACAAGGAGCGCTAGACCAAAAGCAACTACATTGACAGCTACCAATGAAACAATGACAAATTTTAGGGTGAACCAAAGAGTCGTCCAAAAAGCGTCATCTTGAAAAGATTTTGTGTAATTCTGTATACCAGCGAACTCTGTGTACTTAAATCCGTTCCAGTTGGTAAATGTGAGAAAAAAACCTTGGGCAAAAGGAAGTACTAGCACCACCAAAAAAATGGCTAAAGGTAAAGCTGCGAAAATTCCAAATTTTCGAACTTTATGTCCTGTGTTCACATTCTTACCTTTGTTCGCGGTGCGTGGATTGGGGTAAATATTAGCGAGGTCACCCCGGGGAATAAACCCCAGAGTGACCTCGACTAATTTATAACTTAGTGTTTAGAAAGAATTACTTCTTTTCTCCGCGCCAAGTCTTTACAGAGCCCTTCCAAGCTTTTTCAAGCTCGTCGGCATACTGTGCCCCGGTGATTTTATCCGCCATTAACTTCTGGCCAGATGCTCCGTATAGATCCTGTCCACCCGCTGGGTAGAAAGTGTTCATCCAATCAAGAGTCTTTGCTGAAGTTACATAGGTAGAGATTTCCTTCGCCATGAATGTTTCTGGCTGGATTGTGAATCCCTTGTAGACGGGAATGAAGTTCATTCCGCCACTTGAAACAGGACCGGCTACACGCTTTTGTCCTGCAGGAGATGTGTAGAGCCATGTAAGGAAGTCAATCGCGCCCTTACGTTCCCAAGATGTTGATTGAGTTTCGTCAATCATGAAGTAACCCGGGATACCAACAGGGATTGAGCCGTTTCCATATGCTGAAGCGTTGTTGCTCATTGGCAATGGCATGATTCCGAAATCTGTCTTTGGAGATGCTGTTAGCAAGTTTGGTTCTGCCCAGTTACCCATGAACCAGAAACCAGCCTTACCTGTTGCAAGATCCTTAACAGAGAGATCGTATTCAGTATCTGTTGTGTTTGGCTTTGATTGGTTGTACTTCTTTAACAATTCAAATGTAGCCAAGTAATCCTTGAATACTGGATCAGATGCTAGATCTTTCTTTCCATCTGCCATTCCATCAAGAATTGCAAGACGTCCTGCTTTTGTCTTTGAGGCAGTTGAGAAATACATGTTTGAGAAGTGAGCACCAAGTGACCACCAAATGCTTGAGAAGCGAACTGCGCCCGCACCTGTAGCTTCAACCTTCTTGAATGCTGCTTCTAGGTCGCTGCGTGTGAGGATCTTCTTTGGATCAACGCCAGCCTTATCAAGAACTGTCTTGTTGTAGAGAAGTCCGAATGCTTCTGCTGTTGAAGGAACTCCAACTTGCTTTCCTCCGACGTTACCTGCAGCCAAGAGGTCTTTTGAAACCAAACGTGCAAGTCTTGTTGACTTAAGATCCATAACCTTGTCGGCCATATCTGGAATCTCTTGGAGTGTGTACATAATTGTTGGAGCGTTCTTCGCTGCATACATTGGTGTTACATTCTGAAGGAATGTAAGTTTGCGATCACCAGGAATTGACTTAACTACGAAACATGTCTGGCTCTTGTTGTAGTCAGCAACTGCTCCGAGGAACTGGTCCTGAATTTCTGGCTTGATTGTGCCAAGCATTGTGACGGTTGCTTTTGGCTTTGCGCAATTCAGCGCTTTAGCTGGTGCAGCTACCATCAAAGATACTGTCACTGCAGAAACTAGAGCGATGGCTCCGAATTTCATTGTCTTCTTCATGAAGTTCTTCCTTTCAAGGGTTTACTGGCAGTGGACATCACCAGTCGTGGGACGAGGCTAAGGCTTGGCATCTGCACTTGTGAAGCGTCCGTCCATAACTGTCTTGCAACTCTTTTGCAGTTTTTTGCGGAGCTAGGCTTGATAAACCGTGCCATAAGGGGTTAGCGTTACGGGTTGGTTGCAGGAATTTGCAGATTGGAAGTCTATGAGCGGGATTGCAGAGATTGCCGAGGAGGCGGGGGTTTCACCTGCCACGGTTTCTCGCGCGTTACGCGGGTTGCACCACGTAAATTACAAAACCCGAAAGAAAGTAGTTGATGCCGCACTCGCACTTGATTACCCGGTGCGCCCAGATCTATTGCCGCTGGATGCGCGGAAGAAATCCAATGTCGTTGGTGTGATCACACCATATTTGTCTCGGTGGTATTTCGCACAAGCGATTAATGGAATCGAACAAAGCTTGCGCGAAGCAGGCATCGATTTAATGTTGTTTAACTTTTCTGAAGTCGAAGGACGCAAAAGAATTTTTCAACAAAGGTTGCTTCGCGAAAAAGTTGATGCTCTCATCATTATTAGCTTGCCAGTAGAAGATGAAGAATTTGATTCACTTCTCTCATTAGGCATCCCTCTTACTCTTCTTGGTTTTGATCACGAGAATTACAACAGCGTGATGGTTGATGACGTCCTTGGTGGCAAGATTGCTACGAATCATCTGATTGATTATGGCCATAAAGATATCGCCATACTCTCTGGAGCTCGCGATATCGCTATGAACTTCAATGTTTCTGATAACCGAACCTTGGGTTTCATCAAGGCGATGCAGGAAGCAAATATCGAGTGGAATCCAGAGAATGATATCCGCGGTGACTACAACGTGCAGACTGCGGAGATAGCAATGAGGAGTTTCTTGGAACGCAAGAAGTTGCCTACCGCAATTTTTTGTCACTCTGACGAAATGGCAATTGGTGCAATGAAGGCGATCCGTCAAAAAGGTTTACGGGTCCCAGAAGATATTTCAGTAATTGGTTTTGATGATCACGAATTTGCGCAACACATCGGATTAACAACCGTCTCTCAACCACCTCAGTTTTTAGGACAGATGGCGGCCTCAGCTGCGGTTGAATCTATTTTGAAGCCCGGCTCACAAACAAAGCACCTATCTGTAGCTACATCACTTGTCTTGAGAGAGACAACTGCTCGCATTTAGTAATTGTTACGTCACCGTCTGTGGTGACCTCTGTTAATGGGGATTCAACTAAAATCAAATTGGTAATTGAGATAGATCCGCCGCAAGCAAAAACTTCGATTGAGCCTTGGTCTACATAAACCTGGATATCGATTTCAGAATCGTTTACTGAAATTTCTTGCAAGGTGGGGGCAGGAATTTCTCCCCATGCCTTGCCAGTATCTACAAATATTTTTCCGTCCCTTAAACCCACTTCTATATAGCGATTTTCAGATTCAGTTATCTTCACAGAGCCACCCGATGTCCTAAAGGCCACCTGGGGTCTGTCGTTGTATTCGCGCACTGGTTTTTGGATCAGCAACCCGTTGTGTAGTGAAAGTTCTCGAGGAAGTGTCATAGAACTTCTCCAAGGGTCTGTTGGAACTTTAGATGCGTACTCCCAGTTGCTCATCCAACCGATAAAGATTCTTCGGTTGTCAGGTGCGTCATTAAATGTAACTCCTGCATAATTATCGCGGCCATAATCAAGCCAACGAGTCTGAACATCGTCTGCAATAAACTCTTTTCCGTTCCATTGCCCAATAAAGTACTGAGTTCCTGAACCTAGTTGATAGCCGCCGGGATTAAGAGAAACAATGAGCACCCATTTATCATTGAGTTGAAATAGATCTGGGCACTCCCAACATCCGCCGACCTCAGCGGCTGGTCCGAAATCACTTACGTGTTCCCACTCTTTGAGGTTAGGTGATGTGTAGAACGAAATTTGGTGAATATCAGGGCGCGCTATGGTCATTAGCCACTTGCCATCAATCCACTGAACTTTTGGATCGCGAAAATCTGGTGAATTAATGTCGAGAATCGGATTGCCTTCGTATTTGGTAAATGTTCTACCGTTATCAAGACTAAAGGCTAAACATTGTGATTGCTTACTTTGATCATTTCTATGTTCTGTATAAATCGCAACCATCGCTGGATTCTCAAGTGTGCCGAAACCCGATGTATTTTTGTAATCAATGACAGCACTTCCGGAGAAAATTCCGGTGTCGTCGGTACATGCAATCGCAACTGGTAATTCCTGCCATGCAAAAAGATCTGGGCTTACAGCGTGACCCCAAGACATATTGCCCCAGATATTTTCTTTGGGATTGTGCTGATAGAAGAGGTGGTATTCGCCTTTGTAGTAAAGAAGTCCGTTTGGATCATTCATCCAATTTCTTTTAGGTGTGAAGTGAAATTGTGGACGGAATTTCTCGCCGAATGAACTCTCTGCGTCGTGCGATGGCATGCCGCGTACCTTATCCTTTCGGGTATGGATATTTTTGCCAATCTACTCGATGCCAATTCTGTTGTTACAACGTTGGGTTTAATTGGAGTTCTTGGCATCATCTTTATGGAGACCGGGCTCCTGATTGGACTCGTTTTCCCAGGCGGCGAGGTTGTTTTTTTAGCTGGGATGGCAGCCTCTGGCGCAGGTGCGGATATTTTGGGAGATGCAAAGTTATCGGCCCCTTTGTTATTTGCTCTCGCGCCAGTAGCTGCAATCACGGGTGGAGAAGTTGGATATTGGTTTGGCAAGAAATATGGAGTGAAGTTTTTTGATCGTCCGGATACCCGGTTCTTCAATCAGAAAATGGTTCGAACTGTTGAAAAATGGTTGAACAAGTATGGTCCTCGGAAAGCGCTAGTTTTTGGGCGATTCATTCCATTTGTTAGAACTTTGTTAAATCCAGTTTGTGGTGTTGTCCAATTAGATCGAAAGACATTCTCTACCTGGAATGCTATCGGTGGAATTATCTGGACAGAGGTTGCAATTGGGGTCGGATACCTTCTGGGTGACGCTCTCAGTACTGCGGCTAATTACTATCTTTATGGAATTGTTGGAGTAATAGTTTTAATCTCTTTAGTTCCAATGTGTATAGAACTCTTTCGTGAGTGGATGTCACGCAGACATCATTCGTGATTTTTTTAAAGGCCTAGATCTTCTAACGAGTAAGCGGCGTAATATTTATATCCTGAATCGATAATCTTCTGCTTCGCGCCGCGTTCAACGATAACTGCGACACCCACAACAATTGCGCCTGCTTCTATCAGAGCTTCAACTGCGGTGAGTACAGAGCCTCCTGTTGTTGATGTGTCTTCTACTGCCAGAACTTTCTTTCCTTTAACATCCGGTCCTTCGATGCGGCGCTGTAATCCGTGTGCTTTCTCGGCTTTACGAACTACAAATGAATCAATTGCTTTACCGTTCTTGGCAGCAACGTGCATCATTGCTGTTGCAACAGGGTCTGCTCCAAGTGTCAAACCACCTACGGCTTCGTAATCTAAATCTTTTGTGAGCTCAAGCATTACTTCACCAACAAGTGGCGCTGCAGCATGGTCAAGTGTGACGCGGCGCAGATCTACATAGTAATCAGCTTCTTTTCCTGAAGACAAAATTACTTTTCCGTGAACAACTGCTTTGTTTACGATTTCATTTTTCAGCTGTTCGCGTGCGCTCATGGGGTGACCTTATCTCTACTTTTCGTTATCTCTATAAATGATGACGTCGTTCTTTTTACGTGTTTGCAAGCCTTTTAGAGGGTTTTCAATAAGCAGGGCGTCTACTTCGATTCGTAACTTTGCTACCTCTACTGCCATATTTGCCATCGCTGTCTCAAGTTCAATAATTCTTTTGATACCCGCGTGATTTATCCCCTCGCCGACAAGTCGTTGCACCATGCGCAAAGAAGCAATATCGCGCAGTGAGTATCTACGGTTGCGGCCCACGGTGCGATCTGGTGAAACTAAACCAAGTCGGTCGTATTGGCGGAGTGTTTGTGGGTGAAGTCCAGATAACTCTGCGGCGACTGAAATTACATAGAGTCCAGCATCGTCATCTGGATGTTCTTCTTGTGGCAAATCTTTTGTCATAGTTTTGCCTTTGCATTAAATTCTGCGCGAACATCTTCATCTGCGGTGGCTGCAGCAAATGCTTTGATTGCTTCTTCTGCTTTACCTTCAACGCGGCGTGGAACCTGTACTTCAATAGTGACAAGTAAGTCGCCAATAACCGTGCCTTTCTTAATTCCGCGGCCTTTAACCCGCAGTACACGGCCCGTTGGAGTTCCTGCTGCTAAACGTACAGTGACGTCATCTCCTGAAAGTGTTGGAACTTTAATATCGGCACCCAGTGTTGCTTCTGCAAAAGTTACAGGGAGAGTAAGTATTAAGTTTTCACCTTTGCGAGAGAAAATTGCATGTGGTTTAACGTGTAGTTGAATAAAGAGATCTCCGGGGCCCGCTTCGCCAGGTGCACCTTTGCCTTTGACGCGAATTTTTGCGCCGTCATTAACTCCGGCAGGCACGCGAGCAGAAATACTCTGTGGGCCATTTCCGTCGGTGTTTAACTTTAAATCTAGTGTTGTGCCGAATACGGATTCTTTAAATGTAATTGTTGACTCGGTTTGTAAATCAGAACCTTTGCGCGGTCCGCGGCGTCCGCCACCACCACCAAATAAGTTTGCAAAAATATCTTGGGGGTTACCGCCGCCGAAGAGATCGGAGAAATCTCCACCTTGGTACTGGCCGCCGCCTGTTGGTGCCCGAAATCCTCCGCGTTCAAACATCGAGCGAGCTTCGTCATACTCTGCTCGCTTTTTAGAATCAGACAAAATGTCATACGCCTCAGAGACAGCTTTGAACTTCTCTTCCAGTGCAGCATTTCCTTGATTCTTATCTGGGTGTAAATCGCGCGCTAAAGAGCGGTATTTCTTCTTAATTTCATCGGGGGTAGCTTTTTTATCTAGCCCGAGAATTGTGTAGAAATCCTTCTCATAAAGGTCTTTAGCGGCCATCTGTGATTAGTTTTCTGGATCAGTAACTGCAACTCGCGCAGGGCGCAAGATGCGTTCTTTGTATTTGTACCCAGGCTGCAAAATCTTGCTCGCTGTTGCAACTGCAACATCGGCAGATGTGTCGTGTAGCAACGCCTCGTGGATTTGTGGATCGAAAGGTTCGCCTTCAGTCCCATATTTCTCAAGACCGATGCGGTTTGTGATTGCAGCAAGTTGGTCTGCGACAGCCTTAAAACCCCCGCTAAGTTCATTATGGTCTGCTGCGCGATCGATATCGTCAAGAGTTGCAAGTAGCTCTGTCAGTACAGAGCCAATTGCGAGTTCGTGCGCAACTGTGCGATCACGCTCGACGCGCTTTCTGTAGTTTGCATACTCTGCTTGCAGACGTTGTAAATCAGATGTAAGTGCCGCAACCGGATCAATTTCTTGATCCGGTGCAGCTTCTACAACTTCATCTACAACAGGGGTTATCTCTTCGACAACTTCTTCTGTTGTTTCATTAGACATTAGTTAGTTGTCTCTTCTTCCACTATTTCTGCGTCTTCAACATGGTCTTGAGCACCTGTTGATTCAC
>WLPI01000022.1 GCA_009698845.1 Actinomycetota bacterium
GGTTGAATTCGCGACGTTTTCAATCTGGCTTGGTGCAAGCAGCTTCTCTGCCATAGGAGTTCTCACAATTCCGGGAAGGATTCCGTTAACGAGAATTCCTTTTGCGCGACCAAGGTCAACAGCCATTGACCTGACAAGCCCTCCCACTGCAGCTTTGGAAACTGTGTAAGCCATTTTATCCTGGCGTGTAAGTAGTTCCCATAAAGAACTCAAAATAACTATTCGGCCACCTTGCTTTATTTTATTGTGGTGCATCAAGCCGGCAGTTGCCTCAGTAATTGCCACTACATTGCCTTCAAATACACGCAAAAGTTCTGAAGTCTCTGTATCCATAACGCTGCCATTGGAATTAGTTCCCTGAGCAAAAATAACTGCATCAAATTCGACATCAGCGATTTCTGCAGGCAGATGATCCTTGGTTATAGGTAGAAGAAATGACCGGGCAAGAGTTGAAGGCGAACGCACTGCGCAGTAGATATTCCAATCAGCTTTGGTAAATCGGGCATGAATTGCACTACCTAGTGCACCCGTTGCACCAAAAATCAGGACGTTGCTCTTTGCCACACATCAACCTTTATAGTCGTAGCGAGTGAGCATGGAGTGTCCGATTGAAGCTCTGCGAACACGTTCGCGTGCAGTGGATTCAACGAGACCCTGAATGTGGCCACCAGCTGGATATAAACCAGGAGAGTTGCGCACTGTAAATTTGAGATACACGGGAGCGGCAACTCGAACTAGGTCAGGAACTTCATAATGACGTACAGCTCCACCGAAATCATCGGGACCTTCAACGTACACATCTAGCGGCACATCTACCTGTGCGCGAATTGCGGCAATTTGCTGAAGCGAAAGATCTGTTGCAAGGTTAAGAGTTGAAGCACCTAACTCTTGAAGAATCTTTGCAGTAGCAGGATTAGTACATGGAAGAGCGACAGAAGTTTTCAAGATGAAATCTTTTGGAAGATCACCTTTCTTCTTTGCCTCCCCAAGGACTGCAAGAAGTCCTAAATCTCCCACGAGCACAGAACGAAGTCCAAGACTTGCTCCGTGGAGAACATCTTCAACCGCATAACGAAGTTGATCTGCTCCGCGCAAAGTGGGGGCAGCGACACCACCAGCAGATGAAACAGGTTGTTTTCCAATATCCCATGCTGCGCGAGGGCCAACAAAGAGACAGACTTCAATCTTCTCCTTCTTGCCAATTGCAACCATCTCTTTGATTTCAGCATCTGTCTGCATCATGATGCCCGAACCTTGAGAAATACGATCAATCTTTAATTTACGCTTCTTTGCTTCCTCCAAGACCACTTGAAAAGCAGCGGGGCCTTCGACGGATGGAATCTCAATCTTCCAGCGGTTGCCATCTTTAAATCGTTTTGCGGATTCTGGAATTGCATCTGCATCTTGGCTCTGTACGCCTTGATTCTTAAGTAGGGCAATCGACTTCTTCATCGGTCCTTTTGGATCTCGAGTTGAAGGCCAGTTAGCCATGTGTGTAGACCAATCTCTTGAGGCGAAATCTATTTCCGCAGTGAATAAAAGTTATGCGCAAGTGTAACCACCCTTTTACTTACATAGGGAAGAGATTGGTCACAACTCCTTTAACACCAGGCTTACAGATAAATGTCATGCCGGCCTGCGGTGGAGCATCGGCTTCACCGTTATGTGCGGTCGTGATAATCAAAGTATCTAACTCAGGTCCGGCAAAGACGCAGCTTGTAACGTTTGGCGCTGGAATTTTAATCTCCGCTGTGATGGTGAAATCTTTATCAAACCGGCGAACAACAGAACCGCCCCAGAATGCAACCCAGAGACCATCTTCGGCATCAATTGACATGCCATCAGGAAGACCAGGAGCTCCTTCAGGAACTGTCCACATTGCTTTCCGATTAGAAATTGCTCGACCATCGGGTGCCAAATCAAATCGATCAACACTCTGTGCCATCGTATCTATGTAGAAGAATGAATCATTTTTTGATGACCAATCCATTCCATTGCTGATAGTTACGTCATCAACAATGCGCTCTAAAAAAGAACTATTTGGCGCATAACGGTATAACGCACCTTCATGCGGCTTTACGTCATACGTCATAGTTCCAAGGATTAAGTCACCTTTGCGAGAAACTTTTGCATCGTTCCAGCGAGTTGGAAAGGTATCTACATCGCCGGCGACAGTGGATCGTGTTGGAAGTTGGTGAATTGTTCCGTCAGAATCTCGCAATACGGGACCGCTGACTGTTCCTAGAACTTCTCCACCCCGTGTGCGCGGGATAGCAAATGAGACATGCTCCGTAGTTTCATATCCACCTGTCAGACCAGTGTCGAGGTTGCGCCACATCACTTGGTTTTCCAGAATATTGACCCACATGACGTGGTTGTTCCCTGGACCAGATGATGTGGGGCCTTCTCCGAGGTAGCACTTGCGCTCATCAAAGACTTCTACTGAGATTTTTGATGACATCGGCACACCCCCTAAAATAATGGCAAAAAGGATTTCTCCTGAATTCAAGTTAGTGTAAATTGGGGCAAATACTCAAGAGGCGCCAGCAGTTTAATTGCGCACAATCGAAAGGTTTAACATGACCGAAGACCGCACATCCGTAGCAGGGCAGATATCAGTAGTCACTGGTGCTGCAAGTGGAATTGGTCGAGCGTCAGCGGTGCTTCTAGCAAGTCGCGGTGCCCACGTCGTAGCCCTTGATGTTAACGAAGCAGGTTTGAAATCAGTTGTGGATGAGATTAAAGCCAGCGGTGGCAGTGCCTCATATAACCTTTTTGATTTAGGTTCTGAAGAAAATGTACGCAGCACCATTAAAGCTATTGAAAAAGAACATGGACGAATTGATTCGGCAGTAAATGCCGGTGGAATTACTGGGCCTACAGGAGTGCAAACTGAAGATATAAGTTGGGATCAATTCCTTAAGCCTTTGACAATCGATCTCTTTGGAGCAATTTGGATTACGCAGGCAGTGATGCCACTGATGAAAGAGCGCAAGTACGGCCGTATTGTTCAAGTTGTTTCTATCGCAGGAAAAGAAGGCAACCCTGGAATGTCGCCATACAACACTGCAAAAGCGGGACTTATTGGTTATGTAAAGGGTGTAGCAAAAGAAGCTGCAGCATCTGGTGTGGTTATCAATTCATTGGCACCTGCAGTAATTCGCACTGCAATTAATGAGAACACAACTGAAGATACGATGAAATATATGATCTCTCGAATTCCTATGGGTCGCATCGGGGAGTCTGAAGAAGTCGCCGAGATGATTGCATTTATGGCTTCACCGGCCTGTTCCTTTACAACCGGTTTCACCTTCGATGTTTCAGGTGGGCGCGCTACCTACTAAAGGAAGGTTTAGCCCTGGGCGTTTGCTACAGCGCTGGCCGCTATCTGTCCAGAGGTGTAAATGCATTAATTCTTTTTTTCGCCCTGATTTGTCCCTATCAATTTGGTGTCAAAAAGAACCTAGAAGCCCAGAGCTTTAAGTTATCCAAACGTTATCTAAGTGCGACTCAAAACCCTTGTTTTGTCCATTAAGTATGAAGTATAAAAGGGCACGGGTCGATTCTCGATTCAAACTCTAGGAGGAATAAATGTCAATCAAGAAAGCTAAAGTTAGCTTTGTTGCACTTGTCGTTGCAGCTTCTTCATTTGTTGCATTCAACAGTGCAACATCTGCAAATGCAGCTCCAACAAACCAGTGGTGCAAAGGTGTAAAGATCGCCGCATTCCCTGGTGGACCACAAGGTGGCGTCTTTGCTAATAACGTTTATAACGGTTATCGCCAAGCTGAAAAAGATCTAGGCGCATCTGTGAAGTACTACTTCTCAGATTGGGATCCTGCAAAAATGGTAACTCAGTGGAAAGAAGCGATTGCAACAAAGCCAAACGGCATTGCAATGTACGGTTTCATGGGACCAGAAGCAGCTAAGCCACTCGTTGATGAGTCTTTCAAGAAGGGCATCATCGTTACAACATTGAACACTTCACTTACAGATCTACAAGCTCAGTATTCAACAAAGGGCTTTGGATATGTCGGTGCTGTTAACTACAAAGCTGGAGTAGATCTAGCATCAGAAATGGTTAAGCGCGGAAAGCTTGCTGCTGGAGACTCAGCATTCGTTTGGGGCCTTAAGGGTCAAGGCGGAGATCGCGGTCAACGCACAGTTGGTGTAATTGATGGCTTCGAAAAGCTGAAGGTTAAGGTTATCTATCAGGAGATCGATCAAGCTACAAATACAACACCTGCATCAGGCGGTCCAACATTTGCTGGAATTATGGCAAAGAACCCTGGCGTCAAGGCAGTTGTTACTGATCACGGTGGCTTAACAGCTACTGCAGCAACATATATGAAGGCTGCAAACCTCAAGGCAGGCTCTGTCTACTTCGGTGGATTCGACGTATCTCCTGCAACAACAACTGCTATCGAGAGTGGATTCCTACAACTCGTAATCGATCAGCAACCGTTCTTACAGGGATATCTACCAATCCTTCAGATCTGCCTAACCAAGAAGTTTGGTTTCTCAGGTCTTGATGTGAATACAGCTGGTGGATTCGTTGATAAGTCCAACGTTAAGATTGTTGCTCCACTTGCAAAGAAGGAAATCCGCTAATACATAGCGAATAAGTCAGTGCATCGGTTGGGAATAACATTCCCAACCGATGCACCTTTTCGAAAGGTTTTAAGTTATGTCCAGCAGTGCACCGGTAATTCAACTTAAAAATGTTTCAAAGACCTTTGGTGAGGTTCGCTCACTATCTGAGGTGAATCTTGAGATTTATCCAGGAGAGATTGTCGGATTACTTGGCGACAATGGTGCTGGCAAATCAACCCTAGTAAAGACAATTATGGGTTTTCACAAGCCGGATGAAGGTGGAGAAATTTGGTTTAAGGGCGAGAAGATTACCGATTGGAGTGTGGCGAAAGCCCGTGATCTTGGAATTGAAACTATCTATCAGGAGCGCGCACTCTGTGAGCTACAACCCATTTGGCGCAACATGTTCATGGGTAGAGAGATAAAAAATAAGTTTGGTCGATTAGATGTTAAGAAGATGAAGAGTGAAGCTACTCGCCTCATGAGTGAACATATGGGCTTCACTTCTACCGCCGTGCACCCAGATAATGCAGTTTTGACAATGTCTGGTGGAGAAAAGCAGGGCGTGGCAATCACAAGAGCTCTCTACTTCGACGCTGAGCTCGTAATCTTGGATGAGCCAACCGTTGGATTATCTCTATCTGAAACTAAGAAGACTTTAGATTTTGTTCAGAACATTAAGAAATCTGGTCGATCTGCAATCTTTATTGACCACAATATTTTCCATATCTACCCAGCTGTTGACCGCATGATTGTGCTCGATCGAGGCAAGGTTGCCGGTAATTATAAGAAGAGTGAAATCACCATGGATGAATTAATTGAGAGCATGTATCGCGTTGCTCGCACCGGGTCTATAAAGGAGTAATGAGATTATGACTGAAAAAACTGATTCAAAGGCAAAGAACAACGCAGCCCGTCCACCATCATTTTGGCGCAGATTTGGTATGCAATTTGGTATCTGGGGAGTCGGAATTGCTATGTGGCTTGTCTTTGTGGTTACAGCCTCCGAGGCTTTTACCTCTAAAGATATTTATTTGGCCTTTGCATCGAGTACTCCATTATTCGCATTGATGGCCATCCCTCTCACACTCATAGTTATCACCGGTGAGATAGACCTTTCTTTCCCTTCTGTGATGGCACTAGCTACAGCAACATTTGCAAAAATCTATAGCGGTACTGGAAATATCTGGCTAGGGTTTTTAGTGGCGCTGATTGCAGGGACACTCGCTGGTTATTTCAACGGTTGGTTGGTGACGTACTTTGCTATCCCATCACTTGTTATCACTATCGGTACCGGATTTCTATTCCGCGGAATTGAACTTGCCTGGATGAATGGCACCGGAGTTGGCCTTACAGATAAAGAGCTGGCAGGCGTTTCTAACCTTCTCGTAGGTAGATCCTTTTTCGGTATTGCAAATCAATTTTGGTGGGCAGTTCTAGCCACAATCATTTTGTGGTTCGTCCTGAATAGAACTCAATTTGGTGCGCATGTGTTCTTAACTGGAGACAATAAGACATCAGCTCAATTGATGGGTGTCAATGTCAATCGAGTCAAGCGACGCACATTTGCAATTATGGGATTCTTTGCTGCATTTGCCGGCCTCGTCGCTTCTTTCGAAGTTTCCTACTTCTGGCCAACGCTAGGTGAGGGACTTCTGATGAACTCAATTGCATCAGTGTTCTTAGGCGGTACCTCTGTATTCGGTGGTATCGGAACAGTCACCGGCACATTTGTTGGCTCATTTATTATCGGAGCCATAAATGCTGGAATTGTTGCATCAGGAATCAATGCTTTCTACACCCAAGTATTCTTTGGGCTTGTAATCATTTTGTCTGTAATTATGCAGGCAGTGATTTCTAAGAGAATTAAGCGCTAGTAATTAGGGTAACCGGGTGAGCATTAAAGGGGTTTGCCCGGTTTTATCTGTGCCTTTCACAAAGAAGGGTGAGGTGGATTACGAGAGTTTTCGTGCGCTCTGCCGTTGGATAATCGAGATTGGAACAAAATCCACTCTCTTCTTCGGGGTAGCAAGTGAGAACATCAAACTTTCTGATCCAGAGCGCTATCAGCTTTTAGAAATTCTTCTCACCGAACGAGAAGGTTCTGAACTCAAGGTAATCACAACCGTCGCAGATCATTCCTCAGAATTAGCAGTAAATCGTGCAAAAGATTATGAAGCAATGGGCGTGGATTACATCAATATCTTGCCTCCAACATTCTTCTCACCATCTGCAGCGCAAATAGATTTCCATCTTGAATCAATCTTGAAATCGGTCAAGGTTCCAGTGGTGATTCAACACCTGCCACAAGCAGGTGGAATGGCAGATGTTTCTGGCTTAATCAATCTTGCAAATAAGTATGACAATTTGCGGATTATTAAGTGTGAGGCGAATCCTCCGACAGATTCAATTAAAACTGTAACCGCGTTAACTAATGGGCGCGTAAGAACACTTATAGGTTGGGGCGGAATCTTTTGGAAAGAAGGTGTCGCTGCGGGCACAGATGGACTTCAGCCTGGATGCGGCCTTACTGATTTATATCTCTGGGCAGAACGTGCACTGCTTGCCGGAGATCAGCAGGAATTTGAATCTCGCCTCAATCGTTTTATACCCCACGTTGCGAAATGGATTTCTAACCTAGAGCTACTTATCGCTGCAGAGAAAGATCTTCTGTACCGTCGCGGAATCATCGAGACTAATTACTGTCGAAATCCAACGGTATCTCTGGATGCACAGACTTCATCGGAAATCGAAGAGATTTTTGCGCTCATCGAGGAGGTACAGGCTAATGTCTGATCTCTACACACTTGGTGAAGTCATGGCACTCTTTCTTGCTATCGATACAGATGATGTTGCGACTGCAGAGAAATACGAGTTATCTGTTGCGGGAGCCGAAGGCAATGTTGCAGTCGCAGTGACACGCCTTGGATTAAGTGCATCTTTAATCTCTCGATTAGGCGCTGATCAATTGGGAAAGAATATTCTTGCAAGCCTTAAGCGCGAAGGCGTTCACGTCGATGGTGTTAAGACTGTAAATTCATATACACCCGCGCTCGTTCGCAACCGAGGTCAAGAGAATCCGATAGATGTAACTTACTTACGTAAATCTTCTGCCGGTTCAACAATCTCTGTTGAAGATGTTGAAGAGAAAGCAATTGCTTTATCTCGCTGGGTGCACGTTACTGGAATCTCAGTTGCAATCTCTGAAAGTTCTGCAGCCGCAGTGGCAAAAGCGATGGAGTTGGCACGAAAGAACAGCGTTCCAATTAGCTTCGATATTAATTTGCGACGTAAACTCTGGAGCGAATCCGATGCTTCCAAAGCCCTACGTTCATTAATTCACGATGTTGAATTGGTAATAGGTGGAGTAGATGAGTACGCAGTTGTCTGGGGTAGCGCGGATCCAGAAGAGAATCTTCGGCTAGCGAGTGCCGCGGGTGTAAAGACAGCAATTATGACTGCCGGGGATCAAATGATGCGCGTTTTGAGTAATGGCGAAAGATTCGATGTGATGCCAAATGTTGTAAAGACAATCGATCCGGTTGGCTCTGGTGATGCGTTTGTTGGCGGAACAATCGCAGGAATTCTAGGTGGTCTAACCTTGCGCGAGGCAATACTGCAAGGAAGTAAGTGTGGTGCACTAGTGGCATCTCAATTAGGGGATTGGACTGGACTTCCAAAGGGCGCATCGGGTGTCATGTCGCAGAGTTTGGAGAATATTTCGTGAACGCATTAGATGCAATTGAGAAGAGTTCCATTGTTGCAATCATTCGCACCAAGACGGCAGCAGAGGGTAGAAGTGCTGCTGCTGCGCTGCACAGCGCGGGCATAACTTTATTTGAATTCACAACTACGACACCAGATGCTTTTGATTTGATCGAAGAATATTCAGCTATCAAGGGCATCACAGTGGGAGTCGGAACAGCCATGAGCCCTGCGCATGTTATTAGCGCAAAGAAGGCAGGAGCAACATTTGTTCTCTCACCACACACAGATGCTGCGGTAATTAAGAAAACTCTTGATCTCGATCTTCTATCTATTCCAGGTGTTGCGACACCCACTGATGTAGCGCGGGCTCTACAAGCAGGTGCAAAAACCTTGAAACTCTTTCCTGCATCGCACTTTGGACCTGCCTATCTCAAAGCAGTGCGAGACCCATTTCCACAAGCACAATGGCTAGTCACCGGTGGAGTCAGTGTTGAAAATGTCAAAGATTGGTTTGCAGCAGGTGCAATGGGCTTCGGAGTCGGGGGACCTTTACTGAGTGGAGGAGATTCAGAGATTCCATCTCGAGTTGCTGCTTTCGTCTCCGAAATACAGAAAGTGAAATCAGGTAAATAATGAAGATAACTAAAATCACTACGACAGTTGTCAACGCAAAGATGCGCAACTGGGTGGTTGTCCGGGTGTATACAGATGTTGCTGGTCTCATTGGGATCGGTGAAGCAACCCTTGAGTTTCAAGCACGTGCAGTGGTCGGCGCAGTTGAGGATTTAGCACCTCTACTTGTTGGCCGAGACCCGCGCGAAATCGAACGCAATTGGCAGATTCTCTATCGCCATCCATTCTTTAAAGGTGGAGCAGTAACTATGTCTGCAATCAGTGGAATCGATCAGGCTCTCTGGGATATTTCGGCGAAAGATCTGAACGTTCCACTCTGGAGAATCCTCGGCGGCTTAGCGCGCGACCGAGTTCGCATGTATGACCATCTCGGTGGTGGAAATTCCGATGCCGTCTATAACTCTGACACAGTGAATTCTTTTGAAGAAAAGATGAAGCAGAGTATTAATGATGGATTTACTGCCGTGAAAATTCTTGCTGTCCCACAGTCTGCCCCACTTGGAGATGCTGCAAAACTTCGTCATGCTGATGAATTAATGGCAACAGCAAGAAAAGCCGCAGGTCCTGAGGTAGATATCATGATTGATTTCCATGGCAGAACAACTGCGGCTATGGCAATTCAATATGCAGAAGTTCTCGCGCCCTATAAACCACTCTTTCTTGAGGAAATTGTGCCTCCAGATCAACACGAATCCCTCAAGCGTGCACGTGCAAAGATCACTGTTCCCCTTGCCACAGGTGAACGTTTACTGCACCGCACAGAATTTCTCCCCCTTTTGGAAGATGGACTTATCGACGTTGCCCAACCGGATGTCTGTCATGCAGGTGGAATCACTGAGCTACGGAAGATTTCGGCGCTCTGCGATACCTATGGCGTCACCATGGCGCCGCATAATCCACTTGGGCCAATTGCAACGATGGTCAACGTGCACCTCGGCTTAACGACTCCAAACTTCCTGATCCAAGAAGTGATGCGCTCAGATGTTTCTTGGCGCTCAGAGGTCTTCTCGGGAGTTCCAGAAATCAAAGATGGACATATTTATCCTCCGACTGCACCAGGTATTGGAGTTGAGATGGATGAAAAAGAAGCAGCAAAACACCCATTTGTATCCGGAAATCCGGTTCAATGGTTCCACAACGATGGCTCAGTAGCAGATTGGTAAAAAAATGAAACTACAAAATGAACATGTCTTTGTTACAGGCGGAGCAGCTGGAATCGGAGCAGCAATTGTTTTAGATGCTGCGCAACAAGGAGCCCGCGTCTCTTTCTGTGACATCGTAGTTCCAGCAGGTGAAGCCTATGCAGCTGAATTAACAGCTCAGGGTTTTAAGGTTATGTTTCACCAAGCAGATGTAGGAAAGTTTGATTCACTCAAAGTAGCCCACGAAGCGTTTGTGAAAGAGCTTGGCCCGATTACGTGTCTAGTCAATAACGCGGGCGTGAATTCAAATGTAGATCCGGTTGAAATGACTGATGAAGAATGGAACAAATTCTTTGATGTGGATCTGAAGAGCGTGTGGCATACAGCCAAATTAGTATTGCCTTCCATGCGTGCAGCTAAAAAGGGTGCAATAGTAAATATTGCTTCTATTCACGCGCGCATGACATACCCAAAGTATTTTCCATATGCCGCGGCAAAGTCAGGTGTTATTGGTCTGACTCGCAACTTGGCACTCGATGAAGGTATTCATCAGATCCGCACGAACGCAGTCTCACCCGGATACACACTCACACCATTACTTGAGGCATGGTTTGAAATGCTTCCTGAGAAGAAAGCTGAATCAATGGCCGTGCAACCAATGGCTCGCATGGCAAAGACATCAGAGATTGCAAAGGTTGTTACCTTCTTGCTCTCAGATGATGCATCATTTGTGAACGGGGCTGATTGGATCGTTGATGGTGGCCTGAGCTGCCGATTTGCATAACCGGCAGTAAAACCCCAGTTCAGTAAGGTGAAAATCGGCTATTTGGCGACGAATTATCGTTGACATTCAATTCTTCATAAGAAAGTATCTATCCATGAATTCAGCTAAAGGTGCTCTAGAAAATCTTCGCGTCATCGATGCAACTCAAATGTTGGCAGGACCAATTGCGGGAACTCGACTGGGCGATCTCGGTGCGGACGTCATAAAAATTGAACCTCCAGTAAATGGAGAATTCAATAGAACCCGCGGATTCGAAGATCGCCAGAGCAATGGGGAGATGACAACATTTCTTGCTGTTAATCGCAACAAGCGATCACTCTCTATTGATCTCAAAAGTCAAGAAGGCAAAGAAGTTCTCTACGAGTTAGTTAAGAAGTCAGATGTGTTCTTGCAGAATTTTAGATATGGAACTGCAGATCGCCTTGGAATCGGATATGCAGACTTAAAAAAGATAAATCCAAGAATCGTTTACTGTTCAATTTCTGGTTATGGCTCTTCTGGTCCTTATCGCGATCGCCCAGGACAAGATCTCATTGTTCAAGGCTATAGCGGTTCAATGTTTAGCGTCGGAGCTCTTGGTGATGATCCAACACCGAGTGCGTTGTGGGGTGCAGATGTTATGACTGGATATCAGGCTGTTATTGGAATTCTTGCAGCAATCGAATCACGACATCAATCTGGCACTGGCCAACATGTTGAAATTGATATGTTGTCAGTTGTTATGGATTGTCAACTCCAAGAGATTGTAACTTTTCTTAATACAGGCAGAATGCCAACTCGAATGGAAGAACGAAGTGCGCATGCATCAATTCCCGCTCCTTACGGAGTCTATAAAACTAAAGATGCTTGGTTGACACTGGCCATGGTTCCACTACCGGTACTTGGAGAGGTTTTGGATAACGATTTCTTGCGTTCCCTCGATCACTACAACGATGGACATAAACACCGTGATGAGGTCTATAAGTTAATCCGGCATAGTTTCCAAGATAAGACCACCGCTGAGTGGATTGAAATCTGTGATCGAATCGGTGCTTGGTGTGGACCGGTCCATGACTATGAGAGCTTGATAAGTGATCCACACATCGTTGAAACTAAATACATCTGGGAGCAACCACAGTTGCGTGGAGGAAGCGCCAAAACAGTTCGCCCACCGGTGCACCTTTCAGATACCCCTCCATCTATTCGTCGTGGAGCACCTGCTTTGGGTGAACACACGAAGGAAATCTTGATCGACCTTCTGGGAATGCCAGCCACGAAGGTTGAAGAGCTTATTAAATCTGGCGCCGTCGGAACAGTGAAGGAGTAAAAAATGGCAGCACCACTATCAGGGCAAGTCGATTTTGAAGTGCACGGAAAAGTTGCGCATCTGATTCTCAATCGCCCAGAGAAGATCAACGCAATGACAGTAGTGATGGATGAGCAGATGAATAGTTACATCTACGAGATCAATAACAACCTCGAAATACGTTCAGTAGTTCTCTATGGCAAAGGCGAAAAAGGTTTTTGTGCAGGAAGTGACCTCACTGAGCTAGATGAGTATGGAACAAATTGGGAGTATCGAAATCGTTTTGATCGTAATCTTGATTACGCACGTGCAATCTGGCTTATCAAGAAGCCTGTAGTTGCCTCCCTTCATGGGTGGGTAATCGGTGGTGGACTTGAAATGGCTTGTGCCTCAGATATTTGTGTGGCCTCTCCAGAAGCAAAGTTTCTAGCGGGTGAAATCCGATGGGGTTGGCATGGCGGTTCTGGCCAGACACAATTACTTGCGCACAGAGTTGGTCCTGGAAATGCAAATCTATTTCTTTTGCATGGCGAGCCTGTTTTAGCGGATTCAGCACTTCGTATGGGTCTAGTGCAAGAGCTTGCGCCAAGAGAAGAAGTTCTCAATCGTGCAATTGCAATTGCAGAATCCATTGCGGAGAAAGCCCCAATTGCGGCTCAGATGACAAAGCACATGGTGCGCATGTCTCAGAGCATTCCTCTTGAAACTGCGTTGCTCTATGAGAACGATTCATTTGCATACTGTATGACAACTGAAGATGCAGCTGAAGGACAGAAAGCATTTTCAGAAAAGCGTAAACCAGAATTTAAGGGACGATAAAAACATGACACAAGCACCGGCACTTCCATCGCGTCAAGAAAGACTCGTACTCCTTGAAAAGGTAGGCAAGTCTTTACTTGCAATGCCCTATAAAAGTTGGAACTTCGGAGATTCAACTGGTTTCGAAGGAATTTTAGAGACAGGGCGGTTGCTTAAAGATCCCGCCTACTTTTCCTTCGCAAATGGCTGGATTCGTGCGTGGGCAAGTCGACCAGAACCATTTCGTCGCCTTGATTGCACTGCACCAGGAGTAGCTATGGTTGAAGTTGCTCATGAGACTAAAGATAAGAGCATTATCGAATCACTGAATCTCCTCGCTGCGTATCTGATGAGCCGAACAAAAGATCGCGGAATTTATGACACATGGGAATCTCTCTGTTTGATTCCACCATACGGTGGGGAAGAACTACCTAAGAATGAAGCTGAATGGCTTGCAAAGCCACCAGGGGGAACATGCATTGACTGTCTTCACTTTGACCCACCATTTTTTACAGCGCTTGGTAAAGAGACTGGCAAGAAGGAACTCATTGATGTTGGAGTTGAACAAGCACATGGATATATCGATGCGCTGCAGAAGGAGAATGGAATTTTTGATCACTTCTTCATGAATGGAGTCGAAGGAACATGGGCGCCAGGCTGGGGTCGCGGCCAAGGCTGGGCGCTGCTTGGCATGCTCGATGTTCTCAAGAATATTCCGGTGGATCATCCTGGTCGAAAGAAAATTCAGGATGCTGCAACAAAACTCATCTATGCAATGATCAAACTGCAACGTGCAGATGGTCGTTGGTGGTGTGTTGTTGATAGCGAGCGTTCCGGTGAAGAAGGATCTACCGCAGGTTTCATGGCAACGGGCTTTGCTCGAGCTATTAAACTTGGGATTGTTGACGAAGCGATTGTTAAACCAGCGATGATAAATGCACTTGCTGGAGTCATTGCAGATACTGATGCAGCAGGAGAACTCCAAAATGTGACAGCCGCAGTGATGGCATCAACACGAAAGTCACACTATGAATTTACTCCGCGCGGATTTTCTGTTCCTTGGGGACAAGGGCCAGTAGCACTAGCTATCTGTGAAACGGACTCACTTCTATGAAAACCAAGATAGCTCGCAATTTGCCAACTCAGATTGTGATCTCTCTCGGTAATCAAATTGTTTCAGGAAAGATTGCACCCGGATCTGTCATCACCTCTGATGTCCTAGAAGCGCAGTTTGGCGTCAGCCGCACCGTTGTGCGTGAAGCCCTCAAAGTGCTTCATGACAAGGGTTTAACGCGAGCACGCACCAAAACCGGAACAATTGTTTTAGAACGTCATGAATGGAATTTATTGGATCCAGATGTTATCTCTTGGCTTCAAGCTTCAGGTCTTGGACGTGAACTAGTACGTGACCTTGAAGAAGTCCGTGCCAGTTACGAACCGTGGGTTGCACGAATTGCTGCAAAGCGACGAGGAAGCAAAGACATTTCAGCACTAACCAATTCGTTGAAGAAGATGACGGATGCCTTTTATCAAGAGGGACCGCAATCAGATGCTATTGGTGAAGCAGATGCTGCATTTCACCAAGCTCTATTGGATGCAACGCAGAATGAATTGATGAAACGTATCGGCAAACTCTTCATTCCACTTCTAAAGATTAGAGATGACATGGTGCGCCATGTAGTTGATGATGGAGGATTCCTTATTCAACACCAGGCAGTTCTCGATGCAATTGTCGAAGAAGACGCCGACCTTGCTGAAGCAGCAATGAAAGTGCTACTCAGTCAGGCTATTCAGGCATCTACAGACGCTCGTAAGCAAGGGGTTAGAAAATGAGTACGTTGCCAGTGCTACCAGATGATTTGCTCTATGTGCAGCAAGGGGCTGTTGCAACGATAACCTTAAACCGCCCAGACAAACTCAACACAATGACTCCCGCTATGGGTAAAGCTCTCATGCAGTTAGTAACCCACATCAATAGTGAGGATTCGATACGAGTGGTTGTTCTGACAGGGTCGGGAAGTAAAGCCTTCTCTGCCGGAAGTGATATTAAAGTGCTAGATGAATACGGATCTAATTGGCAACTGCGAAATCGTGTGGATTACGCACGCGGGATTTGGAAAATTCGTAAGCCAGTGATTTCAAAAATTAGGGGCTACTGCGTTGGTGGGGGACTTGAGATGGCGCTCATGTCTGATATTCGTTATGCCACACCTGATTCAAGATTTGGTGCAGGCGAAATCAAACTTGGATGGCATGGTGGTGCAGGAAATACCCAGCTGCTTCCGCGAGTAATGTCCTCTGGTCGAGCGCTAGAAATGTTACTAACGGGCGACATGGTCAGCGCGCAAGAAGCTCACGACTGGGGACTTGTCGATCGAGTTTTTGAAGAGAGCGAGATTGATGCAAAAGTTGATGATCTTGCATCTCGAATCGCAGGAAATGCTCCCATCGCTGCAGAGCTTGCAAAGCATCTTGTGCGAGTTTCTATGTCGACTGCTATTGAAATTGGCCTTCAGTACGAGAATGATACTTTCGCATACTGCTTCACAACTGAAGATAGCGATGAAGGTCGCGCTGCATTTGCTGAAAAACGTAAACCAATATTCAGAGGAAGGTAAGTAAAAAAGAATGGAAATACTCCCAGGCTTACACCGCATCGAATGCCCAATTGGACCTCGCTATGTTGCGATTTATGCAATTGTGGGCAAAGAAGAGATTCTGATTGTTGATACTGGTTTTGATGCCTCGATACGCGAAACGCTAGTTCCTTATTTTAAAGAGCATAAACTCTCGCTCAGTAAAGTTCGTTATGCCATCAACACGCACTCTGATTATGATCATACGGGCGGCAATGCGGCTGTAAAAGAGCTAATGCCAAGTGCACTTATTTGTTGTGGCGAGCGAGATCGTCCGATGATTGAGAATTTACAGCTCATGATTGATGATCGCTATAACGAATTTGCACACGATCACGATTTCGCTGAGTCACAGGAAGCAATTGATTTCATACGTACCGTAGCATTTGAAACCAAGATTGATATCGGCTTTGCAGGTAACGAACGCATCGACTTGGGCGGTCGCATGGTTGAAATTCTTCACACACCTGGACACTCATGGGGACACCTATCTGTTCTAGATGAGCAAACTGGCGTTGTCATCATCGGTGACGCGGTTCTAGGAGAATCAGTTCTGCTTGCAGATGGCGCTCCAGCTTTTCCGCCTACATACAGATTCGTCGAGGCCTACCGTTCGTCTATTCGATTGCTCAAGGCATACAAGCCAAGTGAAGTTCTCACTTCTCATTACCCGCGCTATAAAGGTCAGTCGGGACTTGATTTCCTTGATATATCACTTGCTTACACAGATCGAATTGAAAAGATTTGTTTTGAGACGATCCATGCAGCGGGTAAACCAATTACCATGCTAGAACTTATAGAGATCTCCCACGATCGAATGGGGCCATGGCCAGATCCTGTCTACAAGTACCTTGTTTATCCAGTTCTTGGGCATCTGGAAGTCCTTGAGTCCTACGGAAGAATCAAGAGAAGCAAGAACAGCGCAGGAGTAGATACTTTTAGTATTTAACTTAAGCTTCTAATTCGTGTTAACGATTTTAAAAGCTTCTGCAATGCGACCATCGGGTAAACCGCCAATACCCGCATTGCGTTGCCCCCACTCGCGAAGCATGTTTTCCAACTCGGCATTATGGGATGTCTGCGATGCATGCTCTTTGAGAACCTTAACTTTGAGATCAAAAGTGTCGGTGATGTCTACAAAGTGATCAGGGTGAGCAAAACCCATCATCCATACTTCGCGAACGCGCCAAGGCTCTAAGCCTTCTTTCTCAAGTAAATCTGTAAATGCATATGGATTTCTAGAATCTGGATACACGGCTTGAATCGCTGCTTCACCCGCCGCTAAGTGATCGGGATGACTTGCGCCAATACGTTCCCAATTTCTTTCTGGTGATTGACAGACCATGCGATCTGGCTTTACGCGGCGTATTTGGCGTACAAGATCTTTACGGAGTTGAAGTGTTGGTTCAAGGTGACCATCGACATAATTAAGGAAAGTAATATCGGTAACGCCGATAACGGCCCCCGCTGCACGTTGTTCGCGTTGGCGAACTGCCGGCATCTCTTCTTTTGTGTATTCAGATTCTTCGCCACCTTGGTCACCATTAGTGCACAAGACATAGGAGACCTGAATTCCCTGCTTAACCCATTGCGCGATAGTTCCTGATGCTCCGAAATCCGAATCATCGGGATGGGCGTTGATTACTAAAACGCGCTTGATCTCTGAATCTGATATCGGCTCCATGACATACAAGCCTAATAGACTCCGCGGCATGAGTATTACCGACCCTTTGCTAGACGGATTAAATCCGCAGCAGCAGAAGGCCGTTTCTCAAGCAGGAACTCCATTATTAGTGGTTGCAGGAGCTGGCTCTGGGAAAACTCGCGTACTGACTCGCCGTATTGCCTACATCATGGCTCGTCGTGAAGTTCGCCCCTATGAAATCTTGGCGATTACATTCACCAATAAAGCTGCTGGCGAAATGAAGGAACGCGTTGCAGAGCTAGTTGGTCCAGTCGCAAAGTCAATGTGGGTCTCCACATTTCACTCTTCGTGCGTCCGAATGTTGCGTCAAGAAGTTGAGCGACTTGGGTACAGCAGCACATTTAGTATCTACGACTCTGCAGATTCGCAGAAGCTGATTTCACGCGTTATGGAATCCCTCAATCTTGATTCCAAGAGATACCCAGCTCGCCAATTTCAAAACTTGATCTCAAATGCCAAAAATGAACTACAGACTCCGTATGAATATTTAAGCCATGCAACAAATCAATTTGAAACTATCGTTGCAGACGTATACACCTTGTATGAGAAAAGACTTCAACAGGCTAATGCCATGGACTTCGATGATCTCATCATGAAAACTGTGCAGGTACTGCAGAAGTTCCCAGAAGCGAAGGCTCGCTTTCGCTCTAGATTTCGCCACATTCTGGTAGATGAATATCAAGATACAAATCATGCACAATACGTTTTAATCAAGGAACTCACTGGAGTAGAAGGCGATGGATATCCGCTTGCCGAGCTCTGCGTCGTAGGGGATGCAGACCAATCAATTTATGGCTTTCGCGGAGCAACAATTCGAAACATATTGCAATTTGAAGTTGATTACCCAAATGCAACGACAGTTCTTCTCGAACAAAACTATCGCTCGACTCAAAATATTCTCAGCGCTGCTAATGCAGTAATCACCAAAAATGAATCACGCAAGGAGAAGAATCTGTGGTCGGATGCCGGAGCAGGTGCTCCGCTTGTTGGCTACGTTGCAGAGTCTGAATACGATGAAGCAGAATTTATCAAGGATGAAATTCGCTCTTTGCAAGATATGGGTCACTCGAATCCTGGTGATACGGCCATTTTCTATCGTACAAATGCACAATCCCGTATCTTTGAAGAGATATTTATGCGAGCAGCTATCCCGTACAAAGTAGTTGGTGGGCTTCGATTCTACGAGCGCAAGGAAGTCAAGGATTTGCTTGCATATCTTCGCGTGCTTGCAAATCCAAATGACGAGGTTTCACTTCGCAGAATTATCAATTTTCCAAAGCGAGGAATTGGAGATCGAGCCCTAGAAGAAGTCGAAATCTTTGCAGATGCACAAGGGATTTCATTCTGGAACGCACTTCTTCGAGTATCAGAGGCGCCAAGTGTTCCCAATAAAGCCGCTCAGTCGATTACACAATTTGCATCCATGCTTGTTGCACTTCAAACCTTGGTCGAAGCAAAGACAAGACCTTCTGTAATCATCGAGGCAGTTCTAGAACAGTCTGGGTTACTCACCGAACTTGAGGCAAGCAAAGATCCACAAGATGAAGTTCGAGTAGAGAACTTAAAGGAACTTGTTTCTGCATCAATGGAATACGAAGAGCGACCTATTGATGAACTTGTGGAAGATGAAGAGATTTCACTTTCGGGATTCCTTGAAAAGGTCTCACTTGTTGCAGATGCAGATGAGATTCCAGATGGTGAAGACCATGGCGGTGTTGTAACGCTCATGACGCTTCATACAGCCAAGGGGCTTGAGTTCCCAACAGTCTTTTTGACGGGCATGGAAGATGGAATTTTCCCTCATGCCAGAACTCTTGATGATCCCAAAGAGATAGAAGAGGAACGTCGTTTAGCTTATGTTGGGTTAACTCGCGCAGAGAAGCGCCTCTATATTTCTCGCGCCGAATACCGATTAACTTTTGGAACACCAAAATACAATCCTGCTTCACGTTTCCTTGATGAGATTCCGGCAGAGTTGCTTGAATGGAAAAATGAAGGCCGATCAACATTTACGACATCATCTTCGATTAAGAAATCTCGAATTCCATCTGGACCGCCACCTCGCGCAACCGGAAAGAAATCCACTGCAATGGTTCTTGAAGTTGGACAGCGTGTGTCACATGACACATTCGGACTTGGGACCGTTGTTGCACTCGGTGGCGAAGGCGATAAATCGGAAGCGACCATTAATTTCGGCACATACGGTGATAAACGCCTACTTCTGCGCTACGCCCCTGTCACTGCACTGTAGATAAAGACCTTAAGATTGGGCTCTATACCCGACCTTTTGCTCACGTGAAGGAGCCAATTAGTGGATCTCTACGAATACCAAGCCCGTGATCTCTTTGAAAAGCACACAGTTCCTGTTTTACAAGGTGCGGTTGCAACAACAGCAGATCAAGCACA
>WLPI01000023.1 GCA_009698845.1 Actinomycetota bacterium
CCACCCAATCTCTCTTCTTGCGAAATCGCTTGCTCTAGTACGGTAATTGAATGCTCATAGACATCTTTATGGTGATGATGCTCATCAATTTCAAGTCTTAACTTTGGAATCTCAGGCAGCACTAAAGCCGCTAAACCCGTGTCGACTAAAATTGTAATTCCTAGTCTTGGGTTACTAGACATTAAAAGTTTAACGAATTCTTCACGGACTCGTTCTGCAGAAATTATTGAAATGCGAGATGCCATTGATTGCATCGCTGAAATTACTGACTCATCAATCTCAAAATTTAACTGAGCCGCAAATCTCGCAGCACGCATCATGCGAAGTGGGTCATCAGAGAATGATTGTTCGGCACTTGCTGGTGTGCGCAGAATTCTTTTTGTTAGGTCTCCAATGCCACCAAAAGGATCAATAAACTCTGGTTTTTCTGTTGTAAGTTCCAGAGCCATTGCATTGACTGTAAAGTCGCGACGAGAAAGATCACCTTCGATGGTGTCACCAAATTCAACATCTGGTTTGCGCGAACTCTCTTCATACTTCTCGGTTCTATAGGTTGTGACTTCTACCGTTGTCTCGTCGCGCTTTCCAGCCACTGTTCCAAAAACAATTCCTGTGTCCCAAACATTATCGGCCCACTCCTTAAGAATCTTTTTTGTTTCATGTGGATGCGCATCTGTTGTGAAATCTAAATCATTTCCAAGTCTTCCAAGAATTGCATCGCGGACTGGGCCACCCACAAGAGCTAGGCGAAATCCTTTCTCTTTAAATGCTTGGGCAAGAGAGGATGCCAGGGGAGCTTTTTCAATGAGGGACCCAATAGCCAGCTCGCCGGCCGCCCCTAAATTGGTCTTCTTTGCGCTCACAATAGATAAGACTAGTCGCGTACTCTTCTCTTATGATCCCGGCACCTGGTGCGGGCAGCGAAGGTACGAAGAAAAAGCGTAGGCGTAGGCGCCCTGCTAATCGCTCCCCACAAAATCTTGATTCCACCTCCCCTTCTACAGCCCAGCCTGAACGTAAAAAGAAGGCACCCGCAAAACAGCCTTACGCAAAACGCGTTGATGAAGTTAGTGCAGGCGGTTTGGTTGTCGATGCTTCCGGAAAGTTAGGTCTGTTAATCGGTCGGCGTGATTTGAAAGATACATCTGGAAAAAGAATTCTTTGGTCGCTTCCTAAAGGACATATCGAAGATGGAGAAACCCCTGAAGAAGCAGCTCTACGAGAAGTGCAAGAAGAAACAGGGATTATTTCTGTTATCGAAAAATCTCTCGGTGTAATCGATTTCTGGTTTATGGCGGGCGGTAAACGAATTCATAAGACTGTTCATCATTATCTTTTCCGAGAAAACGGTGGGGATCTTGCTCCACAAGAGAGCGAAGTAGATGAAGTTGCGTGGTTCCCGCTTTCTGAAATCGTAGATCGATTGGCTTACCCAGATGAAAAGAAATTGATTTCGCGTACCAATGCAACACAAGAGTTAGCTGCGCAATGAAAAAGATTTTTCTCCCGCTGTTGCTTCTCTTCACAATTACAGCACCTCACGCAACTGCCGCCACTCCGGTAGTAAGAGTTACCGATAGGCCGCATGTTAATTTCGTTGGAAACTTTATTGATAATGACTTGGCAACAGATTTACTACCTGAGGGTCGACTTGGAGCACTTGTTTCATCCTTTAGTTCTGCAAGGAAAACATGGGTAATTGATCCAGCTCTCATCGATGAAATTACCCTGATGGCTAATGGTTATTCGGTAAATGGAAAAGAAGATAAAGATGGAGAACTAGCTGCCCAGAACTGGTTGGCACGATTGAAGTTTTCAATTGGGGACAACCAAGTTATCTCTCTCCCGTACGGGAATCCAGATCAATTACTGGCTAAGCGATTGGCTCCGAGCGAACTTCGTTTCTATTCTGCTTACGGAAAAACTCGTTTAGAGGGTCATCTTGGCCGCACCGTTTCGACGGAGAACGGTTGGGGCAAGGGGGTCTCGCGTCTGAGTTACCCATTGAAAGCGTTGTATTCCAATAACCGTCGTGCACTTACTGGGCTTTCCACACTTACTTCCGCGCAAGAGGTTTTAGATCTGCGAGCTCGCTTAGCAATTGTTATGAATCCTGAATTAGATAAGAGGGCAGGGGCCGTCTTTTCATATTCTGCTTCAGTAGCAGTAAAAAATGCCACCTCGAAGTTGCGAGTAAGTCCTGGTCGATATCAACTTACTTCGACAAATTCAAAAGTTCCCGTGACTCTCATCAATAACTTCGATACCCCTACAGTTGTGAGTGTTTCCCTTATTCCTATGAACTCTCGTGTGCAAATCGAAGATATTTACAATGTGGAGCTTGCAGCAAAGTCACGCCAGCAGATAAGTATCGATGTTTCTGTCGTCGCACCGGGTACGACACTTGTTTACGCGCAATTCGTGAACAGCAAAGGACAGCTTGTTGGTGAGCAGTCAGAACTTAACTTGAATGCAACAATTATTGATTCACGCGTCGCATGGTTTACAACCGGCGCAGCGGTGTTACTTTTCGTTGGTGCAATAGCCCAATCTGTCAGACGAATTCGAAGGAGTCGTAATGAAAAATAACGAACTCTTCCGTGCTTCCGGCATTATGGCGATTGGAACAATTCTTTCTCGAATTACTGGGTTTGTACGCGCGCTACTTGCTGTTGCTGTTTTAGGAACTGCTCTTCTTGCAGATACTTTTAACGTAGCTAATACAATGCCGAATATCCTGTACAACTTATTAGTTGGGGGAGCGTTAACCGCAATATTTGTTCCACAACTCGTTCGCTCTTTCTCTGATGAAGATGGCGGCACTGGGTTCGCTTCTCGTCTTGTAACAACTATTTCGCTTATTCTCTTGGCTCTTGTTGCAGTCGGAGTTGTTTTTGCACCCGCCCTTGTTCGTTTATACGCGCCAGAGTTTTCAACTGTTGGATTTGAGACTGAGCAAGAAATTGCTGTTGCTTTCACTAGATATTGTCTGCCACAAATATTCTTTCTAGGTCTATTTACTATGTTGGGCCAGGTCGCCAATTCACGCGGTTCTTTTGCCCCCCTTATGTGGGCGCCAATTGCTAACAATCTTGTTGTCATTGTTGTTTTTGCCGCGATGCTTATTGCAGAACGATCTTTAGCTATCGGCACGATTACAGATTTGCAGGTGCAACTCTTGGGGTGGGGTACGACGCTTGGCGTAGTTGTGCAAGCGCTGATTTTGATTCCTGTTGTAAAGCGTTCGGGGATCCATTTACGTCCAATGTTTGGAGTACGAGGATTAGGTAAATCTTTTGGATTAGCTGGTTGGACATTGGTTTATGTTCTTATCTCACAATTGGGATACCTGGTTACTGTAAATGTGGCCACAAGCGCCGCCGTCAGAAGTGCGCAAGCCGGAGTTACTACCGGTGTTGGATTTACCCCGTTTACAAGCGCTTATTACATTATGTTGTTGCCGTACTCGATTGTGACAATTTCTATCGTTACCGCTCTCCTTCCTCACTTATCTAAACTTGCCATTGAAAAGAATGTGGATGAGGTTCGCAAGCAGCTCATCCGCGCTATCCGTATGGTCGGAGTTGTAACTGTTCCGAGTGCTGTTGCGTTGCTTCTCTTCGGGCCGCTTATGACTCAAACTCTCTACCTTGGAATCTCACTCGATGATGCTAGATATATCGGTTTTGTTCTCTCTGCTCTCAGTCTTGGTTTAGTTGCATTCTCTATTAATCTTATTCTGATCCGTGGCTTTAACGCGTTTGAAGATACCAAAACTCAAGTGATTTCAATTCTTATGATTAATATTATTTCTGTTGCTCTCTCTTATGTTTTCCTTGCGACTTTAGATAGCGACTGGGTAACAGTTGGCTTAGGTGTCGCATTCTCAGTGAGTTATATTGTTGGACTATTTATTACAATTTCATTACTGAAAAAACATATAGGTCGATTGCATGTTGCAGATTTTGCATTCCAGCATGGTCGTCTATTGATTGCTTCGCTGATCGGAATGGTTCCGTTTTTTATTCTCTTACTTGTTTTTGATTGGGTGTATGACGATGCATCCTTGATAGTGCGCGCACTACGTTTAGCTCTCCTCTTAGGTGGAAGCGGTATCGGCTTTCTTTTTGCCGCAAAAGCTTTAAAAGTGAGTGAAATCGCAGGTCTTAGGGGCTTCGCCACGTCAGTCTTGCAACGTCGTCGCAAGAAGTAATTGAGGCAAGAGCGATATTCTCCCCCTATGAGTACTGATGTTCGCGAACTTGTCATAGTTGGTTCAGGCCCTGCTGGTTACACAGCAGCAATTTATGCTGCGCGAGCACAGTTAAATCCTGTTATTTACGAGGGTTCAGTTACTGCAGGTGGTGCGCTGATGAACACTACTGAAGTAGAGAATTTTCCAGGGTTTATTGACGGAATTATGGGTCCAGATCTTATGGACAATATGCGCAAACAAGCTAAGCGTTTCGGTGCAGAAATGATTACTGATGATGTCATCGAGTTAGATCTCACTGGAGACATCAAGATAATCAAAGATGGTTCTGGCAATACTGTGAAAGCTAAGGCTGTGATTCTTGCAATGGGTTCTGCTTATCGTGAAATTGGGCTTGAGAATGAAAAGCGTCTATCGGGCCGCGGAGTTTCTTGGTGCGCAACGTGTGATGGATTCTTCTTCCGTGAGCAAACTATTGCGGTAGTTGGTGGCGGAGATTCTGCAGTCGAAGAAGCAACATTTCTTACAAAATTTGCGAGTAAGGTTGTTTTGATTCACCGACGTGGCGAACTTCGCGCTTCAAAAATTATGCAAGAACGAGCATTTGCCAATCCCAAGATCGAGATGCTGTGGGATACCGAAGTTACCGATGTGCTTGGTGCAGAGAAAGTTGAAGCACTCGAGCTACGCAACACAAAGACAGGCGAAGTATCAAAGCGAGATTTCACAGGTCTATTCGTTGCAATTGGGCATATTCCGCGTTCAGAACTTGTTACATCTTCTGTAACCCTTGATGGTGAGGGCTATGTAAAAGTTGAGGATCGTTCAACTCGCACAAATGTTTCTGGTGTATTTGCGTGTGGCGACTTGGTGGACCACACCTACCGTCAAGCAATTACTGCAGCAGGCTCTGGGTGTCAGGCAGCCCTAGACGCTGAAAAATTCTTATCCCACTAGTAACCTCGCCTCTATAAACTGTTATAGACGAGATAGAGAAGAAAACAGGAGTAGCTATGAGCGCACCAACTAAGGTCACTGCAGCAGATTTTGATGCAGTTGTTTTGAAGAGCAGCACACCTGTTCTTGTTGATTTTTGGGCTGAATGGTGTGGGCCATGTCGTGCTATCGCACCGATTCTTGATGACATTGCTGCTGAATATGGCGATAAGTTGAAAATCGTAAAGCTCAACACAGATGAAGAATCTTCTATCGCAATTAAGTACGGAGTCACATCTATTCCAATGCTTAATGTCTATGTCAATGGTGAAGTTGTAAAGACAATCATTGGTGCAAAGCCTAAGCCAGCTCTTCTTAAAGAGCTCGAAGGTTTCATTTAATTTTCCTTCTTAGCGGAAGAGATTCATTATGAAAGAGATGTCTCCTGATGAGATTCGCTCTTTCCAACAAGGGCGTGGGCTGCACGTAACTGGCGAGCTCAACGATGTCACAGTTCGAGCACTTGAAGAAGCTCGCTGGAAGTTAGGTGATCGCTCGCTTTACTTGCAGAACGCACCGCTAATGCGTGGTGATGATGTTGCTGCACTTCAAGCTCGACTCACTGAGATGGGTTTTCATTGCGGTCGCGTTGACGGAATCTACGGCCTTATGACAGAGGCGGCTGTTAAGGAGTTTCAAAAATCTGTCGGTGCTGCAGTAGATGGAAAGTGTGGTCCTGCCACGATTATTGCTTTGCTGCGTCTTACTAAAATTGTTTCTGGAGGCGCACCTGCTGCGCTTCGCGAAAGCGCTCTTCAAAAAAATCGTGGGCCTGCGTTAGCAAATAAAGTGATTGTTATTGATCCAGGTTCACAAGATTTTGAAAGAGAAGTCGTTTATGACATCGCTCAGCGTTTAGAAGGAAGATTGCTGGCACTTGGCGCAAGTGTTTTTCTCACGCGCGGCGCTCACAACAACCCAAGCGAGAGTGAAAGAATCACATTTACTAATCAAAACTCAGCTGACCTTTTAATTTCTCTGCACGTTGATTCACTTGAAAATCCTGAAGCACACGGGGTCGCAACATTCTTCTATGGTAATGATCAACATGGCGTGCACTCGATTGTTGGTGAAAGGTTTGCATCCCTTGTCCAGCGCGAATTGTGTGCCCGCACTGATTTTCTCAATTGCCGCAGCCATGCAAAAACTTGGGACTCTTTGCGTTTAACAAGTGCGCCTGCAGTTCGCGTTGAGTTGGGTTACATCTCAAATCCAGGTGATGCCGCTCGTTTAGCACGTGCAGAATTTAGAGATACCGTGGCAGAGAGCTTCATTATTGCGATTCAAAGACTTTATTTGGCTGCTGAAGATGATGCCAAAACCGGAACTTTGCGAATATCCGACCTTCGCAGTGCCGGTATTCGTAATTAATAGCTACATAATCAGTTAGCAACCATTGCAGGGCGTGTGGGAGACTTCTCCTTATGTCCGACATTTCAATTCGCTATCAAACCGGTGTACCGCAAAATCTTGAGAAGAGATTTGCTACACGCGCCGCCGGTATGTTGCCTTCTGAAATTCGCTCCCTCTTTGCTGTGGCATCCCGACCTGAAATTGTTTCACTAGCGGGTGGAATGCCAAATCTTTCCGCTCTCCCTATGGAGATGATGGCTGGTGTTGTAAACGAGTTAATTCTTACCAATGGTTCTGAAGCACTTCAATATGGAAGCGGTCAAGGGCACCCAAAACTTCGTGAACAGATTTGTGATGTGATGGCCCTTGAAGGAATTCGCGCAAACGCTGACGATGTTGTTGTTACAACAGGATCCCAACAAGCTTTAGATTTAATCTCGCGAATCTTTATTGACCCAGGCGATGTTGTGCTCGTCGAAGCTCCTTCTTATGTGGGCGCACTTGGCACATTCCGCCAATATGAAGCATCTGTCGTCCACGTTGAAATGGATCAAGATGGATTGATTCCTGATTCTCTGCGTGCGGCAATCAAGAGCGTGCGAGAAGCAAATCGCAAAATTAAATTCTTGTATTTAATTCCCAATTACCAGAACCCGACCGGTGTCTGCTTGCCCGCTGACCGCCGTACTGAAATTCTAAACATTTGCCGCGAAGCCGAGATTTTTGTTGTTGAAGATAATCCATATGGGCTGCTTGGCTTTGATAAGCCATCACCAAATGCAATGCGCGCTGAAGATTCTGAGAACGTAATTTATTTGGGTTCATTTTCAAAAACCATTGCATCTGGTCTGCGTGTGGGTTGGGCCCTTGTTCCGCAGTCGCTCAAGGATAAATTAGTTATTGCATCCGAATCTTCAATTCTTTGTCCTTCAAACTTCACACAATTAACGATTTCTAGTTATTTGGCGGATCAGCCGTGGCGTGATCAAATCGCAAGTTTCTGCGAACTGTACAAAGTACGCCGTGATGCAATGTTGGAATCACTTGAACAACATTTCCCTGCAGAAGCCACATGGACAAAGCCTGGCGGCGGTTTCTATGTATGGGTTAATTTGCCTGCAGAAATTGACACAAAAGCGCTTATGCCAAAGGCGATAGTTGCAAAAGTTGCCTACGTTCCTGGAAATGCGTTTTACGCAGATGGACTTGGCTCTTGGTCGATGCGACTTTCATATTGCCACCCAACACCAGAGCGAATCCGTGAAGGCGTGAAAGCTTTGGGCGGAGTGATTAAGCAAGAGATGACACGCAGAGGCACAGCGCTTAACTAGCTTTTATTTGCCTTCAATGAGATCGACAATGCGCTGCAAGTCTTCGCTGCCAGCAAACTCAATTACGATCTTTCCTTTACCTTTGCCAGTTTCTACAGAGACTCGAGTATCTAGATAATCACTGAGCAACTCTGCAGCTGCTAATCCAGCGCCAGAGACACCCTTGACTGCAGATTTTTTAGGAGTCTTTGTTGATGGTTTAAGTGTTGCAATGATTTCTTCTACAGCGCGAACGCTGAGTCCCTCGGCCACAATGCGTGATGCTAATTTTTCTATGTCTACAGCTTCAGTAAGTCCAAGTAGTGCGCGTGCGTGGCCTGCTGAAATTACACCTGCTGCAACTTTTCTCTGAACAGCATCTGGCAAATTAAGTAAACGTATTGTGTTTGAAATGAGAGGACGGGATCTTCCAAGTTTCAGTGCAAGTTCATCGTGTGTGCACCCAAAATCACTCAGTAATTGTGCATATGCAGCGCCTTCTTCAAGTGGATTGAGTTGGCTACGGTGAATGTTTTCGATAAGCGCGTCGCGGAGTAATTCGTTATCTGGAGTCTGACGAATAATTACAGGAATAGAAGTTAGCCCTGCTGCTTTCGCTGCACGGAATCTTCTTTCGCCCATTACAAGTTCGTATTTACTTTCACTTACTTTTCGGACAACAGGTGGTTGCAATATGCCAATAGATTTAATTGATGCAATCAACTCGTTCAGTGCTGTCTCATCAAAAACAGTTCGAGGTTGGCGTGGATTCGGATAAATCTGATTGATTGGCACTTCGTTCTGTTGAGCAACTTCAGTGCCCGCAACAGTAAGAGATGTTGGAATCAGTGAATCAAGGTTTGTGCCTAGCCCGCCGCGTTTTATCGCCATTATGCAATTCCACCTTTGTAATTAATGCTCACAACATTTGAATCAAAAACAACTTCATCTTTCGCTTTTCCGCGTTCTGCAATTTCTCGTGCAACTTGCATGTACGCAATCGCACCTGGTGAAAGTGGGTCATATGTCATAACAGTTTGGTTATATGAAGGTGCCTCAGATACGCGTACCGCACGTGGAATTGGGATATCGATTAACTCATTAGGAAAATGCGAGCGTACATTTGCTGCAACATCATTTGATAAACGAGTTCTTCCATCAAACATGGTAAGAACAATTGTTGAAAGTACAAGAGTCGGGTTAAGTCGCTTCTTTACAACAGAATATGTTTCAAGCAATTGTGATAAACCTTCGAGTGCGTAGTACTCAGTTTGAATCGGGATCAGCAACTCTTTTGATCCAGCAAATGCATTAATTGTTAATAGGCCGAGTGATGGCGGACAATCAATAAAAATGTAATCGTAATTTGCGCTGATTTCATCAATTGCTGCTTTAAGTTGTAATTCGCGAGCAACCATCGAAACCAAATTGATTTCTGCGTTAGCAAGAGAAGTGTTTGAAGAAACGCAATCCAGTGCTGGAAAACCAGCAACCTTCTTAATGACATCTGATATCTGCGCACTTCCCATAAGAACTTCATAGACTCCGGCAGATTCGCGGTGCTCTACCCCCAGGGCTGTTGAGGCATTGCCCTGCGGGTCCAGATCGATCACCAGGACGCGAAGTCCGCCCATAGAAAGGGCAGCCGCAATATTGACAGTTGTGGTGGTTTTTCCTACCCCACCCTTTTGATTGGCGACGGTGAAGATTCGGGTCGAAGCCGGTTTGGCCATCGCCTCCTTTAAGCGGCGGACCCCAACAACTTTGCTGCTTGTTGTTTCACGTGAATCATCGCCGGACATGGGGCAATCTAAGCACCAATTTGAATCAACTAGGTTTACGGAGCTCGACGATACGTCCGAGCCCAATTCCTGCTAACTCAATCTCATGCAACACTGCGTTCTTCACGCCAACCATCTCGGCAGCAGCAGATTCGCCCTTCATCGCCAGGAGGGCTCCCCCGGTTTTGACCATATGCCAGCTCATTTTCTTGAGCTTTTCTAAAGGGGCCACCGCTCGGGCGGTCACATACTCCGCGCTCTTCTTTACATCTTGAGCTCGCCCGCGGATCACCTCGATCTCGAGACCTTCGGTCGCCTCTTTCAGGAATTCAACTCTGCGCTCAAGTGGTTCGATGAGGGTAACTTTGAGATCTGGGCGGGCAAGGGCAATCACAATGCCGGGCAGTCCGGCCCCCGAGCCAATATCAAAAAGGGATGCGCCTTCAGGCAATAATTGGGTAACAGGTAGGCAGTTAAAGATATGGCGCTCCCAGATACGTTCGCCTTCGCGTGGGCCAATAAGCCCTCGTTCTATGCCTGCGGTTACCAAGAATTCGGCAAATGCCCGAATCTCAGCTTCGCGCTCTGGGAAGTAGCGGCCGACTAGCCCCTCTACTGAATGTTCCACGTGAAACAGGCTCTGTGGAACTTACGCCGGGTAAATGACGACGAAGCGCTGTGGGTCTTCGCCATCTGATTCAGAGGTCAGGCCCAAAGTCTGGATAGTGTCGTGGATGATTTTGCGCTCAAAAGCATTCATTGGGTCGAGCTTGATTGAGCTGCCGGTGGTCTTTGCCTGCTCGGCCATTTTTTCAGCGAGGGCGGTAAGTTCCTTACGGCGGCCTGCACGGAAGCCATCAATGTCGAGCATGAGGCGGCTGCGATCGCCAGTTGCTGTCTGAACAGCTAGGCGAGTGAGCTCCTGGATTGCATCCAAAACTTCGCCTTCGCCACCCACTAGGTGTTTGAGCTTTCCGCCCACAACAGCCAGCGCTGCGCGACCGTTCTCTACATCGATATCGATATCGCCATCAAGATCAGCGATATCTAGCAAGCCTTCAAGGTAATCCGCGGCGATGTCGCCCTCTTCCTCAAGTTTTGCAACGCTCTTTGGAGCCTTTGCAGCTTTCTCTTCAGTTAGTTCTGTTGTATCTACTACGTCAGTCTCTGTTACATCTGCCATTTTTAACTCTTTTCTCAGGCTCTCGTCCTATTTATGCGTTATTAATACTAATTGTCTGATTTATTACTTCTTCTTTTTCTTCTTCTTTGGTTGTTGGCGTTGCCCCTGGGCCTCTGGTGTTTGGTCCTGGTCACTCTGGGTATTTGTTGGATTGGTCTCTGTCGGATTTACATCCTTGCCATCGTGTTTTTTCTTAGCGGCACGCTTTCGCTCTAGCTCTTCATATGCGGGAGATCCTGGAGTTGGATTTCTCTTGATCACATAAAACTGTTGTCCCCATGTCCAGAGGTTTGTAGTCGACCAGTAAATCAATACGCCCACAGGGAAGTTAACACCTGAGACTGCGAAGATGACTGGGAATAAATACAACATAATCTTTTGCTGTTGCAACATCATGTTGTTGCTGGAATCCATTTTTGGCATTCCTTTAACCATTAACTGGCGCTGTGTTGTAAATGTCGTTGCAGACATAAAAATAATTAGTAGCACTGTAACGATTCGTACAGTGGTATCAGTTGATCCTAAGAAGCTCTGTGAAATCTTTGCACCGAAGAATGTTGCTTGGGCCGCGCTGTCTAGATATTCACCTTTAAGGAAGCCACGAGCTATTGGTGCAGATACACCTTCTGGTGTTTTTGCTGCGATTCCATTAAGAACAGTAAAGAGTGCGAAGAAGATTGGTGCTTGAGCAAGAATTGGAAAACATGAAGCAAGTGGGTTTGTTTTATGTTCTTTGTAGAGCTTCATCATTTCTTCTGATTGCTTCTGGCGATCATCTTTATACTTCTTTTGAATCTCTTTCATGTGTGGTTGCAGAACCGTCAGGGCGCGCTGGCTTTTAATCTGCTTAACAAAGAGTGGAATCAGAATAATTCGGATAAGTACAACAAGTCCCATGATTGAGATAGTCCATGTAACACCAGAGTCAGCACCAAAAATTGGTTCAACAATCTTATGGATTCCGACTATAACTCCAGAAACGATGTTATATAAAGGATCGAGAATAAAGCCCATTATTTAGCTCCCATTAGCTGGTTCTTGCGTGCATGAACTGCATCAGCGCAGTCAATTTCTTCATTTACATAATCGACTCCGCCGAGTGACCAAGGATTACAGCGAAGAATTCTCCAACAGGCCATCACAACACCTTTTGCGCCATGGCGTTTAATTGCTGTGAGTGCATAATTTGAACAAGATGGGTAGTACTTGCAGCGGGGTGAAGATGAGCTTGAGAAAAGTTGGTAAAGTTTTATAAAAGGCGTGAAAATAATTTTCATGTGCGTGCCTCGATCTTCTGGGCACGAGTAACTAGTTTTTCAATCAGTTGCGAAATTTCGCTCTGCACGTTTTTGTCGTCGTTTTGTTTTAGCGCGCGGACAACAAAAAGTGAACCGGTTGGAAGTGTGGTGATGTGTGGCGCAACTGCATGACGGATTTTTCTAGCTAAGCGGTGGCGCTGAACAGACCCGCCAATTGTTTTGTTAATGATTAACCCGCACTTAGCTAGCGCGTTATTTGTGACAGGTGAGATGTAGAGATACCCAACAAAGTGTTCTGAAGTAACTCGGAGTCCGCTTTTAGTTGCGCGTGCGAAATCTGAGCTTGAAGTTAAACGTGCGTCTACTGGAAGCACGAAAGTTCCGTTGCGCTCTTATGCCTTACGCAGAGAGCTTTGAGCGGCCCTTAGCGCGGCGAGCAGATAGGACTGCACGGCCTGCACGGGTAGCCATGCGGGCGCGGAAGCCATGCTTCTTGGCGCGGCGACGCGTATTTGGCTGGAAGGTGCGCTTTGTCATGAGAACTCCAAAATATTAAATGTGTGGACGGGTCAGAAATACGGGGGAAGCAAGGAGGCAACGGTACGGGTGTGGACAGGCGCTGGTCAAACTCAGAGATCGTGGCCATGAAGCTCCAGAATTGTGGATAACCACTTGCTATTTTCCTAAATGGGGTCTACTTTGCGGGTTCTCCACAGGTTTCCGTCGAATTCGGTCTAAATAGAGGCTAAACCCCTACTTTAGACCACAGCCTGTGGATAACATTGTGGATAGACCTGGGGGTAGAAAGATGGCTGTTGTAGACGTCGAACTCTCCCAGTTATGGGATCGGGTAGTTGAGCATGTCTCCACTGGAGAGCCTCAACACCGCGCCTTTTTGGCTATGACAAAACCTCTAGGTCTTCTACAAAAAGAAGGTGGCGCAACCAGCCTCCTCGTTGCCGCCCCTAACGCTTTTGCAAAAGATGTTCTCGAATCACGTCTTCGTGCGGTGATCAATGAAGTCCTTACGCAAGAACTTGGCGAGAAAGCAAATATTGCAGTGATGGTTGATGAGACCATCGAACTAGCCGATCTTCCTGCGCCGCAAGTTTCTGTCGAAGTTGTTTCTCCCCGTCCAGGTACCGGCCGTGATGATTCAGATATCCGTAAATCTGATGAACCTTCACAGTTAAATGCTCGATACATTTTTGAAACTTTTGTTATCGGCGCTTCAAATAGATTTGCTCACGCAGCAGCAGTTGCTGTTGCTGAAGCTCCAGCTAAGGCATACAACCCGCTTTTTATTTATGGCGACTCGGGTCTTGGAAAAACTCACTTGTTACACGCTATTGGTGCTTACGCCAAAGAGCTCTACGGCAATGTGCGCGTCCGTTATGTCTCCTCTGAAGAATTTACCAACGACTTTATTAACTCAATTCGTGATGATAAAGCTACTGCTTTTCAGCGTCGATATCGCGATTTAGATATTCTCCTTGTTGATGATATTCAGTTCTTGGAAAATAAGGAACGTACACAGGAAGAGTTCTTCCATACTTTCAATACGCTCTATAACGCTAATAAACAAATAGTTATTTCATCTGATCGTCCACCTAAGCAATTAACAACTTTGGAAGATCGTCTTCGTTCTCGTTTCGAGTGGGGTTTGATCACTGATATTCAGCCACCAGAACTTGAAACCCGTATTGCTATCCTTCGCAAAAAAGCTGCGCAAGATAAGTTAAATGCACCCGACGATGTCCTTGAATTTATCGCAAGTAAAATCTCTACAAATATTCGTGAGCTTGAAGGTGCACTGATTCGTGTTACTGCTTTTGCATCCCTTAACCGCCAACCAGTTGATATGGGTCTTGCAGAAATTGTCTTGAAGGACTTGATCCCAAGCGATATTGCATCAGAAATCACTGCCCCAACAATCATGGCCCAGACAGCTGCCTACTTCAGTCTTACTCTTGATGATTTATGTGGGACATCTAGATCTCGCGCTTTAGTAAACGCTCGACAGATTGCAATGTATTTATGTCGCGAGCTGACAGAGCTTTCGTTGCCGAAAATTGGTCAAACATTTGGCGGCCGCGATCACACAACTGTGATGCACGCCGATCGAAAGATTAGAGAGTTAATGGCTGAGCGTCGCTCTATTTACAACCAGGTAAATGAGTTGACCACCAGGATTAAGCAGCAAACAAAGGTTTAGTTTTACGGGTGACAAATTGTCCGTTTTCACCCTCTTTACCCCCAGATGGGGATAACGTGTGGATAACTGTGGATAGTAAGAGTAAATATGTGGGTAACAGCAAGGTTTAAAGGTAACTCGGAGAGGGGTAGCTGTGAATAGGTTGGTTATGCAGAGCGTTACCCACAGTTTCCGGGGTATTTTCCACACCTTTTCTGCTTTAAATAAAGGCTCTGAGCAGGGTTTTTACTTGTTATCCACAGCTTTAGCTCGCGGCTACTACTACTACCTTTATATATATAAAACCCATTTCCAAGCGGACCGGCTCCTAATTACAGTTAACCCATTACTTTTACATAAAACAACATCGATGAGTGCGAGGGCTACGGCGTGAAATTTACAGTTGACCAAAATTCTTTAACTGATGGAGTGAACTGGGTTTCCCGTTCACTTTCTACCCGCCCGATAAAAACAGAGCTCCTCGGAATAAAAATTGATGCAACCGGAGATGGCGTCGTTCTCTCAGGTTCAGATCTAGAAACTTCTAGTAAATCTCATTTCAGCGCAGATATTTTTGAAAAAGGCGCAGTGCTCGTCCCAGGAAAACTACTGGCTGAAATTTGTAGATCATTACCTAATAAACCAATCACAATTGCTTTAGATGGAACGCGAGTACTTGTTACATCCGGCGCAGCAAAATTTACCCTCCCAACACTTTCACTCAATGAATACCCAAACCTTCCAGAACTCCCTGAAACAACAGGTAATGTTACAAGTGACACTTTTGCAACAGCTGTGGCACAAGTTGCAATTGCAGCTGGGCGAGATGATTCACTACCAACACTTACTGGCGTACATGTAGAAATCAATGAAGACACAATCACTCTTGCAGCAACAGACCGCTACCGCTTAGCAGTTCGCGAATTTACTTGGAACCCTGCAACCCCTGGACTTTCAACATCAGCCCTGATGCGCGCTCGCACACTAGCCGATGCCGCAAAATCTTTAGTAGGTTCTAAAAACGTCTCACTATCTTTTGCACCAGCAACATCTAATGATCGCCTCGCTGGTTTTTCTGGTGATGGTAAAACAATGACATCAAGAATGCTGGACGGCACCTTCCCCCCATACCGCCACTTACTACCAACAGAGACAACGACAACTGCGGTTGTAGAAGTTGCACCATTTTTAGATTCAGTCCGACGCGTCGCACTTGTTACAGATAAAACAGTCCCACTACGCCTTGAATTTAAAGATGGAGGCGTCTCACTTGAAGCCGGCGCCGGCGAAGAAGCACAAGCAACCGAAACGATCGATGTGCTTTTAAACGGAGACCCAATCTCTATCGCATTTAATCCTGTTTTCTTAGCTGACGGTTTGCAAGCAGTAGGCACACCATTCGTTCAGATTTCATTTACTGGATCTAATAAACCAGCGATTCTTACAGGGCGCGCAGAACCAAATAGCGCATCGATAGATAACTATCGCTACTTACTCATGCCAATGCGTTACGCCTCTTAATAAGAGCGACCGACAACAATGCGCGTAACTCGGCTAGCGCTGACAAATTTTCGCTCCTATAAAAACCTAGAGCTTGAATTACCCGCTGGCCCTATAACATTTATCGGTAACAACGGCAGCGGTAAAACAAATATCGCCGAAAGTTTGATTTACCTCGCATACCTTTCCTCACATCGCGTCTCACAAAACCAACCATTGATTTCTCTTGGAGCAGATCAAGCAATCATCCGCGCCGAAATAGAGAGTGAAGGACGAACGCTCCAGGTTGACCTAGAAATCAACGCCTCAAAAGCAAACCGTGCACGACTAAATGGCAACCCGGTTAAATCACAGCGAGAAATACTCGGCGCGCTACAAATTATCTACTTCTCACCAGAAGATTTGGATCTTGTGCGCGGTGAGCCCACACATCGCCGCGACTTCTTAGACAAATTACTTATTACACAATCACCAAGACTTGCGGGTGTAATCTCTGATTACGAACGTGTTGTCAAACAACGCAACACACTGTTAAAAACCAGAGCTCCAGAAAACGCTTTAATTCCATGGACTGAACAACTTATTGCTTACGGCGCGCAGTTATCTGCAGAGCGAATCAAACTAGTAGATGATCTCAACCCGTATGTCGCGGCAAACTATGCAAACCTAAATGAAGTTAAACCCGCATCAATTTCCTACAAATCTTCAACCGATAATTTGTCCGCGGATATTTCCCACAATCTAGAGATACTCACTGCGCGCCAACTAGAGGTAGCGCGCCAAGAGCAAGAACGCGGCGTTTCACTTATTGGCCCACACCGCGATGATTTACATCTTCAACTCGGTGACTTCCCAGCAAAAGGATACGCAAGCCACGGTGAATCTTGGTCGATGGCAATCTCACTACGTATTGGCTCTTACAACCTGCTTAAATCTGAAGGCGCCGAACCAGTATTAATCCTCGATGATATTTTTGCAGAGTTAGATACCGCCCGCCGCCACCAATTAACATCGGTAACAAAGATGGCAGAGCAAACATTTATCACCGCAGCAGTTGAATCCGACCTACCCAAAGAATTACTATCTACTAAGTTTTATGTGAGCCCGGGGGTTGTTACACAATGAGTGAAGACCAACCCAAAAAACGCGACCTTGCAGTCGATCTATTCCGCAGCTACAAAACAGGATTTATTAAGAAGAAAAAACAGATAGAAGAGCGCACCCAAACACCAGGGGATCCGACGCTAATTTCCAATGTGCTTAATAACTTGATTCAAGAACGCGATTGGGATTCAGGCCTTGCTGAAGGAACACTCTTTGCAACATGGCCCCAAGTTGTCGGCCCTGAGATCGCACAACACACAACACCTCTTTCAATGCTCGACGGTCGCCTACTTGTGCAATGTTCATCAACAGCCTGGGCGACTCAACTCAACCTTGTGGGCCCATCACTTCTGGAAACTATTCGCTCGAGCGCACCTGGCGCCCTTGTTGACTCCCTAGAATTCATCGGCCCCACTGCGCCAAGCTGGAAGCGCGGCCTGCGCACAATCAGCAACGGCCGAGGCCCCCGCGACACTTACGGCTAGCCCGGGAATAAATCCCTCCTCCACCCCGTTCAACTGTATGAAACCTGAGTCGACTCGACTCAACTCTTTGGCTAGAATCGGCTCAGGTTAGAAAAACCTCGACCCACCCTGGCTCGAGAGATAACGGGATTACAGAAGGAGCAACACAATGGCTAGAGCAGTCGGAATCGACCTCGGAACTACAAATAGCTGCGTATCAGTACTCGAAGGCGGAGAGCCAACGGTGATCGCTAACGCAGAAGGCGCTCGCACAACTCCATCGATCGTCGCATTCGCAAAGAATGGCGAAGTTCTTGTCGGTGAAGTTGCAAAGCGTCAGTCAGTGACAAACGTTGAACGCACAATCCGTTCCGTGAAGCGTCACATGGGTACTAACTGGACAATTGATATTGACGGTAAGAAGTACACATCACAAGAAATTTCAGCGCGCGTTCTACAAAAGTTAAAGCGCGATGCAGAGGCGTATCTCGGCGAGACAGTGACAGATGCTGTAATTACA
>WLPI01000024.1 GCA_009698845.1 Actinomycetota bacterium
GAAATTTCATCTGACCAGAACACACAGGTTCTCTACGGTGTTCTTTCAACAATTCCATTCCTTTACATCCTCTACGTACTATTCGTAGAGCTTGGAAAGTCATTGGAGCGCCAGCCAGCTGGTGTTGCAGAGACAGTAGGACGCCTGCGTCTTCTTCTCATTGCAACATGGGGTGTATACCCAATCGCGTACATCTTCAACATCGTTGGTGATGCTTCAGCATCATCATTCGTAACAGTTCAGGTTGGATACACAGTCGCTGACGTTCTAGCGAAGTGCGTATTCGGTCTAACAATCTTGAAGATCGCTCGCATGAAGTCACATGCTGAAGGCATGCCAGCAGATCACTAATTAATCACCTTAATTAGGGAAGGGCGTCGGGAAACCGGCGCCCTTCTGCTTTTCTCTCGTTATCTGCATTATCGTTATGGCATGAATATGCAGCGAGTAAATAATTTCCGTATGGGTGCCTATGCAGCCCTTGCAGTCGGTTTAATCAATCTTCGCTATCAAACCGGCAGTGACTCAAATCTAAGCAAGAGCTTGGTGCTCGTCATTCCGGGTGTGCTAATTCTGGGACTTTCATTCACAAGCGCTGGAAAGAACTGGATGCAAAGCAAGAACGCCGCAGCGATTTCACTCACTTGCGGCGCCCTGCTACTTGCTTACAGTTTCTTTGTGTAGTTCTTAACCTACGTAACCTTTTTATCCCTTAGTAGCTTTAAAGCCTGCTTCAAGATCAGCTTTGATATCTACGATGTTTTCAAGACCCAAGCTAAGGCGAACTAGACCAGGTGTAACTCCAGCCTCAAGTTGCTCTGCAGGTGAGAGCTGAGAGTGAGTTGTAGTTGCGGGATGAATTACTAGTGAGCGAACGTCACCAATATTTGCAACGTGGCTGAACAACTCTAGAGATTCAACGAACTTCTTACCGGCTTCTACGCCACCTTTGAGTTCGAATGAAAGTACCGCTCCAGAACCCTTTGGTGAGTATTTCTTAGCAAGTTGATGCCAAGGAGAAGATGGAAGAGTCGCATAGTTAACCTTTTCAACATCTGGATGTGCTTCAAGCCATGTTGCTACAGCCTTAGCATTTTCAATATGTCGCTCAATACGCAGTGACAGTGTTTCAAGCCCTTGAGCTAGTAACCACGCGTTAAATGGTGAGACTGCAGCTCCGATATCACGAAGTAGTTGCAATCGGATTTTGAAGATGTAAGAGAGATTCGCTCCGAATGCAGAGCCAACGCCAAGAGCTTGTGAATACACAAGGCCGTGGTAGCTAGGGTCAGGCTTATTAAAGCCAGGGAATCGATCTTGATGTTGTGCATAATCGAATTTACCTGCATCGATGATTGCTCCAACAATGGTATTTCCGTGGCCAGATAAAAACTTAGTAGCTGAGTGAACAACTACATCTGCGCCGAAATCAATTGGCTTGATTAAGTAAGGTGTAGCAACGGTGTTATCGACTATCAATGGCACTCCTACAGAATGTGCCACATCAGCAATAGCCTGGATATCCAGAATTTCATTCTTAGGATTAGCAATAGTTTCCCCGAAGAACGCCTTTGTATTTGGCTTTACAGCCTTTTTCCAAGACTCTGGATTATTGGCATCATCAACGAAAGTAACTTCAATGCCAAATTTTGGAAGCGTGTAGTGGAAAAGGTTATATGTGCCGCCGTACAGGCTTGGGCTAGAAACGATGTGATCGCCCGCTTCTGCAACGTTGAGAATTGCAAATGTTGTTGCAGCAGATCCTGATGCAAGAAGCAGCGCTGCGACTCCACCTTCAAGTGCAGCAAGTCGTTGCTCTACCGCATCCTGAGTTGGGTTCATGATGCGTGTGTAAATATTTCCGAGTTCTGCAAGTGCGAACAGGTTCGCTGCATGAGTTGTATCTCTAAACTCATACGCTGTTGTCTGATACAAAGGAAGAGCGCGAGCACCCGTAGTTGGGTCTGCAGTCTGCCCCGCATGTATCTGAAGTGTTTCAAAAGACCAATTGTTTGACATTTCTAATCTCCATCGCAGTAGATGTCAGAAAATCACCGAGCGCTGTAATCGATTAATCGCAACGCTTGTCAAAATTCTGACCTGTTCGTCACCCGGAGCACCCCACCGCGGTGGAGGGTTGCCGTCTACTAAGCCGGGGCTAATACGTAGAACTCGTGAACGACTGAAGAATAGCCAACAGGATTAAAAATTAAAAATTGCAGTGCGCTTGTTTATGCAAATGGTTAGCAAGTAGGCACAGGCTTATTTGCGGAAAGATAGATCCTTCTTTTTCATCTCAGCGATGAGTATTCGAATCGTGTTTGGTCCCATGCCGTGTAAGTCTTTGATGAGATCGATAGAAACTTTTCGAAGGTCACTCAATTTATATAGGCCCTCATCGATGAGTGCTCTCCTGGCCGGGGCAGCTAGACCCAATTCTCGCCATGCTCCATCAACTTCTGCATACGCATCGAGATCAGCTTCACCGTGGTACTCCGAGGATTTGCTTGCAGCTTTTGCAGCTTTTCTCTCGGCGGCTGCACGCATTGCTTCGCCACGTAACTTCTTAATTTTTGCAGGTGATTGTTTTGCCATAGTTATTGATTCCAGATCGTGCCTTACTGGTGCGGGAGGCGGGACTTGAACCCGCACGCCGAAGCACAAGTTCCTAAGACTTGCGTGTCTGCCATTTCACCACTCCCGCGTATCAAAAAGATTTCTCCTTCAGATATGAGAGAAGATTACGGGTAAGTACCCGCTGAATCAAAATAGAGGTGGGCCGTAGCGCCTAGCCGGTAACCTTGCACAATGTCGCCTCATGATTCATCCAGCGGAGCCTCGCTCTCTGATCAATTGGCTGCGCACATACAGGTAGCCGTTGCTCAGGCATTTGCTCGTGGTGAAATCTCTGGTGATATTCCATCCTCAATCACCTTAGAGCGTCCAAAAAATCGCGATCATGGGGATTACGCAACATCGATTGCACTGCAATTGGCAAAGGCTGCTGGAAAAAATCCACGAGAGATAGCAACTATTTTGCAGGTAGCGATTTCATCGATCGCCGGAGTTTCAAAGGTAGATATTGCAGGCCCAGGTTTTATCAACATTACTTTGGACCGCGCTAGCCAAGCAGAACTCGTTCGCACAATACTTACTAGCAAATCTGAATACGGGCACGGACGCGCATTACAGGGTGTAAAGATTAATCTTGAGTTTATTAGCGCAAATCCAACTGGACCGCTTCATCTTGGTCATACTCGTTGGGCAGCAGTGGGCGATGCACTGGGTCGTGTATTAAGTGCAGCTGGCGCGGATGTCACTCGCGAGTTTTATATCAATGACCGCGGTCGCCAGATGGATCTCTTCGGACAATCAGTGCAGGCCGCAGCTCAAGGAAAGCCGATTCCTGAAGATGGATATCAAGGAGATTACATTGCAGATCTTGCTAAGGAAGTAACCGCTGCGAACCCAGGGATTTCTACTTCTGAGGAATTTCGGGAAGCAGCATACCGAGTGCAATTAGCACAGCAACAAAAAGTTCTAGAAACTTTCCATACCAACTTTGATGTGTGGTTTTCAGAGCGCTCGCTCCACGAATCTGGCGCTGTAGAACACGGAGTCACAAAACTTCGCGAACAAGGACATGTCTTTGAATTAGATGGAGCCGTATGGCTTCGCACAACTGATTTCGGTGACGATAAAGATCGCGTCATTCTGAAAGAAGATGGCGACCTCACATACTTCGCCTCAGATACTGCTTATTACATAAATAAGCGAGAACGCGGATTTGATATCTGTATCTATATGTTGGGCGCAGATCACCACGGATATATCCATAGATTGAAAGCAACTGCAGCATGTGCCGGTGATGATCCGCTCTACAACGTGGAGATCATGATTGGTCAGCTTGTGAAGATCATGGAAGGCGGCGAAGAAATCAAACTTTCTAAGCGTGCCGGCACCATCATCACTCTCGAAGAGTTGGTAGAAAAAGTTGGTGTGGATGCTGCGCGCTACACACTTATTCGCTACCCAGTTGATACTCCAATGGTCATGGATATTGATGTGTTGCGTCGCAATACAAATGAGAATCCGGTCTATTACGTCCAGTATGCCCATGCACGTATCGCGGGAGTTCTACGCAATACAGCGGAGTTAGGAATTAGTTCTGGTCTAGAAGGATTTGATCCGACGCAACTTTCTCATAACCGCGAGAATGAATTACTGGGAGCACTTGCTGAGTTCCCTCGCGTTGTTGCGGGTGCGGCAGAATTCCGTGAGCCACATCGAGTTGCGCGCTATCTTGAAGAATTAGCAGGGGTTTATCACGGCTTCTATGCAGATTGCCGCGTGTTGCCGCTGGGCGACGAACCTATTTCAGCAATACATTCTGCTCGTGCTGCTTTATGTGCAGCAACGATGCAGGTGCTTGCAAATGGGCTCGAACTCCTAGGTGTTTCTGCACCGGAGAGGATGTAACGCGATGTGGTCTAAGAATGCTTCACTGGCAGGTGGAACTCTCTCGCTCGCCGGAATCCCTGCATCTCAACTAGCAAAAGAGTTTGGAACACCTTCTTTTTTCATTGATGAAGATGCATATAGATCACGTGCGTTGGCCTGGAATAACGAGCTTCAGAATCAATTCGGACCACAAGCTGGAACAATTTACTATGCAGCCAAATCATTTATTTGTACTGCCGTAGCGCAATGGATTGCAGATATCGGAATCGGAATCGATGTTTGCACCGGTGGCGAACTATCTGTTGCACTAGCTGGTGGCATTAGCCCCTCCAAAATTGAATTACATGGAAACAATAAATCCGTAGCGGAGATTAATCGGGCGGTTTCTGTTGGCGTGAAATCAATCGTTATTGACTCACTCTTTGAAATCGAAAGAGTTGCCACAGCTGCTAAAAAGCATGGAGTACGCCAATCAGTGATGCTCCGTCTTACACCTGGCATTGAGGCTCACACACACGAGAAAATCTCTACTGCGCATGAAGATGTGAAGTTCGGATTTTCAATCGCATCTGGGGCTGCGTGGGCTGCAGTCGAGGCCGTAAGCAAACATTCAGAATTAGAGTTGATTGGAGTGCATTGTCACATTGGTTCTCAGATATTTGGTTCAGAAGCTCATGAGATTGCAACAGATCGACTAGTTGGATTTATGGCGAAGTATCGTGATGCATACAAAAAAGAGTTACCAGAACTCGATTTAGGCGGAGGCTTCGGTATTGCATACGTCGCTGGTGATGTGACCGTCGAACCAATAGATGTAATGCCTGCAATTCATCGAGCCGTGACAGATGCCTGCAAAAAGTACAACCTTGCGATGCCGATTGTTTCACTTGAACCCGGGCGCAACATAGTTGGGCCGACAATGTTTACTTTGTATGAGGTTGGAACTGTTAAGCAAGTAGTTCTTGATGACAAAACAATTCGCACATATGTTTCTGTAGATGGCGGAATGAGCGATAACGCACGCACCGCACTTTATGATGCCGAGTACACAGCAGTAATTGCGCAACGTCAATCAAAGGCGCCAACAACTCTCTCTCGATTAGTTGGAAAGCATTGCGAAACCGGTGACATCATTATTCAGAATATTCAATTGCCTTCTGATATTGCACCTGGTGATCTGATTGCGACCCCTGCAACTGGTGCTTATGGTCGAAGCATGGCGAGCAATTACAACCATGTGCCAAAACCACCGGTAATTGCAGTAAAAGATGGAAAAGCCCGCGTAATTGTCCGTCGAGAAAATGAGGCAGATCTGCTCGCACTTGATGTGAAAGAATAGGCAGATGGGCTCAGTAGATAAATCAGTTCGCGTCGGCATGCTCGGCTGCGGCGTTGTCGGAAGCCAAGTCGCGCGACTGCTTCTCGAAGATACAGAAGAACTTTCTACTCGCGCTGGTGTTCGCATTGAACTCACACGTATTGCTGTACGCACACTTAAGCCATACCCAGGTTTAAATCCTGCACTCTTTACTACTGATCCTTTCTCAATTGTGAACGATCCCGAGATTGATTTAATCATTGAAGTGATGGGTGGAATAGAACCCGCCCGCGAATTAGCCATGACAGCGATTAATAATCGCAAATCTATTGTGACTGCAAATAAAGCCTTACTCGCAAGCCACGGTGCAGATTTGTTCACTGCAGCCTATGCAAAAGGTGAAGACATTTACTACGAAGCATCTGTTGCGGGCGCAATTCCAATTATTCGCCCACTTCGAGACTCCCTTGCTGGTGACTTTGTTACACGCCTAATGGGAATTGTTAATGGCACTACTAATTACATTTTGACAAAAATGCATGAAGATAATCGTGAATTTGCAGATGTACTTAAAGAGGCTCAAGCTCTTGGTTACGCTGAAGCAGATCCAACTGCCGATATTGAAGGTTTTGATGCTGCAGCAAAAGCTGCAATTCTTTCAGGGCTGGCATTTCACACTCGCGTGACAGTCAGCGATGTTTACCGTGAAGGAATTTCGCACATCACTCTGGAAGATGTTGCAATTGCAAAATCTATGGGGCATGTCATTAAATTACTTGCCATTGCAGAGCTCACTCCAGCAGATGAAATTTCTGTGCGAGTGCATCCAGTCATGATTGATAAGAGCCACCCGCTTGCATCTGTACGCGATGCATTCAACGCTGTTTTTATTGAAGCTGAATCTGCAGGACCTCTCATGTTCTACGGACGTGGCGCTGGTGGACAACCAACAGCATCAGCAATTCTTGGCGATGTTGTAGCAGTGTCACGACATATTGCTCTGAATTCAATTGGACAGCGCGAGACAGACTATGCAGATAGAAATATTGCCCCTATTGAAACTACAAAAACTAAATTCCTTATTCGTCTTGAAGTAGAGGATAAGTCAGGTGTTTTGGCTGCAATTGCACAGGTTTTTGCTAATCAAGGTGTCTCTATTCAGACTGTAGATCAAAATGGTAGAGATAAAGATGCCGAACTCATCATTGTTACTCACCGAGCAACTGAAGGTGAACTCAAAGCAACTGTCGAAGCGCTTAAGAAGATGGAGATGGTCACAAAGATTTCAAGTGTTATTCGTGTAGAGGGAGCCATTTCGTAATGGGAATCTTTTCAAAGAAGTCAGGTGCGCATCAATGGCGTGGAGTCATCGAGGAATATCGCCACCGCTTGCCCGTCACTTCTAAAACTCCAGTTGTAACTTTGCGTGAAGGCGGCACACCGCTTATTTACGCGTGCGTACTTTCAGAAATGCTCGGCAACAACGTTTGGGTAAAGTTTGAAGGAATTAATCCGACTGGATCCTTTAAAGATCGCGGAATGACAATGGCAATTACAAAGGCTGCAGAAGAAGGTGCAAAGGCGGTCATTTGTGCCTCGACTGGAAATACATCTGCATCGGCTGCTGCTTATGCAGTGAAGGCCGGAATGGTGCCGGCAGTTCTTATTCCTGAAGGCAAAATTGCTCTGGGAAAACTTGCTCAAGCTGTTGTTCATGGAGCAAAACTTCTGCAAGTTGATGGAAACTTTGATGATTGTTTAGTGCTCGCACGAGATTTATCTGAGCATTATCCAGTTTCTCTTGTGAATTCTGTAAACCCATATCGTATTGAAGGACAGAAGACTGCAGCTTTTGAAGTTGTAGATATGTTGGGCAATGCACCGGATATTCATGCTTTGCCAGTTGGAAATGCAGGAAATATCACTGCATACTGGAAAGGTTATAACGAATATCGTAATGACAAGATTTCATCAAAACTTCCTGCAATGTGGGGATTCCAAGCAGCAGGTGCAGCGCCACTTGTCACCGGAAAACCTGTTGCAAAGCCAGAGACAATTGCAACTGCAATTCGAATCGGTAACCCAGCATCATGGGATCAAGCAATTGCTGCACGTGATGAATCTGGTGGACTTATCGATAGCGTTACTGACGAAGAAATCCTTGCTGCCTATCACCTGCTTGCTTCAAAAGAAGGTATTTTCTGCGAACCATCTTCTGCAGCAGGTTTAGCGGGACTGATTAAGTACAAGAATGCAGGCAAACTTCCCAAGGATAAGACAATTGTTATTACTTGCACAGGAAATGGTTTGAAAGATATTCCGTGGGCACTCGAAGGTGCCGCGGATCCTGTTGTGGTGCCCGTTAATGCTGATGCTGCCGCAAAAGCTCTTGGCTTAGTGAAGAACAATTAGAGCGAGATTGAATTAACCATGGCCAAACCAACATTTAAAGCGAATCCCATTCAGGTACAAGTCCCTGCAACATCTGCAAACTTGGGACCTGGGTTTGATTCTTTTGGTCTGGCATTTGCAATGCATGATCGATATGTAGCGCAGATTCTGGATGAGCCAGGGCTCGATATCGATGTCACCGGCGAAGGTGCTGATGACGTTCCTCGTACAGATAAGAATCTTCTCGTTAAAGCGATGTATAAAGGTTTCGATTATTTGGGCGGGAAACCAAAAGGCGTTGCAATCCGTGCACTGAATGTGATTCCGCATGGACGTGGCCTAGGTTCTTCTGCATCAGCAATTGTTGGCGGTCTCGTCTTGGCTCGAGCACTCGTGTTAACAGGCACAGATAAAATGAGTGATGAGATTTTACTGAACTTAGCAACTGAGATGGAAGGCCACCCAGATAATGTTGCAGCAGCCCTCTTTGGCGGCGCAACTGTTGCCTGGAAAGATTCAGTAGGCGGTAAGAGCGTCGCACATTCAATTCAAATTCCGGTAGATCCACGCATCAAGGCGATGGCATTTATTCCAGCAGGTTCACTTGCAACAAATAAGGCGAGAAAAATGTTGCCAGAATCAATTCCATTCGCTGATGCACAGCGCAACAGCACCAATACAGCGCTGATGATGCATGCTCTGACTATTCGACCAGATTTGTTGTTCACAGCGACAGAAGATTTTCTTCATCAGGCATATCGTCAAGAGGCAATGCCAGCATCTTTTGCACTCATGACTAAGTTGCGTGCGGCAGGAGTTGCCGCATTTATTTCTGGTGCAGGTCCAACAGTTATGGCACTTCACACTGGTGATCAAGAAGAGAGCGAACAGCTCAGCCGTGCAGGTGGAGCCAAATTTGAGGGTAAATCTCTTGAAATTGCAGCCCGCGGAGCCAGCCTGCTATAGTTTGGACATCAGTTCGACCCGGTAAGTAAGGGCAGAGCAAGAATTGATAAATCCAAGCAGTAATAAGAAATAAACCCCTGGGTTTCACTTTTATAAGTAAGCCCCAAACTGAAAAGAAATACATGACAACAACAGAACCAATTCGTTCTAGTAGCCCAGAGCTTTCAGCGATGACCCTTCCTAAGTTAAAGGAAGTTGCGTCTCAACTCGGTATTGATGGAGCTGCAAAGCTGAAGAAAGAAGCACTTGTAGTTGCGATTGCAGACCTACAAGCAGCAAATCGTGAGGCTGCTAAGGCAGAACGCGAAGCTCGACGCGAGGCACGCAATGCAAAGAAGGCTAATCGCGATGCAAATAAACCAGCGTCCGGAAATTCAGACAACTCTTCCGATGATGACGATGAGAGCGAAGATTCTTCAGATAACAGTGGACCGTCGCAAGATCGTGGCCGTGATCGCAATCGTGGCCGTGATCGCAATCGTGGCCGTGATCGCAACCGCGATCGTGGAAATCGCGAAGAGCGCGAACCTGTAATCGGTGAAGACGATGTTCTCGTTCCAGTCGGTGGTCTCGTAGATATTATGGAGAACTACTCATTTATTCGTACGGGTGGATATTTGCCTGGACCAAATGATGTGTACGTATCTCAAGGTCAGGTACGCAAGTACGGACTTCGCAAGGGAGACGTGGTCACAGGCCAGGTTCGCCAAGCACGCGAAGGTGAAACTCGCCAGAAGTACAACCCACTGATCACACTAGAAACAATTAATGGAGCGCCATACGAGGAAGCACGTAACCGTGTTGAATTCGGAAAGCTAGTTCCTCTCTATCCCCAAGAGCGTCTACGTCTTGAAACAGAGCCAAACATTCTTACTACTCGCGTTATCGACTTGATTGCACCAATTGGTAAAGGTCAACGCGGACTTATTGTTTCGCCTCCAAAGGCAGGTAAGACAATGGTTCTGCAGTCCATTGCAAATGCGATCACAACTAATAATCCTGAGTGTCACCTCATGGTTGTTCTAGTTGATGAACGTCCGGAAGAAGTTACAGATATGCAGCGCAGTGTTAAGGGTGAAGTTATTGCTTCAACGTTCGATCGCCCTGCGGATGACCACACAACAATTGCAGAGCTTGCAATCGAGCGCGCCAAGCGTCTTGTTGAAATGGGTCATGACGTTGTAGTTCTTCTCGATTCAATCACTCGTTTGGGTCGCGCATACAACATTGCAGCCCCAGCATCTGGGCGAATTCTTTCCGGTGGTGTTGATTCTGCTGCTCTCTATCCACCAAAGAAGTTCTTCGGTGCTGCACGTAATATTGAAGATGGTGGATCACTGACCATTCTTGCAACAGCACTTGTTGATACTGGTTCCCGTATGGATGAAGTTATCTTCGAAGAGTTTAAGGGAACTGGAAATATGGAACTTATCCTCGATCGCAGAATGGCAGATAAGCGAATTTTCCCAGCAGTAAACGTTGTTGCTTCAGGTACACGTAAGGAAGAGATTCTTATGGGAACTGAAGAGCTAAATATCGTCTGGAAACTTCGTCGCGTATTGCATGCACTTGAGCCACAAGCTGCTCTCGAACTCTTGCTCGAGAAGATGAAGGGCACGAAGTCCAACGTCGAATTCTTGATGCAGATTCAGAAGACAACGTCAGGACCTGACGACAGCAAGTAATCACACCCTATTCACATAAAGCCCCGTTCAGATCTTGAGCGGGGTTTTTGCTTTCACACCACCCACGCTAGTAGCGCACAGGTGAATCACAAGGAGTACATAGATAGTTTGCTTCATCAGTCGGGAAAACTTCCCTACGAGAAGGAGAGTCTCATGAAGAAGTCAGCAAGCACAATCGCACTTGTCGCAGTACTCGCTCTATTTTCAGGAAGTGGATCTGCGATTGCTGCAGAAACTACTCCAAAACCAATTTCGGCCGAGAGAGCCGCTTACCAAACAGCGCTGGCTGCACACAAAGCAGCAATTGCAACATACCGCGCGGGTGCAACTAGTGCATACGCTGCGCATAAGAGTGCACTAGCTACAGCTAAAACAACACGCGATGCCTCACTTGCATCTGCAACAACTAGTGCCGCAAAAATTGCAGCACGTGCTGCACATAAGAGTGCAGTTACAACAGCGAAGACAGCTCTCGATGCTGCACTTGCAGCACGTGGAGCGAAACCAGTTGCTCCAGTAAAGCCAGTCGCGCTAGTAAAGGCAGCTCAATAATCTCCTTCTGAAAATTTCTTCAAGGGTGGCGAAAGCCGCAGAATCCACGTTCTTTCTCCGCGTGGATTTTGCGGTTTTCTCTTTTTACGGGAGGATTGGGCTCTATCGCCAGCCCATGGCAATGACCTGGTTCACCGCACATGCGGACCCAGCCAACGCTAGAAATAGCAAGAAGAGGAAAAAGAATGAAGAAAGATATTCATCCAGAGTACAAAGATACTCAAGTCACTTGTGGTTGCGGTGAAAAGTTTGTAACCCGTTCAACAGTTGCAAGTGGATCAATTTATGTAGAAGTTTGCTCTGTATGCCACCCGTTCTACACAGGTAAGCAGCGCATCCTTGATACTGGTGGACGCGTCGCTAAGTTCGAAGAGCGTTTCGGAAAAAAAGCAGCTAACTAGCTTTCTAAAGAGACCGCATCGCAGCCATTGGGTTGCGGGGCGGTCTTTTTATTTCTCAGAAGTACATCAGATACCTAGCGCAGCGAAAGGAGAAGTCATATGAGCAACGATCGCTTTGCATCCGCACATGAAATGGTGCGCGAGTATCAAGAGCTTGAACTAAAGATGGCTGATCCTTCCATTCATGAAGATCAAGGAAAAGCACGCCAACTCGGCCGTCGTTATGCCCAACTTGGACCAGTTGTTGCAGGCTTTAACGCGTGGAAGTTAGCCGCAGATGATTTAGAAGCAGCCAAGGAGATGGCAGCAGAAGATGCATCCTTCGCCTCTGAAATTCCTGCCATGGAAGTTGCAGTTGAAGCGGCTGCGGATAAGTTGGAGGAACTTTTGCTCCCGCGCGATCCTAATGATGACCGGGATGTGATTATTGAAGTAAAGGCCGGAGCAGGTGGAGACGAATCAGCACTCTTTGCAGGAGATCTTGTGCGCATGTATCAGCGTTATGCAGAAAAGCGCGGCTGGAAAATTGAAATTATTGATATGACTGAATCTGAACTTGGTGGTTACAAGGATATTTCCATGGCAGTGAAATCAAAAGGAACTCCTGAACCAGGAACAACTCCGTATGCGCGCCTTAAATTTGAAGGTGGCGTTCACCGTGTGCAAAGAGTTCCTGAAACCGAAAGCCAGGGACGTATTCACACATCTGCCGCCGGTGTATTGGTTTTGCCAGAAGCTGAAGAAGTTGACGTTGAATTAAATATGAATGATGTACGCGTGGATGTATATCGCTCTTCAGGTCCAGGAGGGCAATCTGTAAATACCACTGACTCTGCCGTGCGTTTAACTCACGTTCCAACAGGAATTGTTGTTTCGTGCCAGAATGAAAAATCTCAATTACAGAACAAGGAATCTGCGCTACGTATCTTGCGTGCCCGCCTACTTGCTGATGCACAAGAGAAGGCCGAAGCTGCTGCAATGGCAGAGCGAAAGAGCCAAGTCCGCACAGTGGATCGCTCCGAACGTATTCGTACTTATAACTACCCTGAAAACCGCTTGAGCGACCACCGAGTCAATTACAAAGCAAATAATTTAGATGCAGTTCTTAACGGTGAATTAGATGAAGTAGTACAAGCCCTTCTCGATGCTGACAGAGCAGCAAAGCTTTCTTCTACCAACTAAAGAAAAGCGCCTGGCGAAAAAATGGAACTGACATTCAAAGAATTCCTACGAGGCGGTAAGGAGCAGCTGACTGCGGCAGGATTTGCTGAATTAGAGGCAGAGCATTTGCTTGCTCACACCCTTGGGTTATCTCGCATGGATTTACATAACCCACTTACAGTTGAAAACGCTCTCTCTGCAATTGGCGATATGTCTGTTGTTGAAGAAACTTTTTGGAAGTTGCTCGATCGCAGATGTGCCCACGAACCTTTGCAATACCTAACAGGTGTTGCGTATTTTCGTCATCTGGAAATCAAGGTGGGGCCAGGTGTTCTAGTCCCACGTCCTGAGAGTGAACTGCTCGTCGAATCTGCTCTTACTTATATTGAGAGGATTGATGGACCTGTCAGCGTTGTTGATTTGGGTGCAGGCTCCGGTGCACTTGCACTATCCATCGCAACTGAAGCTCCAAATACGCACGTGATAGCAGTGGAAAAAAGTGCCGAAGCAATTTACTGGCTGAAAAAGAATGTCTCTTTCATCGATGAGAAAGTTCGCATTCTTGAATCCGATGTTTCGACAGCTCTTGAAGGCGTCAAATGTGACGTCGTGATTGCAAATCCTCCATATGTTCCTGATTCAGAGGAACTTCCTCGCGATGTCAAAGAGCACGAACCAGCAGTTGCGTTGTTTGGGGGATCAGATGGAATGAAAACTCCGCGATTGTTTGTTTCGACAGCAGTACGATTACTTAAGCCTGGTGGATTCTTGGCAATTGAACATCATGAGAGCCAGGGGGAGAAAATCACAGAAGTCTTGACAGAAGATTTCACAGATATTATCCTCCACAAAGATTTATCTAGTCGTCCTCGATTTACAACAGGTATAAGGAGATAACGGTGGCACCACGCGTTGATCTCAAACAAGGCGAACTCAAGAATCATGTTAATCGTGCACTGAAATCTCTACGAGATGGCTATGTCATTGTTGCTCCAATTGAGCATGGCTATGTTTACTTAGCTGATGCTTTTTCACCATTTGCAGTCAGGGCGATGCATGTATTGCGTGGATCAGAAGATGCGGTAGCCGCACAGGTTCTTGTACATAGTGTCGAAACAGTTCAAGGAGTAACACGTGACATCTCAGAGGATGCACACGCTTTGATGGAAAAGTTTTGGCCTGGCTTGTTATCGCTCACCCTCAAACCAAATCGCGGATTGACATGGGATCTTGGCGATGATCAAGCACTAGATCTAGTCAATGTACGAGTTCCAAAGTCGAAGTTTGTGCGCGCACTTCTTAAAGTGTCTGGGCCATTGGCAATTACAAGTGCTTCTCATGCAGGTGAAAGCCCGACTCTAAAAATTGATAGAGCAGTCGTGAAAACTTGGGATGTTGGAGTAGTTTTCGATAACGGAGCCCTTAAATCTGGGCCACGCACCACGATTGTGGAGCAGACAGATGCGGGAATGCGTGTAATCCGCGAAGGTGCAATCACGGTGGCTCAGATGACAGCCGTTGCACCGGGCGTTTTTGCCCAATAACTATTAGGCTGGCGACCATGTCCGAAACTTTCTATGGTCCAGATTTCACACTTCTTTCGCAGCAAGATCCAGAAATCGCAGGCATTCTGCTCTCTGAACTCAAGCGCCAGCAGACAAATCTGCAACTGATTGCATCTGAGAACTTCACATCACGCGCAGTGCTTGCAGCACTTGGTTCAACTCTTTCTAACAAATATGCGGAGGGTTATCCAGGAAAGCGTTACTACGGCGGATGTGAAGAAGTTGATAAGGCAGAGACCATCGCAATCGAGAGAGCAAAGTCGTTATTCGGTGCAGAGCATGCAAATGTTCAGCCACATTCAGGAGCAAGTGCAAATATTGCTGTATACCAAGCATTCACAAAACCTGGAGATACAGTCCTAGCAATGTCACTTCCACATGGTGGCCACCTGACCCACGGATCAAAAGTGAATTTTTCAGGCAAGTGGTTCAACATCGTTTCATATGGGGTTCGTCAAGATAATGAACTTATTGATTACGATGAACTTCGCGATTTAGCTATTGCCAATAAGCCGAAAATGATTTGTTCGGGTGCAACTGCATACCCATCCCTGATTGATTTCGAGAAAGTTCGAGCAATTTGCGACGAAGTAGGCGCAATCATGTGGGTAGATGCTGCGCACTTCATTGGGCTGGTGGCAGGTAAGGCGATTCCTTCTCCTGTTCCATATGCAGATGTTGTTTCATTTACAACACATAAAGTATTGCGTGGCCCTCGCGGAGGAATGATTCTGTCGAAGGCTGAACATGCAGCAGCAATTGATAAAGCAGTCTTCCCTGGCATGCAAGGCGGACCAATCATGTCTGCCGTAGCTGGAAAGGCGATAGCGCTCGCTGAATGTGCAACTTCGGCTTATCAAAAGTATGCAAAAGATGTCATCGTAAATGCGCAGACTCTTGCTGCTGCACTTGAAGCAGAAGGAATGCGTGCAGTATCAGGAGGCACACAAACCCACCTTGCTCTTATTGATATTCGTTCAACTGGAGTAAATGGAAAAGTCGCAGATGAGCGTTGCGGTGCTGCAGGAATCGTCTTGAACAAGAATTCAATTCCGTATGATCCAGAAGCGCCATCAGTTACTTCAGGAATCCGAGTTGGTACCCCGGCTACAACAACACAGGGAATGGGAATGCCAGAGATGAAGGTAATTGCTTCACTCATCTCACGAGCAATTAAGACAGATGATGCGACTGCACATGCAGCTATTAAGTCTGAAGTTCACGCGCTCACTGCGAAATTCCCTATCTACCAGGCTTAAGAAGTTATTTTCAATGCGTGAGTATTTAGTAACGCTGCTCTTAGCGGCAGCGCTCTGCTATGTAGTCACTCCATTTGTACGGATTTGGGCTTTGAAGTTTGGCGCAGTTGCACATATTCGCACGAGAGATATTCACACAACCCCAACTCCTCGTTGGGGTGGATTAGCAATGTGGATTTCTATGGCTCTTACTTTAGCCATGGTGAATCATTTATCACTTGTCGGAAAATCTTTTGGTCGCGAGTCGCTTGGCATATTCACCGCAGCAACACTTCTGCTTGTGATTGGTCTAATCGATGATCGCTATGAGTTAGATGCGCTCACAAAATTAGCTGGACAAGCGTTATCTGCCGGAATTCTTTTGCTCTTTGGTATTCAAGTTTTATGGATACCCATCAACGGAGTTATCACTCTTCCGCCCAGCATTGGGCAATTAGCAACAGTAATCATTGTGCTAGTCACCATTAACGCTGTTAATTTCATTGATGGCCTTGATGGTCTCGCTGCTGGAATAGTTGCAATCTCTGGAGCAGCTTTCTTTGCTTTTGCCTATTTATTAGCAGTCGTTTATGGCTTTAACCGTGCAGGTGCACCATCACTAATCACTGCGGTAATTATCGGTATCTGCCTTGGATTTCTGCCGCACAATGTTCACCCAGCAAAAATCTTTATGGGTGACTCGGGCTCAATGTTCTTGGGGCTGTTGTTAGCAGCCTCAGCAATTACTCTCACAGGACAAATTGATCCAAATGCAATATCTGCTGAAAAGCTCGGCCCAACACTTCTGCCGCTCGCGCTTCCATTTGCAGTGCTTGCCATCCCATTAATCGATCTCTTCTGGGCGATTTTCCGTAGGTTGCGAGCAGGCCAATCTCCATTTAGTTCAGATAAAGAACATTTACATCATCGAATTCTTCGCGCTGGAAATTCACATCTACGCACTGCAGTTATTTTATATTTTTGGACAGCGACTATTGCTTTTCCAGTTGTCGTTTCAGCATTTGCGCCATTATGGGTTGCCGCTATTGTTGCTGGACTCATGCTGGGATTCACCACTTATTTCTCAAAGAGGGGATCGAAATCACTTGAGCACTCAAGCTAGTAATGAATCACAATTGTTAAGAGGAGCACTTGTTCCAACTTTCATTGTCGGACTGATTGCAATTGGCGTTTCGGTTCTATTCAAAGGAGTTCCCGGACTTTCTGGTGCACTGCTCGCTCAGGCCGTTGTCCTGATTTATTTTCTCGTTCATATCTTCATCTCTAAAATTTCTCGTAATTTAGATCCCATGAGCACAATGGCGCTTGCGATGTTTTCATATTTTGCAAAATTTATGCTCCTAGGCGCATTCCTGTGGGCGCTCACTAAGTACACATCTCGCACCACAATTGACCGAACGAGTTTCGGGGCCTCGGCAATTGCCCTCACCTTTGCCTGGCTAGGCGGAGAGATCGCTAGTTATCTGAAGCTCAAAACTCATCTACCATTACCTCATGACCAACGAACCAACTAACCGTCGAGAAGAGAATGCGCTCTGGTCGATCTTCGGCTACCTCGTATCAGGACTACTTTTTTGGGGCGGTGCAGGTTGGGCCGCTGACCGGTTCCTGAACACTCAATACTTCACCCTAGTTGGCCTGCTCGTGGGTATGGGTGGGGCGCTCTATCTCGTCTGGCTGAGATTCGGTCGAGAGTAAACGAGACCGACAGTGCGGCTAGCGGTCGAGAGTAAACGAGTAACCACGCTACTGGGAGTGAGCAGCCACACGGCAAAAACCTTCTTTTTGGATTTCACAGGTGGCAGGTTTTCCCCATAAGGTAGGCCTGCTTTACCGCTTCCCCGGCA
>WLPI01000025.1 GCA_009698845.1 Actinomycetota bacterium
GGATTCAAGACGGATTTTCGTATCTCGAAACTCTGTCCAAGCCCCAGGGTTACTGGTAAATGCTCGCACATGTGCAGAAATCTTCTCGGCTGATAGCGACCAATCGATGCGACCTTCCTCGCGACTTAACTTCATCGCTCGCGTAGCATCAACTGATTTCTGTGGAGTTGGTTTCACTCCAGATGCTATGAGATCCAAGGTTTCTAAGAGAGCCTCTGGACCTATCAGTGCGAGTTCAGAGAATAAATCATCACTTGAAATATCTGAATCCAGAGCAAATCTTTTTACAGTGTAGATCGGGCCTGTATCCATGCCTTCATCCAATTCAAAAACTGTTACGCCGGTAAAACTGTCACCTGCCTCAATTGCCCTTTGAACAGGCGCCGCCCCGCGCCATCGCGGTAGTAAAGAGAAATGTAAATTCAATGAGCTTTTCAACGGCACATCCAAAACCGCCCGCGAAAGTATTTTTCCATAGCCGATAGTTATGAGGACATCGATTCCCTTTAGAATCTCGATCGTCTCTTCCTCCGTAATAGGTTTATGAAGAGTCTGACTATTTTGCTTAGCCCAACGCGATACCGCAGTCTCGGTAAGTTCCATCCCACGTCCAGCAGGTTTATCCGGTTGAGTAATTACCGCGACTAGTTCATGGGCTGAACTAAGTAAGGCATCCAAAGAGGTAATTGCTACCTCTGGCGTAGCTGCAACAACTATGCGCAATGTCTAACCCAAGCCAAAAGGTGAATGTGGCGAAACCTTAATTGTCGGTACTTGGCCGCTCTCATTAGCTAACCCAAACCACTCAGATTCTCTTATCTCCTTCATTGCCAACTTGCGATCTGCCTCTGACAATCTGTCAATGAAGAGAATTCCTTCAAGGTGATCGGTTTCGTGTTGAAGCGCTCGCGCCAATAATTCTGTGCCCTCGATTACAACAGGTTCTCCATGCATGGTGAAACCTTTTGCTACTGCTCGCATTGAACGCGGAGTTGGATAGAGAAGATCAGGAAAACTCAAACAACCTTCATCCCCCTCTTGCATCTCTTCGCTTAAATCAAGGGTTGGATTAATCAGGTGTCCTAGCGTTTCATCAACATCCCACACAAATACACGAAGCGGGACGCCTATTTGTGGCGCTGCCAATCCAGCACCGGGTGCATCCAACATCGTCTCTGTCAGGTCTTTTACCAATTTACGTAGCTCTTTATCAAAGTCAACAACCTGCGAAGCTGGTGAAGTCAATACTGGATCGCCGAAATGACGAATACGTTGGATTGACATGTGCTTATCTTACCTATCGCGAGAGTGAATATGGTTCTATCCGCATGGACAGCAAGTTTTTACCTGAAGCGCTTCTTCTCCGTTGAAACTCATGTACTAATTCAGTGAGCACAAGGCTCGAATCTCGAGGAACTAATACCAAGATTCGATGTTGCCCACCCTTCAAGAGAGAGGGTCCAAGAATCCTCGTTGTACTGGGCAAGCGAGCATCCTTGCGAGAATGTTCGAAACCTTGTACTAGTGATGCCGATTCACTCGGGTTCGCATCAATTGCTAGCGAGAATGTATATGGGGGCAACGAAGTCTCTTCTCGATCCCGCAAATCTTTTTGAAGTAGAAGCGATGGTTTCCAGGATGCCAATGAGCCAACCAGTGGATTCTCATGATTGATAATGAGAAGAACCTTTCCCTCTTTTGCTACTAAAGCGCTATGAGTAAAAAAGATGTTTCTTGCTCGTTCTTGCGCTCTCATATCGGCTTGCGACAGCAACGATTCGGATTCCAGAAAAACCACAGCCGAATATCCACTGACTGCAAAAGGCGCAGCACCAGGAGTAGCGATAACGATTCCGTTAGATATAACGCCATCTTCAAGTATGTGATCACCTTCCGATGAAGCTAGCGGAATACCCGTGATTGCTCTACCGATTTCATGTGCGAAGCGGGTGCTGCCTCGGGCTACAAGGAACTGATTTCGATTCTGACACCACGAACAACTCCAATCCCCATTCTTCTTTCCACAAAGGGTGCACTCAAGATCGCCAAACTCGGACTCCTTTACATACTTACCACCGCACGCACATAGTGCAATATTCCGACATTTAGAACATTGAATCCCTTGCGCATAGCCTTTTCGCGGAGCAATGACGAGTACGGGACCTTTGTGAAGGGCGCCTCGAATTTCCTTAATCACTTTACCCGGTAAGAGTTCTCCAAATTCCGGTTGAAAACTATCAACATGTAAACGAGCCGCATGGTTTCGATAGGCCACCGTCCCAGTTTCGATCATGGCTCCGATTTCAGCACTTGGTGAGTAACCAAGAAAAGACACAGGGAGAGCATCGAGCTCGGATCTGATCAGAGCAACATCACGAACATTCCATCCTGGGGTTCTTGGTTCATAGAAGTTCTCTGACCCCTCGTCGATGACGATAATTCTCGAGAGATCTGAAAAATCGGCGAATATTGCGGAGCGAGTGCCGATAACAATATTTCCCGTTCCGTACTTTGCTCGCAAATAATTTTCGTATCGCTCGGTTCGCTCCAGTTGAGAATCTAGAACAATTGCATCGGGATGCACCTTGCGAAGTCGCTCAACAGCGCGTGAATCAGGGACCACAATTAGAATCGAACCTTTTCCCTTGAAATCAGCCAAGTATTTGGAAAGCACTAAGTATGGATTTTCGTAAGGCGGGAACTGTAAATACTCGATTTGCGCCTTCTGATGCTTAGGAAGGGTTCTTTCTTGACTCCACTCCTTCTTGTCGACTGATGCTACGCGCGGAGGAATCGCTGATCTGATTACATCATAAGGATGTGCGGCCCAACGCTTTGCGACCTCGAGGATCAATTGAAGACTTTGCTCTGATGCAACTGGAAATGGTGTGATCACTTTAGATATTACCTTGAGCCCTACCGCGGAATCGTTAGCTGAACGCTTCACAACGATTGCTTCCAACTCTCTTCCATTGAAAGGAACTTGAATCCTTGAGCCCACAAAACACGTCGCACTAAGCGATTGCGGCACCAAATAGGAAAAGATGTTATCTAGATGATAAACACCCGAATCGACTATGACTTCGACGCAAGGATTTACAGTTGCTAAAGCCCCTGCTGCTTTTTCTGCGCGTTCGCTTTTAAGACGAAGTGGCCTTACTGGCGCCACTTGCCTACCTGCTGACTATTTAACTGCTGCTTGTAGCTCCGCCACGCGATTCGTTGCTTCCCACGTGAAATTAGGAAGCTCGCGGCCGAAGTGACCATAAGCAGCGGTCTCTGAATAGATTGGGCGCTTTAGATTGAGATCACGAATGATTGCGGCGGGACGAAGATCGAAAACCGTTGTGACTGCATCTTGGATTTTTTGCACAGGAACTTTCTCGGTTCCGAATGTCTCAACAAAAACACCTACAGGCTGTGCTTTCCCGATTGCATAAGCAACTTGCACTTCGCAACGACGAGCAAGCCCGGCCGCTACTACATTCTTGGCTACCCATCGCATTGCGTACGCCGCAGAACGGTCTACCTTTGAGGGATCTTTTCCTGAAAATGCTCCACCACCATGGCGAGCCATACCACCATATGTATCAACGATGATTTTTCGTCCCGTCAATCCCGCGTCACCCATGGGTCCGCCGATTACAAATCGACCCGTTGGATTGATAAGTATTTTCATATCTTTTCTTGGTAAATCAATTTTTGCCAACACGGGATCAATCACCTGAGCGATTACCTCTGGCGTGAGCTGATTCACAACATCAACCTCTTCGGCATGCTGACTCGAGATCACCACAGTATCTAGCGCGATTGCACGATCACCGTCGTACTCGATTGTTACTTGTGTCTTGCCATCTGGGCGAAGGTATGGAAGTGCGCCTGACTTACGAACTTTAGAAAGCTGTTGCGCGAGCTCGTGAGCAAGCCAAATAGGTAGCGGCATAAGCTCTTTAGTGTCATCGCATGCATATCCGAACATGAGACCTTGATCGCCCGCACCTTGAAGATCTAAAGGATCTACAGCTGCAGCTACGCGGTGTTCAAAAGCATCATCCACACCCTGTGCGATGTCAGGCGATTGTTGTCCAATAGAGATTGAAACACCGCAACTATTTCCATCAAATCCTTTTACAGAAGAGTCATAGCCAATTCCAATAACAGTGTCACGAACTATTCCCATGACATCGGCATAACCATTGGTTGTTACTTCACCAGCGACGTGAACCTGCCCGGTGGTAATAAGTGTTTCGACAGCAACACGACTGCTTGGATCCTGTTCAAGAAGAGAATCCAAAATCGCATCTGAAATCTGATCTGCAATCTTATCTGGATGACCTTCGGTGACAGATTCTGAAGTAAAAAGGCGCTTTGACATTGGGCTAACCTAACTGAATTAGAGCTTGATTGAGTAGTTCCTCGCCAAGCGTGTCTTTGGTGGTTTTGGACACTTTATGCGATGGCGCCCCTGATATGAAAATTTCACCGTATGTAGTCTCACTATTAAAAATGTCTCCCTGAGATACATCATTTAGGTAAAGGATATCTGCGCCCTTACTAGAGAGTTTCTCTCGGGCCTGTGCCTCATCATGCGAAGTTTCTGCTGCGAAAGCAATAACAATCTGATGCTTCTTTATCTCTGAAACTGATTTCAGAATATCCTCGTTCTCTGTCAATGCGATTGAAGTAAGTTCACTCTTCTTAATCTTTGATTCGCCCTGATGCGTGGGTTTTGCATCTGCAACTGCTGCCGACATTACCAATACATCACACAGCGGAAATTCTTGTAGAACCGCTGCATGCATTTGCGCAGCTGTACTCACTTTGATCATCCGTACACCCTCGATATCCGCAAGCGCGGAGTTCGCCGAGATTAGCGTTACTTCTCCCCCACGATTTAGCGCATTTTGAGCAATTGCGTAACCTTGCTTTCCAGATGAATTATTTCCAATATACCGAACTGGGTCTATTGGTTCGCGAGTTCCACCAGCGGTTACCAATACACGTTTGCCTAGATAATCTCTGCCTTTCGACGTTATCGATTCGAATTCAGAGAGGATTCGTTGTGTCTCGGGAAACCTTCCCTGTCCGACATCCCCACTTGTAAGAGCACCAGTATCTGGATCAAGCACGGTGATTCCTCGCGCTCTTAGGGTTGCAACATTTGCCACGGTGGCCTCGTTCTTCCACATCTGAGGATGCATGGCCGGCACAATCATTTTCGGTGAATTGGAAGCCAGGAAAACATTAGTCAATAGGTCATCTGCTCTTCCCATTGCGATACGCGCTAACAAATCTGCTGTCGCTGGGGCGATGATGATGTAATCAGAACTTTTCGCAAGAGAGATATGCCGGACTTCATTGACTTGTTCAAACACTTCGGTTGTTACCGCTCTTCCGGAGAGCGCTTCCCAGGTTGCTTTACCCACAAAATTCAAGCTGGAGGGAGTCGGGACAACCGTTACATGAAAACCTTTATCAAGAAGACGTCTGAGTAAATCACAGGATTTGTAAGCTGCTATTCCGCCGCCCACACCGAGAATAACTTCGCGGCCACTTACATGCATTGTGCGGCTATTTATGCAGTCGGTTCAAGATTTTCGATTGTCAAAAGGCCTTCGTTGATTTCGCGAAGTGCGATAGACAATGGCTTCTCATGAACGTGAGTATCTACAAGCGGACCAACGTACTCGAGAAGGCCCTCCCCAAGCTGCGAGTAGTACGCATTAATCTGACGGGCGCGCTTTGCTGCGTAGAGAACGAGGCTGTACTTAGATCCCGCCTTATCTAGCAACTCATCAATAGGTGGATTCGTAATTCCGTCCATATGTGCGCTCATGTTTTACTCCTTGAAATCTACATCGCCTAGTTAGGCGGATCTAAATTGCCTATTTAGGCAGATGCGAATTCTATCAGGCTAGCCACCACTCGCTCGACCTCGTCATTTATGAGGACTTTATCGAAGAATGAAGCTGCTTCCATCTCTTCCTGAGCCAAAGCCAAACGAGCTGCTCGCCTCTCGGGGCTATCAGTCCCACGACCTTCTAGGCGTGAAACCAGTTCTTCCCACGTTGGAGCTTCCAGAAAAACTAAAAGCGCCTCTGGCATTTTTGCCTTAACTTGTTTAGCGCCAGAAATTTCTATTTCAAGAAGAACGCTCTTCCCGGAACTAAGTGCTCTCTCAACGGGAGCTAAAGGCGTGCCATACCTATTGCCAGCAAATTCTGCCCACTCGAGGAATTCACCTCGCTTGATTGTAGATTCGAATTGTTCCGCAGTCATAAAGAGATAATCAATGCCATTAACCTCATTAAATCTTGGTGGACGAGTCGTCGCTGAAACACTGACTAGGAATGGCGAAGATTGACGTAATTTCTTTGCGACTGTGCTTTTTCCAACTCCACCTGGCCCAGAAAGTACAACAAGTCTTCCGCGATTTAATGCCGATGGCAGAGCAAACTCTTTCAGCAATTCAGTTCTCTGATGTCTGCCAAGCCCCTGAATTCTTCTAGTCAACGAGATTCCCAACTTATCGAGAATCGCCTTACCTCTGATCTTTCCAACTCCACTCTTTGATTCAATGAGTTCTAGAACGCGCATCTTGGCGATTACCTCGTTCTGCTTTGCAAGTTCTAATACTTCTGCAATAGATAACTCATTGCTCTTCACTTGACTCTTTATCCGAGCTCTCTCTTGTCTAGAAGCCTTGGCTTTTAAGAGCGCTTGAGCTCTCTCATTTTCACTGAGTTGAGGTGGGGATCCCATAGGAGAAATTTACTTCAGAATCTCATCAGCGATACGTCGAGCCTTCTCTCGCATGGCATCTGATCCATCTTTCCAGGCACCCGTAATTGGCCGACCAATGACAACAAGACTAGCTCCTGCATCGATCGCATCGCGTGGAGTCATTGTTCTCTTCTGGTCATCCGTACCCATTTCGGAGAGAGGTCTAACCCCGGGCGTAATAATTGTCGTAGATATACCGACCGCAGATCTGACTGCCTTAATTTCCAACGGTGAGCACACAATTGCCTTGGCTCCAGCAGAAACCGACATCGTTGCCAACGCAACAGCACTTTCGAGCGCTCTGTTGGCAAAACCAATTTCAAAAAGATCCTCTTCTGAAAGAGAGGTAAGAATTGTTACTGCTGTGACTTCGGTATTTGGAAGGGCGGCAACGGCGGCCGAAACCATGGCACGGCCCCCCGAAGCATGTACTGTGAGAAAATTCGGCGCGAGTTCGCCAACCGCTTGCGCGGCGCCAGAAACTGTATGGGGAATATCGTGCAGCTTTAGATCTAGGAAAATATCAGCATCAGTAACGCTTTGAATTGCGCGTACCCCTTCGTTGCCAAAAGTTAAGAAAAACTCGAGACCCAATTTGTACACCGAAACGGAATCTTCTGTGGATTCAATCCATTTCTGGGCAGTCTGCAGATTATTTGTATCAATCGCTAAAACTATCGGCGCTTTCATACACTCTCTTCTCTGTGTGCGTACCCAACGGCTTGCTTTAGCGTAGCAAAACCTTTAGCAGCAAGGATTTCTCGGAGCTCGTTTTGAATATTGATTAGTGCATTTGGATTTCCAAAACTTGCCGTACCTATCGACACCGCAGAAGCGCCAGCAAGTATTAATTCAAAAGCATCTCGACCGGATGAAACTCCCCCCATGCCCAGAATTGGTACATTGGGAAGAGCCGCGTGAACCTGATAGATAGCTCGAACAGCAATGGGTTTGATAGCTGGGCCTGAAAGTCCGCCCGTCTTGCCACCAAGATGAGGTCTCATGGAGTCAACATTTATCAACATACCTAGAACTGTATTGATGAGCGCCAGTGCATCCGCACCTGCATCGACAACTCCACGCGCAATTTCAGGAAGATTAGTCACATCCGGCGACAGCTTTACGATGATCGGAAGTTCCCCACCAATAGTTTTTCGAACTCCATCTATGACTCGACGAGATGCATCTGGATCACAAGCAAATACAAGTCCACGATTCTCGACATTAGGACAAGAGATATTTACTTCTACTGCACTTATTCCTGAAATTGATCTTAGTTTTCTCGCAAGCGTTGAATACTCTTCAATAGTTTCGCCCGCAATTGATACGACAACGCGAGCTTTCTGTTCGAGTAACCATGGAACATCATTGGCTAAAAAGGAATCAATACCAGGTCCTTGCAGTCCAATTGAATTCAGCATCCCAGAAGGAGTCTCAGCCATACGTGGAGTTGGACGCCCATGGCGTGGTTTGCTCATGACAGATTTAGTGACGATTGCACCTACATCTTTGAGTGCAAAAAATTGTGAAAGTTCTTTACCACTGCTTGCGCATCCACTCGCTGTGAAAATCGGAGATGGGAACCATGCATTTGCTAGAGTAGTTGACATATCGACTGGGAGGCTCACGAATGCACCTCCGGCACTTGGCCAACCAGTTCCCACTTCACTTTTGAGCCATCCATGACCGGTCCGTCGATACAAGATCTGAGCATGGCAACTTGACCGTTCTCATCTTCCACCGGCAGTACGCACGTCATGCAAATACCAATCCCACAGGCCATCGATTCCTCTACTGCGCATTGGTGAATCACATCGGTAGCAGAAACCAATTCAGTAATTGCACGAAGCATTCCCATAGGACCGCATGAATAAATAACATCGATGCTGCGATTGGCTACAATTTCCAGTAGTGACTCAGTAACTCTGCCCTTTTCACCCATAGAACCATCTTCTGTGTAAATCTTGAGCGAATTAACAGAACGTTTACCCTCTAAAGGTGCATAAATTTTTGCACCAACACTGGCGCCCAAGAGCATGTCAACCTTGCAGTTGCGAGCCTTCAATACATCTGCCAAACCAAAAAGCGGAGCAGAACCGTATCCCCCACCGATAAGCAGTGCATTGATCGGCTCAGTTGGAATTCCAAAAGCAGTACCAAGTGGAGCGACGAGATCAATCTCAGTCCCCTCAGGAAGTGAACACAACCATTTTGACCCGGAACCATGGGGAGCAACTATGAGTTCCATAGATCCACCGTATTGTGAATTCTCCGAGACCCGTGAAATAGCAAAAGCTCGTCGTAAAATCATTTTTGATGAATCTCCGCCAACACTTATTGCGACAAAATTTCCAGGCCTGCAGTTCTTGACGACATCACCAACGTTTATCAAGATTTGATGATAAGAACCGACTCGTTTATTTGAGAGAACTGTCGCGTTAAGTTGGGTCGCGCTCTTGTTGATGCTACCCATTACTTCTTCAACCACTCTTGTATCGGAGAAACACTGAGGATTCCATTTTGCAGCGACTTAATTCCTTGAACCGCGGCGCTAAAGCCAGCCGTGGTTGTGATAATTGGAATAGATCTCTGCACAGACGCCGTGCGTATTGCCCAACCATCAGCGCGAGTTCCTCTTCCAACTGGTGTATTAATAACAAGGTCAATGTCCCCGCCATTAAGAAGATCAATAATTGTCTTCTCCCCCATCGGTCCTGTTCCCTGAGAATTCTTTCGGACAACTATCGCACTTACTCCATGTTGATTGAGGAAGCTAGCAGTTCCATCGGTGGCAAGAATACGAAATCCCAACTTTGCTAGCTCTTGTGCGGGATTGATTCCCGAATTCTTATCTTTATCGGCGAGAGAGATGAAAACGGTTCCTGACTTTGGAAGTGGGCCAAACGAACTAATTTGCGACTTGGCATATGCCTCACCGAAACTATCGGCAATACCCATGACTTCACCGGTTGATCTCATCTCTGGTCCTAGAACTGCGTCAACTCCGCGACCGTCGACACGTCTAAATCGATTCCACGGAAGAACTGCTTCCTTGACGCTAATGCCCTTGGCAATTGCATCGCCTCCGTTTGGTAAAAGTCCCTCGGTGCGAAGCAACGCAATTGATGATCCTAGAGAAATTCGTGCTGCGGCTTTTGCAAGCGGTACTCCCGTAGCCTTGCTGACAAAGGGAACTGTGCGTGATGCTCGGGGGTTAGCTTCAAGCACGTATAAGACGTTATCAGCCATAGCGAATTGGATATTAATGAGACCTCTTACATCAACACCTTGAGCAATCTTCAGCGTAGCTTCACGAATTGCCACTCTTTGAGAATCCGAGATAGTCATCGCAGGAAGCACGCAAGCGCTATCACCAGAATGGATTCCAGCTTCCTCAATGTGCTCCATGATTCCACCAAGAAAAAGTTCTTCTCCGTCGTAGAGAGCATCTACATCTAGCTCGATTGCAGAGTCAAGGAATCTATCTACCAAAACTGGATGGTCCGGCGTGATATCAGTTGCTCGCGAGATAAAACCGGCTAGAGATTGGTCATCGTAGACAATCTCCATTCCGCGACCACCCAGTACAAAACTTGGACGAACCAGAACTGGATAACCAATTCTTTGTGCAATCGCTAAAGCTTCCATTTCTGAAGACGCCATCCCAAACTCGGGCGCTGTGAGACCTTGTTCTGCGAGAACTTTTCCAAAAGCGCCACGCTCCTCGGCGAGGTTAATTGCCTCAGGCGAAGTACCAAGAATCTTGACCCCTGCAGCTTTCAAACCGGCGGCTAGACCAAGTGGTGTTTGTCCGCCCAACTGGGTGATTACACCTAATACAGGTCCTGCCAACGACTCTGCATGCACCACTTCTAAAACATCTTCGAGAGTGAGTGGTTCAAAATAGAGTCGATCACTTGTGTCATAGTCAGTTGACACCGTTTCAGGATTGCAATTAATCATGACTGTTTCGAAATCTGCAGCCCTTAATGTAAATGACGCGTGCACACACGAATAGTCAAACTCAATGCCTTGTCCAATCCGATTAGGTCCACTACCAAGAATGATTACCGCTGGTTTTGTTCGCGGGCGCACTTCAGTCTCTTCTTCATAACTCGAATAATGGTATGGAGTGAACGCCTCGAATTCGGCGGCACAGGTATCGACTGTCTTGTATACAGGGCGCACATTGAGATGATGTCTAGCCTTTCGAACATCCTCTTCAGATAGTCCTCGTAAGCGGGCTACTTGCAGATCAGAAAATCCCATAGATTTTGCTGTCATGAGCACGTCAGCGCTCAATTCACCGAGTTGAGAGATTTCAACTGCAGTCTTATTAATGGACTCAATCTGCTTTAAAAACCAACGGTCAATCTTTGTTGAGGCGTAAACTTCCTCCATCGTTGCGCCCGCCCACATGGCCAACTGAACTTGCTGAAGTCGATACTCGGTTGGAATCTTCATCGACTCAAGTAAAGAACTCTTCATTGTTGGTGCGTAATCCTTGGGGAAGGAAAAGACTGCTTCTTTACGCTCTAGCGATCGCAAAGCTTTCATGAGCGCTTCTGGGAAAGAGCGACCAATTGCCATGGCCTCTCCAACACTCTTCATGGTTGTAGTCAGTCTTGGGTCGGCATCCTGAAACTTCTCAAAAGCAAATCTGGGTGCCTTTACAACGATGTAATCCAATGTAGGTTCGAATGATGCAGGAGTTACCTGTGTAATATCATTCTTAATCTCGTCAAGCGTGTATCCAATAGCCAATTTAGTGGCTATCTTTGCTATAGGAAAACCCGTTGCCTTTGAAGCAAGTGCACTAGATCTTGAAACACGAGGATTCATTTCAATCACAATGATTCGTCCGGTATCTGGGTTTACAGCAAACTGAATATTGCACCCACCTGTATCCACACCAACTTCTCTGATGATGTCAATCGAAAGGTCGCGAAGTTTTTGATATTCGACATCTGTAAGTGTGAGCGCCGGAGCAACAGTTATTGAATCACCAGTGTGAACTCCCATGGGATCAATGTTCTCGATACTGCAGACAATAACTACGTTATCGGTCTTATCACGCATAACTTCGAGTTCATACTCTTTCCAACCAATGATTGACTCTTCAATCAAAACCTCTGATGTCGGGCTATGACGTAATCCAGCCCCCGCGATCTGATTCAGAGTCTCTTCATTAAACGCTATTCCAGAACCAAGGCCACCCATTGTAAATGACGGTCTAATAACTACTGGATAGCTCAAGATATTCGCAGCCGCCAATACGTCATCCATTGTGTGACAAATAATCGAACGTGCCGATTCTCCACCGATTTTTTCAACTATGCCTCTAAAGAGTTCTCTGTTCTCCCCTCTTTCGATAGCAGCAACATCTGCACCAATGAGTTTGACGTTGTATTTATCCAGCGTACCTGCTTTAAACAAACCGATTGCGGCATTAAGTGCGGTCTGTCCCCCAAGGGTCGCAAGAACTGCATCTGGTCGTTCTTTTGCGATTATTCTCTCGATGAATTCTGGTGTTATTGGTTCGATGTATGTAGCATCCGCAAACTCCGGGTCAGTCATGATTGTTGCTGGATTTGAATTCACGAGAATCACGCGAATACCTTCTGCCCGAAGTACACGACACGCCTGCGTTCCCGAGTAATCGAACTCGCAAGCTTGCCCAATAACAATTGGACCTGAACCAATTACTAGAACACTATTAATTGAATGGTCGCGAGACATTATCTTTGTGCCACCATTCTTGGATATTTTTGCATCATTTCTACAAACTGATCGAAAAGATAAGCTGCATCATGAGGACCTGCTGCTGCTTCAGGGTGGTATTGGACGCTAAATGCTCCGCGCTCTAATAGTTCAATACCCTCAACAACTCCATCATTTAAACAGATGTGAGTCACTTGACCCGGCCCAAAGACGGTGGAGAATCCTTCATCGGTAGGAGCCTTAAGAGCGAACCCGTGATTATGCGCTGTGATTTCGACTTTTCCATTGCGTTTATCGATAACCGGTTGGTTAATTCCACGGTGACCGAACTGCAACTTGTACGTTTCGAAACCAAGTGCGCGACCTAAAATCTGATGACCGAAACAAATACCGAAAACCGGAATTTCTTCGGTTAACACCTCACGAACGAGTTCGATTGTGTCATTCATTGCGGCTGGATCTCCGGGGCCGTTTGATAGGAAGACTCCATCAGGCGAGATATTCAAAATGTCCTCAAGTGTCGAGTTAAATGGCATGACGTGAACTTCAATACCACGCTCGGACATCATTCGCGGAGTTGCAGCTTTGATTCCCAGATCTATCGCCGCAACCGTGAATCGCTTTTGACCTTGAGCGGGAACAATATATGTTTGTGGAGTCGAAACATCGGCTGCCAGATACGCGCCAGACATAGGTGACTGCTTTCTTACCTCAATAACCATTTCTTCACGGCTTAGGTCCTCACCAGAAAAAATCCCAACTCGCATGGCACCACGGTCGCGAAGATGTCGAGTTATGGCACGAGTATCAACACCTTGAATTCCAACTATTCCTTGTGCAATAAGAGCGGCCTCGAGATCATTTTCACTTCGCCAGTTGCTAGTGATGGTCGAAGGATTACGAACCACAAAACCTGCAACCCAAAACTTTTGAGACTCATTATCAAAGTTGTTAACACCCGTGTTGCCAATGTGAGGAGCAGTCATTACAACTACTTGCTTGTGGTACGAAGGATCAGTTAGCGTCTCTTGATAACCAGTCATTCCCGTTTGGAATACTGCTTCACCGAAAGTTTTTCCAGTATCCGCCCACGACTTACCCTCAAAAATACGACCATCATCCAATACAAAAAAAGCTTTACTCATGAGAGCTCCACCTTATGAGTGAGAACACCATTAAAGAACGTCGCAGTAACAACACCCAGCAAGTCCATCCCATGGAAGGGAGTATTCCGACTTCTTGAAGCGACACGGTCGCGATCTACACGGTGAGCCGCGGTCGGATTTATCACAGTCAGATGTGCAGCTCCATCAACTTCAAGCGCCCGTCCGTGGTGAGCATATCCGCCAATCATCGCTGGCCCGGTACTCATTCGATCAACCACTGCATCCCATGTAAGTAGTCCTGTCGCCACCATGGTTTGATTAACGATCGACAGTGCGGTTTCTAATCCCAACATTCCAAAAGCTGCTTCTTGCCATTCGCATTCCTTGCTCTCCTGTGGATGAGGGGCATGATCTGTTGCAACGATATCAATAGTTCCATCGGCTAAAGCTTCACGTAAAGCCATCACATCTTTTTCGGATCGCAGAGGCGGGTTTACTTTGTAAACGGGATTGTATGTACGAGCTAACTCATCGGTGAGGATTAAATGATGTGGAGTAACTTCTGCAGTCACTTTCATTCCCCGAGCTTTTGCCCATCTAATAATCTCTACTCCCCCGGCAGTAGTCACATGACAGATGTGCAACCGTGATTGAACATGATCCGCTAAGAGAATATCTCGCGCGATGATTGCTTCCTCTGCAATAGCGGGCCAACCTTTGAGTCCAAGTTGACTGGATACATATCCTTCATTCATCTGAGAACCCTCTGTCAATCGAGGATCTTGTGCGTGCTGCGCAATGACGCCACCGAATTGCTTCACGTACTCAAGTGCGCGTCGCATTATTAATGGATCAGAAACACAATGTCCATCATCACTGAATACTCGTACCTTCGCTTCTGAATCCGCCATTGCTCCAATATCTGCAAGTGACTCCCCTGCTAACCCTTTAGTTACGGCTCCAATCGGAAAGACATCCACTAGGCCTGCACTTTTGCCAAGTCTGAATACCTGTTCTACAACTCCTGCAGTGTCTGCGACAGGAGATGTGTTCGCCATTGCACTTACCGCAACGAAACCACCTCTAGCGGCAGCTTGCGATCCCGAAAGCACTGTCTCTGAATCTTCTTTTCCGGGCTCGCGCAAGTGAGTATGTAAGTCAACGAGTCCTGGTAACACTACAGAGTTCCTCGCAGAGATGACCTCTGCGGATTTACTCTGTAAATCTCTTCCGATCTCAGCAATGAGTCCATCTGAAATGAGGATATCGGCCTGTAAACCGTTTGAAAGTGTTCCATCTTTGATGAGATATGACTGGCTCATATTCAGTCCTGCCCTTCTGTGGATCCGGCAAGTAAGAGATAGAGAATAGCCATTCGAATACTCACTCCATTTTTCACTTGCTCCAAGATAACCGACCGAGCACTGTCGGCGGATTCTGCGGTTATCTCCAATCCTCTGTTCATGGGTCCTGGGTGCATCACGATTGCAGATTTCTTCATTCGTGATAACCGGTCCGTGTTGAGTGCAAAATAATGCGAGTACTCACGAGCATTCGGGAAAAACATTTCTGACATGCGCTCAAGTTGGATTCTAAGCATCATCACAACATCAACATCAGCAACGACCGAATCGAAGTCATAGGACACATTTACCGGCCATTGCTCGACACCTACAGGCAGCAATGTCGGTGGTGCAACAAGGGTTACCAACGCGCCTAGCTTGGTGAGCAGGAGAACATTTGAGCGCGCTACTCGAGAGTGCAAAATATCTCCAACGATAGCAACATGCAAGCCTGTTAAATCACTATTTCCGTGAGCAAGATTTTGTCGGATCGTGAACGCATCCAAAAGTGCCTGACTTGGATGTTCGTGCGTTCCGTCACCGGCATTGATGACAGCTCCTGACATCCACTTATTTTCAGCAAGCGTGTGTGCTGCTCCAGACGCACTGTGTCTGATGATTACCGCATCCGCACCCATTGATTGCAAAGTTTGTGCCGTATCTTTGAGAGATTCACCCTTACTCACGCTGGAACCCTTAGCTGAGAAGTTGATGACATCGGCAGACAGTCTTTTCGCCGCAGCTTCGAATGAGATTCTTGTTCTTGTCGAATCTTCAGCAAAGAGATTAACAACTGTTCGTCCGCGCAATGTGGGTAATTTCTTTACAGCCCCATCTGACGCTACGGAAAGGGATTCCGCTGTGTCTAGAATTCTGATTGCATCAACTCGCGATAGGTCCGCAATTGAGAGTAAATGCTTCATGCTTGCTCACCATCTTCGAGTAACACTTCATCGATTGCATCGAACTCTGAGAAATGAACTTTAATAATCTGGGTTGGAGAGGTGGGAAGATTCTTGCCAACGTAATCAGCACGTATAGGAAGTTGGCGATGACCCCTATCAATCAATACTGCTAACTGGACCGTTCTTGGTCGGCCTATCTCTCCTAGGGCATCTAGAGCGGCGCGAATCGTTCGACCTGAATAAAGCACGTCATCAACCAGGACAACATCGCGGCCTTCGACTCCAAGAGAAGGAATAACTGTTGGCATCAGTGCACGTGGTGGGCGAAGGCGAAGGTCATCCCTGTGCAAGGTAATATCCAAAGTCCCGACTTGAACTGATGTACCTTCGATCTCAGTAATCGCTTTTGATATCCGTTGCGCTAGATGCGCTCCTCGGGTTGGGATTCCTAAAATAGTAAGCGACTTGGAACCAGAGTTCTTCTCAATTATCTCGTGCGCAATACGCGTTATAGCTCGCGACATATCTGGCGCAGACAGGGCAAGGCTCATTTACTTCTCCTTCCCCGCCTCACAGGACGGGTCGTTAAAGGATGTTGGCAGAATAATACTACCGCAAGATGAGTGCCTGTGGATTGAAACTCCCCTGTGCGCCGAGCAAGGCTTACTGTGCCACCGTGAATACTCCCGTTACTGCAGTTACAGTCAATCAAAAACTTCGCGAAGTTCGGCGGTCAAGATCGCTCTCCTTGCGTGATGTCGAAGCTCTTAGCAACTCCACAATAAAGGCGGTTGTTCTGGGTTCCTACGAGCGTGGCTCTCGGACCTTGAGCGTAAAGAGAGTTATTGCCCTAGCGAATTTATACGAGGTTCCCGTGTCGGAACTCTTTGGCGCAGATACCCTGAACCAAACACGGTCTCTTCCTAAGCTACTTTTGGATTTGAGACTATTAAAAATGCGTGCGGCCAATGCCGAGCACCACTTCAATGATTTATACCGGAACCTGCTACCTCTTCTCGAGAACATTGTTCATGCCCGTCAAGATTGGAATGGAGAGGTCATCACCTTGAGGCAATCTGATTTCCACGTAATTGCCTTGCTTCTTAAGATGAGAGAGAAAGAGGCCTTACATTGGATCACCGAAGAATCGATTTTGCTGCAAATGAAGAAGTAGCAAAGACTTACAGCGAGATACTCTCTTTAATCATTGAAATCTTGCCTAGAACTCCATGGATATATGAAGCCGAATCATCGGTTGATAAGTCTTTTGCTAATTTAATGGCTTCATCTATTGCGACTCCGTCATCTAAATCAGAAGACCAGACAATTTCATAAATTCCGAGTCTGAGAATATTTCTGTCAACTGCAGGCAGTCGGTCCATATCCCAACCTTGGGCGTAAGTCGTGATTAACTCATCAATCTTTCTCTTGTTGAGGACA
>WLPI01000026.1 GCA_009698845.1 Actinomycetota bacterium
GCCATGGCAGACGAAGTTCGGCACCAGGTGCAACAGTTGCATGTATCAATGTGATTGGAGTTTGTGTCGATCCTGGACCAACGTGTCCATCTAATTCACCGGCAATAATGCGAATAAGTGATCCACCATCAGCTGTAGTAAGCAGGGCAACATCATTTGCCCGTACATCTTGATACGCAGGAGGCAACCACTTCTTTGCAGCGGGAAGATTTACCCACAACTGAAACCCATGGAACAAGCCGCCAGACATCACTAAATGCTCAGGGGGAGTTTCAATATGAAGAACTCCTCCGCCAGCTGTCATCCACTGTGTGTCACCATCAGTGATCGTTCCGCCGCCGCCATTTGAATCTTTGTGATCGAAAATTCCATCAATAATGTATGTAACTGTTTCAAAACCACGATGAGGATGCCAAGGAGTTCCTTTTGGTTCACCTGGTGCGTATTCAACTTCACCCATTTGATCTAAGTGAATAAATGGATCTAGTTCTGCAAGATCTACACCAGCAAATGCGCGACGAACTGGAAAACCTTCTCCTTCAAATCCCTGTGGAGCAGTTGTAATGCTCTTAATTTTGCGCGCACGTAAGTGTGTTGCATCGCTTATACGCGGAAGAATTGTTATGTCGCTGACTGTTACTGCTGGCACAAATGACTCCTTCTCGGGCGGCTCCAGTATTGGCTCCAGTGTTGGTTCCAAAACTGACTCTGGTGTGAGCACTAATGTAGTTGAACTTTCAACTACTCGCAACTTATCCGAATTGTGATTTCAACACGCGAAAAGTGAGCACTATGCGAAGTGCGCTTGCAGCACGCGATGTTCATGGCTAAGTGGGCTCGTTTGCCGAGCGAGCGGGGGTAAAGAACTCTTTGCCCAAGGGAGAAGTCCACGTGCATGAACCATCGGGGAAACTCTTAATTGACCAGCCATCATGAGTTTTCAATCGATGATGTCGTCTGCACAGTGCGCCAATATTTTCGGCGGAGGTTCTGCCACCACTTTCCCAACTTTGCGCATGATCTAAATCTGAGAGAAGTGCAGATCTTCGACATCCCGGAAAACGACATGTTCTATCTCGCGCAATGAGAAAGTCTTTAAGATTTTGAGGTGGTTGATAACTTTCGCGCCCAAAATCAAGAAGATTTCCAGTCTGAGGCTCAGTGATAAATCTTTTCCATTGAGCATCTGATGCAAGCTCGCGAGCGATCGCTGCTGGAATTGGACCATATCCTGCAAGCTGTCCTGGATTTTCAGCAAGACCGAGCAAGGTTGGAAGATCAATCGTTACATTTACGGTGAGCGGCCTGCGATGTGGCTGAACTTCTTGAGCCATAGTTGATAAGAAATCGGAGCATATTGCAGAAAGAGCGTCAGCTCGCTTCATATCCTTGTTGCGCTTCTCTGCATGATCGGCTTCATTTGAATCCTCTCGCAAAATAAATGCTTCAATCGAATTCATGACAATCTGCGCATCTGCAGCTGGAAGAATCGCAACGACAGTAGACATGCCATCTACATCGTTATAGCAACTGACACGGCGCATTGAGTGCGCGCGCGTTGTAACATCCTCAAACTCTTCTGGGGCATATTTTGCAACAGAATTTCGAACATGGTTTGCGACTTGTCCGGGAGTGTGGAACTCAGCAAAGGCAATTGCCTTTGACTCAATTTCAAAGATTGCGTAATCACTCATCCCATCACGAATTGCAGCAGCGGTTTCACGTGCGATTACCGTTGCATGTGCAGATGAAATCTCTCCTACAGCAAGTGCCGAACAGGTATTTGGAAGATTATTGACAAGTGTTCTGGCAACATCAATCCGATATTGAGCCGTAGCTGGAGCAAGTCGCAAGGCTGTTGAAACATCTTCACGCTCAGTTTCATCGACGCCAAACATCGCCCCCTCACCTTCAGATGCATGTTTTCCTGCCACAGCTGTTATTGCCCTTTGCTTGAGTGCAAATAACCAACCATCTTGCCGTTCAAGTGCTGAGAGAAAATCAATTTTGTCACTTGCGTTGAGATCAAATGGATTGATAACAGCAAGTTTTTGAAGTGTTGATGCACTTGGTATTGCACATAACAGTGCAGAAACCTCGCGGGAGAGTGAATCGACGTCCTGTGAATCGACGTCCTGTGAATCGACACTGTGTAGGCGCGCTGTGGTCATGTGGTGATAGTGGAGCGTTGGGCTGACATCTGGTGCAGTAAAGAAGGCTGAAGGGAGTAATTGTGGAAAAGTATTTTCAGCGTAGTAACAATAGGTATGCAATACGGGCATTTTTATTACTGCGTGTAGAGATATAGAATGCTTACGTGAACCGACACGCACCTAAGCTCAATAAAGTGGTTCTGTATTACGGGTTTACTCCTGTTGCAGATCCCGAGGCGATGCGTCTTTGGCAGAAACAATTGTGTGAAACGCTAAATCTCAAAGGTCGCATCCTGATCTCACCCCACGGAATTAACGGAACAGTCGGCGGCGAAATGGCCGATGTAAAGAGATATGTTCGTGAAACTCGTCGCTACCCAGGTTTCAAAAACATGGTGTTCAAGTGGTCGGATGGAACCGGAAATGAATTCCCACGACTTCGCGTCGTTGTTAAGGACGAACTCGTTGCATTCGGAAATCCAGATGAAATTAAAGTCGATGAGAATGGTGTAATCGGTGGCGGAATCCATCTTCGACCAGAACAAGTAGAAGAACTTGTAAAAGAGCGTGGCGACGAAGTTGTCTTCTTTGATGGTCGAAATGCATACGAGGCAAAAATCGGAAAATTCAAAAATGCAGTCGTACCGGATGTGGAAACTTCACGCGATTTCGTAGCTGAAATTGAGAGCGGAAAATACGATCACCTCAAAGATAAGCCAGTAGTTACATATTGCACTGGTGGAATCCGTTGTGAAGTTCTCTCAGTGGTGATGAAAAATAGAGGATTTAACGAGGTCTACCAAATAGATGGCGGAATCGTGAAGTACGGAAACCGTTTTGGTGATGAAGGCTCTTGGGAAGGTTCCCTCTATATCTTTGATGATCGCATGTCTATGGATTTCTCAGAGAATGCAAAGGTTATTGGAAAGTGCGATAAGTGCACCGCCCCAACAAAAGATTTCCGTAACTGCAACACCGCTTCATGTCACCAGCTAATTTTGCTCTGCGATGACTGCGCGTCACTTCCATCAAACTTGAGTTGCACACATGACCAAAGTCTCAACCGTGATTCCGAAATGGTTGGCTAACAATTCAACTCTCGCCCCTGCTAATGCAGACTCTCTGCCATAAGATTGACGCATGATCTGGTGGCCGAATGAGATTGCAACTCTCTCGCACGGACTAGTCACGTTGCGTCAAAGCGCCGATAAAGATATCGATTCAATCTTTGAAGCATGCCAAGATCCCCTCATTCCTGCTTTTACAACTGTCCCAGCTGATTACACAATTGATCACGCAATTGACTTCGTGCGATCTGATCCATTCTCATTTGCAGAGCGGCGAGAACTTCGGTTTGTCATTGAATATGGCAATGGTTCTGATGCCCAATTTGCGGGAGTCATTTCGCTTCACACAATTAACATCAAGAATCACACCGCCGAAGTTGGCTATTGGCTCGAAACTTCACTGCGCGGAAAAGGAATTTGCACAACTGCTGTTCAGATGATTACGGATCTTGGAATCAGAGAGATTGGTTTCCGCAGAATTGAAGGCCTGGTTGACATAGACAATCTCGCCTCGCAGCGTTTACTTGTCAATGCCGGATATGTAAAAGAAGGTGTTTTGCAAAACAAGGTCACTCGCGATGATGGCAGGCAAATTGATATGGCACTCTTTGCCGTAACGAATCAGATGTGGGAGAGCCAGACATGGGATCACTAGCTCTCGTTGTCTCAATTTTGATTCTCATCTGTTTCTTCAGTGGACCTATTGGGTACTTTCTTACTAGCCGAATAATGACGAGCGCCGCTAGCCATCCAGTCGCATCGATGTTAAGAAGAACCCTAGTAATCATCAATGGCTTACTTGGATCAATAGTTTCATCCTTCTTCTTATTTGGCACGATCTCTCTTTTTCTCAAGACAATTTCCTTTTTTTCCTTAGTGTTAAATATCTGGGTAATTGATCGAGAATTCGGTGGCAACCTTGCAGGCTATCTACGTAGCACTTTGAGAAATCGGAGATCTAGGGATGAAGATGAGTAAGTTTAAATACTCTGCCGTCTCTACCGCATTAATTTTTTCGCTTCTCACAGCAACTGTGATTTTGGCTCCATCAAGCTCTGCACAAGAAGCGGTCCCACGTAAAATCCTAACTGGATGGATTCCTTATTACTCCATGAAAACCGCTTTACCTGCAGTATTAAACAATGCAGATTTGATTAAAGAAGTGATGCCTTTTTGGTACACCTTGAAGTATTCAGCGAAGAGTAAAACAGTTGGAATTACCGATCTTTATACTCCGGCAAATCCAAGTATTCCAATGTCGCAACCCTTAGCAGCTCTGCGCGGTGCAAATCTGCAGATAATTCCAACCATTACAGATGGGACTGCTAAAGGCGTACTTGCAGACTTACTTAAGTCACCAGCTTCAACAAAACAAATCGTCACCGCAATTATGAATTTGATTCAAGTAAACAATTTCGATGGAATCGATATAGATTTCGAGGGCTTTGCTTTTGTTGATGGGAATAAAACCTGGAAAGCGACAGCGCCACTATGGGCAAATTTCATTAAGGAATTATCAATCCAGATGCGTGCTCAAAATAAAGTGCTTTCAGTCTCAACACCTTATGTCCTGAATCCAGCTGACAAACAAAAAGGGTATTACGTCTATGCATGGGCCGATATTGCTCCACACATCGACAAGTTACGGATCATGACGTACGACTATTCAGTTTCTAAAGTTGGCCCTATAGGACCAATAACTTGGGCTGAAAGAACTGTGAAGTACGCAGTTTCAATCATGCCTGCATCAAAAGTTTTTGTTGGCGTCCCTGGATTTGGGCGAGATTGGGTGACAGCGGTTTCTGGCGTCTGTCCTTCTAATGTTGCGAACTCTGTAAAAGTTGGAGCAAAAGCTGCAACATTTGTTATGCGAAATGCAGTCAGTCTTGCTGCCACATATGGTGCAACTCCAACGTACAACGAACAATTTGGAGAGATGACCTTTACCTACCAAAAGGTTTACAACGGAACAACGGCCTCTGGACTTTCGACATCGTGTACCGCTACTCGAACAGCGTGGTACCAAGATACTCGCGGTTGGGCGCTACGAGCGGCTCTTGTAACGAAGTACAGAATTGGCGGAATTACTTCCTGGACTTTTGGCATGGAAGAACCTCTCGCTATGGAATCGATTCGTACTGTTGCTAAGGAAATTGCACCCGACCAAGTGAATGTCACAGCAAGTGTTGATAAGACCGAAATCAATTATGGTGAAGCAATAGCTATTGATTCGACCTTTGCCATCAAAGATAAATCGCCACTCGTTAATGTCCCTGTTCGCATCGAAGCTAAATCTGCAGCTGACGAGACGTGGAGACTATTAACAACTGCTACAACAGATGCGGAAGGAAAGATTGCAAAGTCTTTGATTCTTGGAAAATCTACAACTCTAAGACTTTACACAGAATCCTCTTGGGAGCGATCCGAAGGTATTTCCCAAGAAATCTCCATAAATGTTCTACGTCGTATAGTCATCAATCCGCCAACTTCGATCAAGTCAGGAAAAGCATTCATCCTAGAAGGCAGTGCGCGTCCAAAAGTTGCCGGGTCAGAAGTGGTACTCGAGAAGCTGGTTAACAATGAGTGGACAGTCCTTGATGAATCAGGAATAACCGATAGCAATGGAATGTTTTCATTTGAATTGCCAGCACAGAGTAGAAGCATTCTGACTCTTAGAGTATCCCTGCGCGAAGATGCAGACTGGACTTTAGTAACTGGGCAAACATTCAATATCATTATCCGGTGATGGTTAAGACTGCAGATAAACTCGAAGAAGAGATTCGCGCAATCTTTTCTGGGGATACTCCATGGGTCACCATTGTGTGGGATGACCCAGTGAATCTTCAGACGTATGTCGTCTATGTGTTTATGGAGTTGTTCGGATACTCAAAAGCCCGTGCCACCGAGTTAATGTTGCAGGTTCATAATGATGGAAAAGCAATTGTTTCCACTGGAAGTCGAGAAGAGATGGAACATGATGTTGCCAGGCTTCACGAGTACGGTTTGTGGGCAACACTGCAGCGTGGAGATCAACTGTGACGACTACCGAAGGCTTCAAGCGCCATGGTGATCATTCTTATGTAGCACAGTTTGCTGATAGTGAAAAGGAAGTTTTGCTCAACTTATGCGAACAAATCATTGAACTCCTAGCAGAACGCACAGATCATGGACATGAAGATCCCCTTGCAGCCATGGTGGGAATTACATCTCATGACTCTCCGCCAGAAGATGACGTGCTTCACCGGTTACTACCCAATGCATATGCTGATTCGGTAGACGCCTCTGAATTTCGAAGATACACAGAGTCAACTCTGCGAACCAAGAAACAAGCACATGCAATTTCAATGCGCATTCATTTGAAAACTGCAGATGATGGAATTGTTGACCTAGATCATGCCAATGCCAATGCTTGGCTTGGAGCGATTAACGATATTCGTTTAGCACTTGGTGTTCGACTAAAGGTTGGAGAAAACTCCAATGAGCATTTAGAACTACTCGCACCCGAAGATCCTCTTCGTGGTGTCTATGCTGTCTATACCTGGCTGGGTTGGTTGCAAGAGACTCTCCTATCTGCACTCATTGATGATGCAGATGAAGATGAAGAATCCCAACTTGGAAATTCTTAGTAAGATAATCACATGACCTTAGAGATATCTCGCTCGTTTGTAGATGCGATTCTTGAGCAATCTCGCGCTGAATACCCAGATGAGTGCTGCGGAGTAATTCTTGGGCCAGTTGGATCAGGTAAAGCTCTCCGACTTAAACCAATGATTAACGCTGCGCACTCGCCAACATTTTACGAATTTGATCCGAAAGATTTACTCGGGCTCTACAGAGAAGTAGATGATCACGACGAAGAGATTGTCGTCATCTACCACTCGCACACCGAGACCGAGGCATATCCTTCGCGGACTGATATTGCATATGCCGGCGAACCTGGTGCTCACTATGTATTGGTCTCTACACGCAAACAGATTGCACCTAGCACTGAATTTCGCTCATTTCGCATCGTAGATGGCGCAGTTACAGAAGAGCCAGTCGTAATTCTCGATTAGAGTTCGCCGCGTTTTTTCGACATAATGGGCTTATGTCAATCGAAGTTCGCATCCCAACTATTTTGCGCCCCTATACAAAAGATCAGAAAAACGTAGAGGCAACAGGTGCAACACTTGCTGATGTCATCACCAATCTTGATTCTCAGTATGTGGGTATAGGTGAGCGTCTTCTTGAAAACGGTGCACTACGCCGCTTCATTAACATTTACGTCAATGATGAGGATGTTCGATTCTTAGGTGGACTTCAAGCTCCAGTTAAGGATGGAGATTCGATAACAATTTTACCTGCCGTTGCTGGTGGTTAATTTTGGCACGCTACGACTCTCTTGAAACCTCAGTTGGAAATACTCCACTCATAGGTTTACCGCGACTTTCTCCATCTCCCGATGTTCGTCTCTGGGCAAAGATGGAAGATCGCAATCCAACTGGATCAATTAAAGATCGCACAGCAATTTCAATGATTGAGGCTGCAGAACGTGATGGATTGTTAAAACCTGGTTCGACAATTCTGGAGCCAACAAGTGGCAACACCGGAATTTCTCTAGCAATGGCTTCCAAGGTTCGTGGATACAAACTCATCTGCGTGATGCCTGAAAACACAAGCCCGGAACGCAGACAACTGCTTGAGATGTGGGGCGCTGAAATCATTTCTTCGCCAGCGGCTGGTGGATCAAATGAAGCAGTACGTGTTGCTAAAGAAATTGCTGCTAAGAATCCAACTTATGTTTTTCTCTATCAGTATGGAAACCCAGCTAATACAGAAGCACACTACAAGGGCACTGGGCCAGAGTTGTTTAAAGACTTACCAACAATCACACACTTCGTTGCAGGCCTTGGAACGACAGGAACGCTGATGGGTGCTGGTCGCTACTTACGCGAAAAGAATCCTGATATTCAAATTATTGCTGCCGAGCCTCGTTATGGTGAAGTTGTGTATGGATTACGCAACATTGATGAAGGCTTTGTTCCTGAACTCTACGATGCTTCGGTGCTAACTAGACGATTCTCAGTTGGAGCCGAAGATTCGGTAAAACGCGTTCGTGAATTATTAGAAATAGAAGGCATCTTTGCTGGAATTTCAACAGGTGCAATTTTGCATGCTGCCATTGCTCTGGCCAACGAAGCAGTCAAAGAAAATCGCAGAGCAGATATTGCATTTATTGTCTGCGATGCCGGTTGGAAATACTTATCTACTGGGGTTTATGGCTCACATATTGAAGAAGCTACAGAGGGATTAGACGGCACTCTTTGGGCATAATGCGCTTGGCGGTTAGACTGAACCCATGAGTAATGCGCCAATCGGTATCTTCGATTCTGGCGTCGGCGGATTAACCGTTGCTCGCGCAATTCTTGATCAACTTCCAAATGAATCAACTCTTTACATCGGCGATACAGCCCGTGGCCCTTATGGCCCCAGAAGCTTGGCTGAAGTCAGAGACTATTCACTTGAAACTTTAGATTTTCTTGTTGAGCAAGGCGTTAAGGCTCTTGTTATTGCATGTAACACAGCAAGTGCTGCCATGTTACGTGATGCTCGCGAGAGATACTCAATTCCAGTAATTGAAGTTATTCAACCAGCTGTGCGCCGAGCTGTTGCCGCAACTCGATCAGGAAAAGTCGGAGTAATTGGTACTCGTGCAACTATTGATTCACGCGCTTACTTAGATGCATTTGCAGCTGCTCCACAGCTACACATCGAATCTATCGCATGCCCACTTTTCGTTGAATATGTTGAGCGTGGAGAAACATCTGGAGATGCCATCACTCGCGTTGCACGCGAATACCTACAACCAATGATTGATGCGGATGTCGACACTCTTGTACTTGGTTGCACGCACTATCCGTTGCTTACAGGTGTTATTTCATACGTCATGGGTAATGGTGTATCACTGGTTTCAAGTGCCGAAGAGACAGCAAAAGATTTATATAGAGTATTGGTTGAAAATAACCTCCTGCGCGCTCCAAGCCAAGAATCAGCTTCACATAGATTCTTAGCAACTGGAGATGCAAAAGCTTTCGAATCTTTGGCGCGTAGATTCTTAGGACCAGAAGTCGGAACTGTTCAGCACCAAGATCTTTGATCCATTCACTAGATTAACCACCCACTAGATATAGATAGAGGAAGCACATGGCTCGCAATGATGGACGTTCGGTAAATCAGCTCCGTGAAATCAAAATTACTCGCGGCTGGTTAGATCATGCAGAAGGATCTGTCTTGGTTGAGTTTGGAAAGACTCGAGTTCTATGTGTCGCTTCATTTACTCCAGGAGTTCCTCGCTGGTTAAAAGATTCTGGCACTGGCTGGGTGACTTCCGAGTATGCAATGTTGCCAAGAGCAACACATACGCGTTCAGATCGAGAGAGCGTTAAAGGAAAGCTGGGCGGGCGTACACAAGAAATTTCTCGCCTCGTGGGCCGTTCACTTCGTGGAATTGTAGATATGAAGGAACTCGGCGAAAACACAATTGTGATTGATTGTGATGTTTTGCAAGCAGATGGTGGCACTAGAACAGCAGCAATTACGGGTGCCTACGTTGCACTCGCTGATGCAATTACATGGGCGCAGAAAGAGGGACATGTAAAGGCAACAGCGAAACCACTTGCAGATTCTGTTGCAGCGGTAAGTGTTGGAATTATTGATGGAGTTCCGATGCTCGATCTTTGTTATGAAGAAGATGTGCGCGCGCAAACTGATATGAACGTTGTTTGCTCAGGAGACGGCAGATTTATTGAAGTTCAAGGAACTGCAGAGGGCGCACCTTTTGATCGAGGGCTGTTGGATTCATTGCTCAATCTGGCAGTCGCGGGGTGCAAGGATTTAACAGATCTTCAGAAAAAAGCACTCGCTCGATAAATGCCGCACACACTTCTGCTTGCAACGCGCAATAAAGGAAAGATTGAAGAATTTCGCAGAATTCTTGAGGCAGTCGCTCCAGGTGAAATCAATCTAGTAGGTCTTGAGAAATTTCCCGATGTGCACGATGTTCTCGAAGATGGAGAAACTTTTGAAGAAAATGCCTTAAAGAAGGCTCGAGAGATGTCGTTGGCAACAGGAATCCCTGCAATCGCTGATGACAGTGGGCTCTGCATAGATTTTCTCGGGGGCGATCCTGGAATTTTCTCTGCCAGGTGGGCCGGAGAACATGGAAACGATTCTGCAAATACCGAGAAAGTTCTTGAGCAATTGCGCGATGTTCCAGCTGACAAGCGCGGTGCTCACTTCACCTGCGTAGCTGCTCTCTATCTTCCCGATGGGAGAAGTTATTGTGAAGAGGCGCATTTCCGCGGTTCCATTTTATTCTCGCCCGTAGGTGAGCATGGTTTTGGTTATGACCCCATCTTTCAACCCGAGGGATACTCAATCTCCAGTGCTCAAATGAGCGCGGACGAGAAGGATGCAATCAGCCATCGCGGAAAATCACTCCGTGCAATAGCACCACATGTGATCACTTTGCTCAGGAGCCTGGGTTAAACTTCTACCTATATTCCGGCGAGATTTGCCAAGATGTTCATTAACTCAAGGAGATAAAAGTGGCAGTAAAGAAAAAGTCAGCAGCTAAGAAAGCTGCACCAAAGAAGTCAACAGCTAAGAAGACTGCAAAGAAGTCTCCTGCTAAGAAAGTTGCAAAGAAGTCTCCTGCTAAGAAGACTGCCAAGAAGATTGTTAAGAAGGCGGTTAAGAAGACTGCAGCGAAGAAGTCTGTTGCTAAGAAAAAGACCGCCAAGAAGACTGCGGCGAAGAAGAAAAGCTCATCACAGATTGTTATTCCACCGGTTCCCTCAACAGGTTCATCGCGCGTGAATGTTTCAACAACTCCAACTTCTACACGTGGAGCTGCGGCAACAAAGCCAAGTGCCGCATCAACAAGTGCTACTTCAAAGCCAGCAACAAAGAGCCAAAGTTCATCAACCAAGGTTCTACTTGCTGTGCTTCTCGGAATTCTTGCACTCGGTGCAATTCTTATCTCTAATTCAGATAAAGATGGTGATGAGGCTCCTGCGCCAGCACCAGCTGTGACTGAATCAGCTGAACCAGAGGCAATGGAATCAGCTGAACCAGAGGCAATGGAATCAGCAGCACCTGCAGCCACTACAGGTGAAGCCCCAACACGATTTATCGGAAATTGGAAAGATAGTTCTAAGTCGGTCATGGTGATCACTTGGAAAGCGCCGGCTGGTGATGTCACGGGCTACAAGGTAGAAACTCGTGCAAACCTTGGTGAATGGAAAGTTGTATCTGAAGTTTCTGCAACAACAACAGTCGCTGAATTTGCAAAGTCAGCAACAGATGGTTCAACATCATTTAGAGTCTCTGCAGTTTATGCTGATGGCTCACTTGGCGTGGCGACACCGTTTGGATTCGCAGGACAGTTCGAATAATTCATTAATTAAAAAACCCCGGCCTGCAATAGGTCGGGGTTTTTTAATTTACTAAACGCTACAGATATTTAAGAATTTCATTTACGTAGACTTGCACTCCGGTTGGCACCAAGTGAACCCCGTCGGGAGCAAAGTACTCGGGATGACCTGTAGAGATTGCATTCCAGTCAACTATTTGGATTTGGGGATACTGTGAGGCAACCTCTGACAGAAGTGAATTATTTGCATCGCGCCACGGGCGTGGGACCGCTGTGTTTACAACAATCACTTTCGGCTGATTCTTAATCTCTTCAAAAATGGCTTCCACATCACTTTTGACCAGTACGCCATTGTTTCCCAAGTTGAAGACAATGGGAGAACTTTCAACTTGGCTCATGTCATCCTTGATAACTTCAAGTAACTCTGGAGCCTGACGACCAATACGCGCATTAACTAAGGAAATTGGTTGTAGTTCTCCTAAAACTGAACGTATTCCAAGGATGACGGAGTCACCGGTCAACCAGATCCCATCTGTATTTTCTTCAGAAATGGTGATTTCTTCGGTGGGGATCGCCTTTTCGACTGCTGCGCGCTGTTGGTTTCCTAGCGAAATTGCGCGAACACTCACAATAGATGCGCAGAGAAAAACAATAGTGAAAAGTAATGTGAAGACTCGTGTTTGACGTGTGCGTTCTTTTTTAGTTCTATATTTAAGTCCTTTGAGCCAATGTTTGATTGCACCTCGCCTGACCGGCACTTCGATATAGCGGTAGGAAATATCAGCAAGTGCGAAAACGATAAGAATTCGCAGGGAATAAAGTGCCCACATTTTTCCAGCCAGATCAACGGTAGGCCTTGTTACTTGGAATATAACCCAATGCCACAAGTACATGGAGTAAGAACGTTCACCAATCCAGATTAAAACTGGATGTTGCAAAATGGGCGCAAAACGTGAAGCTGGGTGAACAATTGACATAATGATTGCTGCACCAAAAATTCCTGCCAGTGGAAACGCTATTTTGTAGAGCGTAGGTTTAGTTTCATCGATTAACAAGAATGTTGCCAAGATTCCAATGAAACCAATGAAGCCGACCCCGTCAATAAAATTCTGTGCATTCTTCGTTAACGTAGTTGTGAAATTTTGAGGGATCCAACTGACTGCTAGCGCTGCTCCTAGGAATAAACCGATGCTGTGTGTGTCCGTACCAAAATAGATGTGGCTAACCTTGGATGCATTAGATGCATCAAGTGAAAGAGATACTAAAAGTAATGTGACTCCAGATGCTGCGGCAATTGATAGAGCAGCAATTGGGATTCTATTCTTGCCCAGTCTCTTGAGAATGAAGTAGAGAATAAGTGGCCAAATTAAGTAGAACTGAGCTTCTACTGCAAGTGACCACGTGTGCTGCAAAAGCGGCGGCCTACCGATGCTTTCAAAATAATCTTGCTGGCGCGCAACGAGCCACCAATTCATAGTGCCAGTGAGAGAAAACGGTAGATCTGTTACAAATCGCTTCATGGTGTCCGGGGCCCAGATCCCAACTGCAATTGTTGTTGTAATCACCACGAATAGAAGTGCCGGAAGTAGCCGTCTAGCACGCGCGATATAGAAACCACGTAGATCGAGTCCGCCACTTTGAGCGATAGAGTCGAGTAAAAGTCGTGTGATTACATACCCAGATATAACAAAGAAGAGATCTACACCAAGAAATCCACCTGGAATCCATGAAAATCCAAGGTGATAGAACATCACCGCAATTACAGCAAGAGCACGCAGCCCATCAATCGCAGGAATGTATTGGATACTGCGTTTGGCAGCCATGAAAATTACTTACGCTTAGGTGTTGATTTCTTAGCTGTGCGTCGTGCTGGAGAATTCGAAGTTCTCCTTGGTGCTTCAAGAGCTGGACTTGTTCTCTTACTTTCTACTTTAATTGGTGCAGACTTCTTTACAGTTCCATCTTCGTTAAGTGCGTTGTTGACAATGTCTTGCATGCGGCTCAAACGAGCAAAAGAAGAATCAAGCTTCTCGCGAGATTGTGCGATTGCTGCCTCGGCAGCGCTAAGAGCTTGAGTCTGTGCTCTGTAGAGTCGTTCGGATTCAGAAATCAAGTCGCCTAACCAAGCGCGGTAATCATTTACATTTGATGAAGCTTCAGAGATAACACGTTCGGCTTCACGACGAGCAGCTGTGGCAAGTGCTGCAGCTTCACGACGCTTGCCATCGACAATTGCATCGGCCTCACGGACTTTTGCGTCGGCTATAGCTGCTGCTTCACGGCTAGCATCGCGAATAACTTCGGCCGCTTCAACTTCGGCAGCAGAGATGTACTTGCGACCACGGCTTTCGGCTCCGGCAAGAATGCTGCGGGCTTTATTCTCAGCGCCTTCAAGAACATCTTTAGCATTACGAGATGATTCATTCATCACTCGTTCTGCGGCCATGTTCGCCTTTGACTCGCGCGCTTGGGCAGACTTAATCATTGCCATCGCTGTTTCGGTGGCAAGAATTTCAAATTCTTCACGAGATAAACCGGTGATGTCTCGTCGTGAACGTAGATCGGTGAGCTGAGATTCTAGATCTCGGATTCGATCGACAGGGTTTGCTACTGGTTCACGTTCTGCTTCGTCGCGGAAACCAACCCAGTTGCGAAAATTCTTCTCTGCCATCTTTAGAACTCACATTCACGTTATCGGAGGGATCTATGTCGGGCTTTTTACGTCCCGGCAGAGCCCAAGATTAGGGCATTTTCCTACTTTCGGTAAATGGCGAAGGAGACGGCTAGGTACTGAGATATCCATGCCGCGAGCACGAAAATGTGGAAGAGCTCGTGAAAGCCAAAGTATTTTGCGTTGCGCCCAGGCAGTTTCAGCGCATAGAAAATGGCGCCAATGGAATATAGAAGTCCACCTACAAGTATTGGAATTAACACCCACAAACCACCCTCACGATAAAGCTGAGGGGTGTAAATAACTGCAACCCATCCGAGAACTAGATAATTTGCAACGTATAACCAGCGAGGTGCGCCCACCCAAAATACTCGAATTGCAACACCGAAGAGCGCGCCTATCCAGATGACAGAGAGCAAGATATTTCTATCGCGGTCATTGAGTAGTGCAACAGCAAATGGTGTGTAAGAGCCAGCAATCAACAAGTTAATATTTGCATGATCCCAACGTCGCCAGATTTTTTTCTTACTTGGCGTCCAAGGCACGCGATGATAGATAGCCGAAACACTAAAGAGCATAATTGCAGTCAAGGAATAAAGCGCAACAGCAAATTTAAATGATTCGCGGCTCAAGATAAAGAGCACGAGTGAAGCAATGACTACAACGGGTGTCGCACCAAGATGAAACCAGCCTCGCAATTTAGGAGGGGCGATGGCAGGATCTGTAGTCATGGTTTGAAGCCTACGGGTTTTCTAGCTCTCGGACAGATTTCACCAGTAATGAGAGCGCGGCAGCAATGAGAGTTGTTGCTCCAGTCACCAAAAGGATGTTGTTTACCCCAAAATGCATTGCCAGGGGACCAGCGATAACGATTCCAAGTGGTGCAATTCCATATGATCCAAGGGTGTCATAAGAGCTCACTCGAGAGTAAGACTCTTCAGGAACATGGCTTTGCAGCGATGTATTCCATGTGACCATGAATACCTCCAGGCTAATTCCTGAAAAGATTGAAGCAAGTATTGTGAAGAGCATTGGTAGGTCAAAGGCAAGAGCGAAATCCCAGATTGAAGAAATTGCAACGAGAATCATCGCCACGAAAAGTGGCCTTCTAAGTTTTGTCTTTAATATCCAAATTCCTCCGAGAAGCATTCCCACTGATAAACCAGCTAAGTTGTAAGACCATTCTCGAGGACCACTCTTTGGATCGCTAAAATTAAGAGGACCTAATACGGAGAGCATGGATTCAAAGGCCATATTGATAAGTGCGAATGCAAATACCATCGCAATTACCCAAGAGCGAGAGATGAATTCCCTCCATCCCACTATTAAGTCGTGCAAGATTCCGGGGCTTTCATCTTTGGCAATTCCAATTATTGGCAAGTTCCAGACAATTGCCCCGGCGATAAAGAATGAGATTGCGTCAACAAGCAGACCCCAGCCGGCTCCGACAGTGGCTACCAAGACTCCGCCAGTGAGCGTTCCGAAGATGTAACCAAAATTGGTAGTGAGCCCAATAATCGCATTTCCTTCTTGCAATTTTTCTTTAGGCAAAATTTCTGGCAGAACACCAGACATTGCTGGCCACCAAATTGCATTGAGAATTCCGAATAGTCCACCCATTAGTGCTAGAAGCCAGACAGATGAAAAACCTGCAATGAGCGAGATGGCACTTATAGCCGCTAAAAAGCTGCCGATCATGTCACTTGCACCAACAAGGCGATTTCGCTGAAAACGATCAGCAATGACTCCACCGAATAACATAAATCCAAGAAGTGGAACAAAGCGCGCCGCCATAACTATCGAGAGATCTTTGCCATCAGCTCCAGGAAGACTGAGAACGCCATATGCCAGAGCAATCGGGGAGATTCCATTGCCCACATTTGAGATAAATCGGGAGATTGCCAAGCTGGTAAAGCCCTTGTGGGCCCTTAATTCCCGCAACTGGTTGACCATCTGTCAAGGGTAGCCCTTAGGGTTAAATTACCCAGTTTTTTTCCAAGTCACGCTCAGAATCCCCAAAAAAGTCTCAAAACACTTGCAGATTGATGATGTAATTTTTAGATTTGGGGCGCACAATATTCCTGTCGGAGGTCGCTGGGGTTCCTCGAGGATTCCAATTGCCATATTGCCGAACATGCGGACCACCCGGTCTGTATTGATAAGCACTCACGGAGGCTTAATACATGTCAGTAACACTCGACAGCAACCAATGGAACCTCGTTTATAACGTATTTTCATTCGGTCTAATCTCAATGCTCGCTTGCACTGTGTATACCCTCGTATCGCAGGCACGCGTTCTTCCTAAGTACCGCAATGCTCTAGTGATGTCATCAATGGTTACATTCATTGCTGGCTACCACTACTGGCGAATCTTCAACTCATTCGGTGAA
>WLPI01000027.1 GCA_009698845.1 Actinomycetota bacterium
CTATAGTACGAAGAGTTTGGTCGGATGGCCGAGAGGCGAGGCAAGGGACTGCAAATCCCTCTACACGGGTTCAAATCCCGTTCCGACCTCAAATAAGAAAAAGCAGCACTGCAACGGAGTAGATATGTCAGATCACGATTCAACACGACCTTGGGGTCGTTATGAAATCTTGCAGGACACTCCTACCTACAAGGTCAAGACGATCTGGGTTCAACCTGGACATCGACTTTCGCTGCAGCGTCATCAGAAGAGACAAGAACACTGGTTCATTGTTCAAGGTGTAGCCGATGTAGTACTTGGTGAAGAGACATTTACTAAGCGGCCAGGTGAAACTGTTGATGTGCAGGTCGGTCAACTGCACCGAATTGGTAACTCTGGAACTGAAGAAGTGATTTTCATTGAAGTGCAGACAGGAACGTATTTTGGAGAAGACGATATCGAGCGTATTCAAGACGATTACGCCCGATAAATCACTCGGCTATACTTTCCCAACAATTTAATACATACCGAAGTTGTAAGGCCCGGACGATTGGCTCAGCGGTAGAGCACCACATTGACATTGTGGGGGTCACTGGTTCGATCCCAGTATCGTCCACTGCTTGAAGTGATTAAGGAATAAAAAAATTGAATAGTTGAATAGATGAATAGATGAAAGACTAAAAAGCCCGCACTGGCCGGACCAACGATGCAATGTCTTTTGACCAGAGCTGCACGCCGCCAGTGCTGGAAATCAGTTGCCTCCACGCACTGCCCATACTGTGCTCAGACGAGGACCAGTAGGCGCCTCCGAACCCCGCTGAACTTGCGCCATACGTTGGGCTGTTAATGCTTCCACCGTTGCAGATAAGCGCCACATTTGCTGCAACTCCACGAGCCCATTGGCAGAGCAGGTTTAACTCAGATTGTGTTGGTAAGTACCAATCATTATTGGAGCCACCTGTGTATGCGCGTGCGGCACCTGCTGCATGAGTAGTGCCATCACCATTTTGGGAAACAAGAGCAAGCGAGTTTTTGTAGCCAAGGCCAATCCCCGATTCGCTAGTATCAGAATTGGAATTGTTTGTAACATTAGAGTCCGAATTTTGATTGCCCCAAACTAAGTTGGGATCGCTTCCACCGTTCCACCCATTTGGCGCCACCTCTAAGTAGTTACATCGCGCACTCCATGTGGGACCGCAATTGAAGCCTGCATTATTTACATAAAAAATAAACCCGCCGCCGGGGCCTCGCTCTCCGACTCTATAGACAGAATGTAAACCACTCTGAATAGTTAGCTTAAAGATGGAAGAGGATTGGGCTACCGGGTTTGTAAACGTAATCGTAAATGCTCCACTACCACTGCTAACGGTTAACCCTGTGCTCCCTTTGCCCTTTTGAAAAGTTCCATTGTTGTTATAGACAACCGCGTCTGTGGAAGTTGCGTTAAAGAGCGCTAATGGGGTACTACTTGAATCGTTATATGCATTAATTGTGAAGTCATCGCCGTAGCAAGAAGTTGGAATATTCGAGACAGTCACAGATTGCAAATAGTGGGCTCCGGGAGACCCGTTAATAAATGTTGAACGCGGCGTCAAGGTGAGCGCAGTTTCCCCAGAACAGGCGACAGCTTGAGAAACGCCTTGTCCAAATTCAATTCCTCGACTTGAGTTCATCGAGATATTTCCTGCAAGCGTGCTTTGAAAGAAGAAGATTGAGCCCACGATTAAGACTGCTGTGGAGAGAAATTTAGAACGGACCTTAGTCTTAGAGGCCTCCTCGATAGGATCATCGTGGTAGAAATCTTCAGACACAACGTGCTCCATTTTTTGAGGGCTAACACCAAGCGGAAAAGTACGAAGAAAAGCCTTCCATAAATCCGAAGACTTTGCGAGTCTCACACATTGGCGAATTGCCGTTGGGGCGATACTTTTGGGACCGCTGGTTCGATGCAAGTTACCTCGACATATCATTTCTGGTAAGTTGAAGTTGAAATTATGGAGGTTTTCATGTTCCTTCCTTTTTGGCTCCTCACGAAATAGCATCTGAACATGCGAATGAGAGTGGTTGCCGCGTCAACACTATTCTTGATGTTGTTCTCCGTTCCAAACTCAAGCGCTTGGATTTTACAGAGCAAAAGTCTTCCTATCGCTATCTCGGATATTGGCCCTTATCCAGACGATAACGTGAAGGAGGAATTCAGCGACAGAAAACGTTGCGTATCTGGAATTACTGGTGTTTTTTCATATGAATACTCAGAAGAGAATCCCAGCGGGATGGCCTGCTTATTGCACATCTATTTCCCCGACAAAACCAAGGGTCACTGGCATTTGCAAGTAATGGTTGATCAAGGAAAATGGATTGATGCATGGAATTCAAATCTATTTCATTGCGGAGATGTCGGAGATGCTAGAACCGCTAGTTGCAAGCTCGGTCCTACCGAGAATTACACCCTTTACAAGACTGACCCAACATCAACTTCGAAATCTGAAGTGGGCGACAAAATCGATTCAATAAAAATAGGTCAAAAGCAGATCTGGACAGAAAATTTCGATATTCCGAGTCGATCCTCCAAAGGTGTGTGCCAAGTGTTTTCTGGCAATATTGATTTTAGAATTAGGGGCACCCTGACTGATGGCAAATCAATATTTTCACCACCTTTCACTGTTTCCTATTCGGGTGACAATTCGTGGAAGAAGTATTCAAATGGAGCAGAAGTATGTAGTGGGTCCGATGATTTAGATGGTCAAGGCAATATGTATCCTCCAGGCAATCCCAATTACTCTCAACATGTGCCCACCTCTAAATTGCAATCAACCTGGGATGCATTCAAAGTAACGAAACCCATCAACATCTCGCAAGCTAGCGTTGCATCTGTGAGCAAGCAATCAGCGAAGAAGCCGGTTACACCAACAAAGTCGAATACGGGCAAAACAAAAACTTGCTCCACTTCTGATAAGAATGACTACAAGAGTGTGTATCGTGCTTACATTTTATATAACCAGCAAATCGGAATTTCTAACGAAATCAAGCAAGTAATTGAAGATGCTAGACAAGCCAAATCTAAGGTCCTTGGACGTTATGTCGACTACACCGCTAAGGACCTTTACGACTTGAGTAAACAAGATGCAGATATTGCAAAGTACGAGTCGAAACGAGATGGTTTGCAAACGCTACTGGCAACTTTGGCCTTGAAATGCGACTTGAAAATGCCCTCGACAACGGACTTAAGTTGATCAATGACCACTAATCTGGCATTCCTTGATTTTAATCAAGCAGGGTTTTCGATTAGATCCGAAGAAGTGATGAAGGCACGTGCCGAGCATTGGTATGCAAAGACTCCGTACAGCATTGCAGTCTTGCGTTATGAAGATGCAAATACCCTTTTAAAAGATAAACGTTTATATCAAGGTACTCGCCGCTGGCCTGAACATTATGGAATTAAGGAAGGGCTGCTAGCCACGTGGTGGCAAACAATGCTTCTTAGCGTTGAAGGCGACGACCATTTGCGACTTAGAAAGTTGTCCAGTGCCGCTTTCTCGCCTCGCACTATCGAGCCGATGACTCCGTTCTTTGCAAAGCTTGCAAATGAACTGATAGATAACTTCTGCGAAAAAGGTAGTTGCGAATTCATGTCAGAGTTCGCGGAACCATTCTCGGCTCGGGTGATAACAGAACTTCTTGGGCTACCTAAAGAGCAATGGCGGGAGCTCGCTGATTTCGCAACTGAATTGGGATATGTATTTTCAGTTACGATCAAGGAGGATCTGCCTGTTATTGAACATGGCCTTCAAGGGATTCTTGATATCTCTCAGAAACTAATCAATTCACGACTAGGAACGGATTCTGATGATTTTGTAGGAACTCTTGTAAAAGCAAATTTGGATGGTCAGAAAATAACCAATGACGAGCTTTTATCTTTAGTAAGCATGATCGTTTTTGCTGGGTTTGATACAACTAGGAATCAACTTGGTCTCGGAATGCAAACATTCTCAGGGCACCCAGACCAATGGTGCAAGCTTGCTGATAATCAAGAGCTCGGTCGATTGGCAGTGGAAGAAGTCATGCGAGTGAACCCGACCATTACATGGGTGTCGCGCGAGGCTTCAGTAGATATTGAGTATAAAGAGTTAACAATCAAACAAGGCACTACCGTGCATTTGCTAACGATTCCTGCGGGATCTGATCCAGCAAAGTTCGGTGATTCAGATTTCGATATAGAGAAAGAGCGTGCACCGCACTTTGGATTTGGCGGAGGAATGCATCACTGCATCGGTCACTACGTTGCTCGATTAGATATGAAAGAAGCATTCAAAGCGCTGGCTGCACGTCTACCTGATATGAGGATTGCAGATGGGGCCACCTACTTGCCAGATTCTGGAAATACAGGGCCAACCTCTCTGCCAATTACATTTACTGCGACGAAGCGGTAGTTTGCTCTCGTGGTCGTCGCCCTAGTTTCAGGTCTCTTCACTGGACTTTCTCTGATTATTGCTATCGGGGCTCAGAACGCATTTGTCATCCGTCAAGGTCTGGCTCGATCACATGTTTTTCTAGTTGTAGCAATATGCGCAATTTCTGACGCTGCTCTCATCTTTCTCGGTACGGGTGGCCTTGGGACCTTGATTCAATCTCAGCCACGCGCTCTCGAGATTATTCGTTGGTTTGGCGTTCTGTACCTCACCTTTTATGGGTTCAAATCTCTACGTGCTGTCTTTGTAACCAACTCCATGAAAATTGACGGCGAAACATCAACTTCACGTTCTGCGGTGATTGCATCAGTGCTCGGCTTTACTCTGCTTAATCCGCACGTGTATCTCGACACCGTAATTTTGCTTGGAAGTATCTCAAACCAATTCCAGAGTGATCGTTGGTACTTCGCAATCGGTGCTTCGATAGGAAGCATTCTTTGGTTCGCAGCACTTGGCTTTGGAGCACGTGCCGCATCGCGATTCATGACTAAGCCTAAATTCTGGAAGATTCTTGATTACATCATCGCGAACGTGATGTTTGGCGTAGCAATATTTCTCGCGTTCTACGATTTCAAAGCTTAGCACGCGAGATATAGAGAATTCCCAAAGCAACAATTGCAATACCGATATAACTTTGAGCAACGAGCGTTTCCCCAATAACAATTGCAGCGAGAATGGTTGCAGTAGCGGGCTCTGCAAGAACGACAGTTGCTGCCGTGCTGGAATCAATTCTTTTGAGTCCGAAAGTGAAAAAGAAATAGCCGATTGCAGTTGGCACTAGTCCAAGCCATAAAACCGAGAGCCCGCCGTTTCGAGTAAGAATCCATTCGGGGTTCTGCGCAAATAGAAATGGCACGGTCAATAGCGCTGCGATTCCAAAAGATGTTGCGGTAAGCCAAATATCTTGCGCTCCCCGGGAGAGAGACTTTCGACTTACAACGTTGAAAACTGCGAACCCGAATCCAGCGAATGCTGCCAAAATAATTCCTAGTGGCTTGAAAGAATCAATTCCGCTGGCAGTTCCAACCAAAATAATCCCAATGACCGTGACTGAGGTTCCTAAGTACCAACTCTTTCCTGGCTTCTCCCCCAAGACAAAGTAGGCAACGATTGCCGAAAAAGTTGGAACACTTCCTAGTGCTGTAACTGTAGAAATCGCTATGCCCGTGATGTGGACTGCTGAGAAGAAAGTCAGTTGGTACATCGCAACACCGAAGCCGCAGATCCATAATTCAGTTCGTGGGGCTCTGAAGGAACCGCGGGATGAGCGTTGGATATAGGCGAAGAGAAAGAGAAAGAGCGATCCGCACAACAGGCGAGCTGAACCAACCGCCACAGGTGAGATGTCGGGCACGCCGAGTTGTTGCGTTGTACCCGTTGTTCCGAAGCAGATTGCCGAGCCCAGGACCGCCAGAATCCCTGAACGTCTTGCCAGTGTCTGCATTAGATGAGAATACTCGTAAGATTCGCGTATGACATTTCTCGCCGTGCAGCCAGTCGATGGCCAAAATTATGGAAGCCCAATTCATGAACATTCAGAGAATGAAGTTCGTGACCTTATTGCCCGCGCTGCACGTGAAGCGCAGAACTTGGCAAAGCTTTCACCACAGAAGCAAGCGCAACTATTGCGTGCAATCGCTGAATCAATCGAGTCACATCGCGCAGAACTGATTACTTCTGCGTGTGCCGAAACCGGTCTTCCTGAAGGACGCATCGGTGGAGAAATTACTCGTACAACTGTGCAGTTCAACTTATTTGCGCAGTTAGTAGAAACAGGTCGTCACCTCAGAGTTGTGATCGATAAGGCTGATCCAAATTACTCTCCTGCTCCACGACCAGATATTCGCCGCCAGAATCAACCACTCGGCGTAGTTGCAATTTTTGCCGCAAGTAATTTTCCGTTGGCGTTTTCAGTTGCAGGCGGAGATTCGGCATCAGCTCTAGCGTCAGGCAATGCAGTGGTGGCTAAAGGCCATCCTTCCCACCCAAATACATGTGCAATTGTTGAAGGCGCAGTGAAGTCCGCTCTCAAGAGTTCAGAGCTATCGGAAGATCTCTTCTCCGTTGTTCAGGGTGTAAATCCACAGATCACGCACTGGCTAGCTAACGATGAAAATGTAAAGGCAATTGGTTTTACAGGTTCTGAGAACGTTGGTCGCATCTTGATTGATATCGCATCAAAGCGCGAAGTACCTATTCCTGTCTTTGCAGAGATGGGCAGCTTGAACCCAGTTTTCGTCACCTCTGCGGCAATCTCAGAAAGATCTCTTGAATTAGCAAAGGGACTCGTTGACTCAGCACTTTTGGGATCAGGGCAATTCTGCACAAAGCCAGGATTAGTATTTGTTCCAGCATCAAGTGATGGCTTTCTTGCAGAGATTAAAGATCACCTAGCAACGCTCAAGGTAGGTCCACTTCTGTCGGCATCTATAGCAAAGCGATATTCTGCAGCGATTTCAGAGCTCTCATCTGTTGGTGCAGTCAAAGTCCTTGCGGGTATCACCAATGAAGCAGGATTTGGTGCAACACCAACCATTTTCGTGACAGATTGGAAGACCGCGCAATCGCATCCAGCGCTTCTTGAAGAGCACTTCGGTCCAACAACAGTAGTTATCTCTGCAGATGAATCTCAATATCTTTCAATTGCATCTTCGTTAAAGGGCCAACTAACTGCAACAATTCAGGGATCTTCCAAAGATTCAGTTCAGCCACTTATGCAACTTCTATCCGAACATGCCGGCCGTGTAATCTGGAATGGTTTTCCAACTGGTGTGGCTGTAACAGAGGCAATGCAACACGGTGGGCCTTGGCCGGCATCATCTACTCACACAACATCGGTCGGCATAGATGCTATTTATCGCTTCATGCGCCCAGTTGCATATCAATCATTTGCCCAAGACGTTCTGCCAGAAGCGCTCAAGGATTCAAATCCTTGGAAGGTCGAACAAAAAATAAACTAAATTTATGTATTAAACGATGAAGCCCTGTGGGAATGGATCGTTCTCATCGAGCATCCACGTTGATTCACCCATTACCCAGGCGCGTCCTGTAATCATTGGGATAATTGCATCAAAGTTTCCGACCTTTGTGCGCTCTTTTATTCGCCCTTGGAAGTGAGAACCAATCCACGATTCATTATTAAGTACATCGCCATCCTTAAATTCTCCACGGGCAACCATCTGAGCTAACCGGGCTGAAGTCCCTGTTCCACATGGTGAACGGTCAAACCATCCCGGATGAATAGCCATGGCATTCTTCCAATGCAGAGGTCCCTCTTCGCCGGGAGAAATAAAATCTATGTGGTGGCAGACGGCGATATCCGGATTCTCTGGGTGAACTGGTCTGTTTTGTTCGTTAATTGCATCGGAGATTTTTAAGCCTGCATCTAAAAACTTCTGACCATTTTCGCGTTTGAATTCAATTCCAACGCGTTCTACCGGAACGATTGCATAAAAATTGCCACCATAGGCCATGTCATATGTAATCTTCCCAAGCCCTGGAACATCTACTACTTGATCAAGAGCGTAGGAAAATGATGGAACATTAGTAAGAGTGACATTCTTCGCTCGCCCATCTTCAACGGCTACATCGACAACTACTAGGCCCGCAGGTGTATCTAAACGAATTGTGGTTACGGGCTCGACAACCTTAACCAATTTCTTTTCAACTAAAGCAGTAGCTACACCGATAGTTCCGTGACCGCACATAGGTAGACAGCCTGAAACTTCAATATAGACAACGCCCCAATCAGCATCGGGTCTAGTTGGCTTTTGCAAGATCGCACCGCTCATGGCGCTGTGGCCGCGAGGTTCAAACATCAACCACTGACGCCAGAAATCCATATGCTCCATGAAGTGAAGTCGCTTATCGAACATTGTTGAGCCCGGAATTTCGCCGATACCCGAAGTGACTACTCGCGTTGGCATTCCTTCGGTATGAGTCTCAACAGTGGTAACTGTTCTTACGCTCTTCATAGATTGCCTAGCGATTCTTGAAGTATGCCAGTGCTACATCCATCTCGCGATGAATCTGCTCTTGTTCGTGAGCAGGCAATGGCAAGCGAGGAAGACGTGTAGGCCCTCCGTATCTTCCGACATGATCCATGCCGAGCTTAATCGCTTGAATGAATTCCTTCTTTGAATCCCAGTGAAATACATCGTGCAAAGCAGCATACATAGGGGCTGCCTCTTTGAAGTTTCCAGATGTTGCTAAGTTGTAAAGCTCCATAGATTCTTTTGGAAGCGCATTAGGAAATCCTGCAATCCAACCCGCAACTCCAGCAGTTGCTAGCTCTAGAAATACATCATCGGCGCCTACGATGACGTCGATTCTTGGAGCGAGTCGCTTAATCTGCCAAATACGGCGTACATCACCAGAGAATTCTTTGATCGCAACAACTTCAGGAACTTCTTGAGCGATACGCGCGACTAACTTGGGATTCAAATCTACTTTTGTATCGAAGGGGTTGTTATAAGCGACTATCGGCATACCAACACGAGCAACCTCTTTGTAGTGTGCAACGACTTCATCATCTGATGCTCGATATGCATTGGGTGGAAGAAGCATGACTGCTCCGGCTCCAGCCTTCTGCGCATGTTCTGCCCATTTACGTGATTCTGCTGCCCCGTACGCGGCAATACCTGGAACAACGTTGAAACCTTTAGGCGCTGCCTCTATAGCGACTTCTAACATCTTTGCGCGCTCTTCAGGTGTGAGAACTTGATACTCACCAAGTGAGCCGTTGGGAATAACACCATGAGTGCGGTTAGCTGCTAACCAGCTGACATGCTCTGCATATTTATCGAAGTCAACTGAAAGATCAGATTTAAAAGGTGTTGCTGTTGCGGTAAGTACGCCATTCCATGGATTAGTCATGGGGGTAAGTTATCTCTTATTTCGAACTAATTCCATCTCCCAGTGTGCCAAGCGATATTGGTGCAGCGATTGGTCGATTGCTATAGGCAATCCTTTCACTATCCGAGACGCGCAATTCTTTAGATTCGCCAATAATCTCAGCAACATTTCGAGAGCAGATGCGCCCTTGGCAAAGGCCCATACCGGCGCGAGTAAATAGCTTCGATGTTCTCGCGTCTTCCGCTTTGAGTTCCTCTACTGAATCCAATATCTGCCCGCACGAAACTTCTTCACATCGGCAGATCAAAGTCTGACGATTTAGCCACTTCTTCCAACCGGGATTCACTGGATAACTCACTTGCAGCGCGCGAGCAAAGAGTCTCTTTCTAAATTTGCTGAAGTTGAGAGAGAATGGAATTCGCTTACCGATGACAGATAACCCAGCGATATGTCCTTCTGCTAACGCCAAATCTGATCCGCCAATGCCAGTTGCTTCGCCAGCTATCCAAATATTTTCAATTGAGCTTCGTTGATTGTTATCGACAGAGAAAACTACTGTTCCGTCTTTATCAACTACTTGATTACAGCCAAGAATTCCCCCGAGGGTGATATCTGGAACAAATCCCCAACCTGTTGCAATTACGTTGCAGTCAATCTCTCGAACATTTGTTTTCTTGATTGTCATATCTGAATTAACATCTGAAATTCGCACGCTGTGCCCTGTGAACTCAGTAACCGCTTTACCGAATCGAACTGGAATGGAATAGCGCCTAAATTGCTTGAGGTAATAAAGAAGCTCTAAAGCTTTCTCTGGATTAAGCAATAAGGCGAGCGGTGACCGTAACCATCGAAGCGGAGAATTCGCTTCGAAGACTCCCTCAACTTTCGCTCCCCCTGCAGCTAGACCGACAGCAACGGGCAACAAGAATGGTCCAGTTCCAGAAATGACAATGCTCTTTCCAGCGATAACGCCATGGCCTTTAAGAAGAGCTTGCGCAGCACCGGGAGTCATCGATCCGGGTTTATCCCAGCCCGTAAAGGGAAGCGAGCGATCGTATGCACCAGTAGTAAGAATTAGATCAGTGCATGTCAGTCTCTTCTCAACTCCTGATTGCAAATAGTTAATGTAAATCGATTTTTCAGATCGCGTTGCACTCCATACTTGCGCACCATTGATATAGGTGACCAACGGGTTGCCCATTACAGTCGAAAAGTATTTCTCTGAACGCGTGGCTTTATAGCCATCAACAGTACTTCGGTGGCGCCAATATTGACCGCCCGGTTTCTGCGCAGCATCAATGACGGTAACTGCAAACCCAGCTAAAGCTATAGCTCGTGCCGCTGCCAGTCCGGCTGGCCCTGCTCCGATGATTGCAATCATTGCGAACTCTCAATCTGAGAACCTTCAGTAATTGCAATCAGACACGCACGTTGGTTTGCCACACCATCAATCTTTACTACGCAATCGAAACAAATTCCAATTCCACAGAAGATAGTTCGAGGTTCGCCATTAAAACGAGTTGAACGTAGCGACGTGACGCCAGAATTGAGCAGCGCCGCTGCGACTGATTGGCCTTCTTCGCCACTGTATTGAGTGCCGTTAAATGTGAAGTTAACTTTTGAGTTCATAGCCGCGCTCCAGCAAATCGTTGCGGAGAAAAAGCTTGCGCATCCATAAACGAATCCCGCCCGAGGATTGCATCTGTGATGAGCGCTGCTGATCCCGGAGCCAGGCCAATTCCTGCCCCCTCATGTCCTGCCGAATGCCATAGACCCGAGATAAGCGAATCTTCGCCAATTACTGGCAAGTGATCGGGTGCGTAAGGACGAAACCCGCGATAGACCCTGAGTAGTTGCACATCTCGCAAGACTGGGAAAAGTGATGTTGCTTGCGCAGCTAACTTGCGAACAATTTCAAAATTCATTGATCCATCGAAACCGATTCGCTCACGGCTTGCACCGATAAGAATCGTTCCGCTTCGAGTTCCCTCAACAACGGTGCTCGTCTGTAAATCTGCATCACTGCTAGCCACATTGGCAACGTAATCTGAATCATAAACTTTATGGAATATGTATTGCGGGGCTGGTTCAGTTACGAGAATAAAGCCTTTGCGCGGTGCTATCGGAAGTTGTGATCCAGCAAGAGTTGCGATTTCTCCTGCCCAGGTGCCCGATGCATTGACTACCAATGGCGAATGAAAAGTTCCTCGAGAAGTAACTACTCCCTTAATTGTGTTCTCGGAGATTTCAAATCCGGTAACACGAGCTTGAGAAACTAATTGACCACCTCGTGCCAGAACGGTTTGAATAATCCTTGCTGCCGCCAACATTGGTTGACATTGCGCATCTTGTGGGTAAAAGACACCTTCGGAGAGATCTGGATGCAAATACGGTTCTAGCTTGTGAAGCTCGGCGCTGTTCACTCGTTCAGCCGTTACTCCCGCTGCTCGTTGGTGTTCAGCTAATTTCATCAGTGCTGAACTATCATGGCGAGCAACCACGACTCCACCCTTTGCTTCCAATTCGAAACTATCACCAACATCTTCTTGCAGCTCAAACCAGAGATCTCTAGATTTCAACGCCAATGTGAGTTCTGGTCCAGGATCTTTATCTGAAACCAGAATGTTTCCTTCTCCCGCACCAGTCGTTCCGCTCGCCACTGACCCGCGATCAATAATCATTACCTTTAGTCCCGCGTTAGTGAGTGAGAGCGCCGAACAAGCGCCCACAATCCCGGCGCCAATAACTATCGCATCAGGGTTATTTTTTTGCATTGGTTTATCCACGAATCAAACGTGAGACTTCTTCTAAATCTTCGTCGCGCGCTGGTGCAATATCCCAAGGTTTGTGGAGAGAGTCGCCTTCCCAGCGAGGAATTACATGGATATGTAGGTGAAAGACAGTTTGCCACCCGGCTTCTTTACTCATTTGAAGAATCGTTGTTCCATCGGATTTCAATTTATCTCTAAGTAGGTCAGCCACTAACTTTGCAGTACGAGCAACACTTGCATATACATCAGGATCAGTGTCATGAACATCTTTAGAATGCGCTTTAGGAATTACGAGGGTGTGTCCCTTATTTGCTGGAAAAATATCCAAAAACGCAAAGCAATTTTCGTTTTCATAAACTTTGCGGGACGGAATGCTGCCCTCGATGATTTTGCAGAAGAGGCACTCATTCATGGGACAACTCTATTCGCTTGATTCTTTCCCGAGCAATCTTTTGTGATGGGGATTCGTGGCCCAACATATAAGAAAGGAGATCAAGCAGTACGCGACTGAGTTTCAGCCATTTCTTAGAACGTTTTTTCAGACCAAGAATGCTTAGGAAGGGCTGATCAATCGTAGAAATTGCTGCATTGCAAAGAATTTTGTAGAAGAAAAGACCGCCCTTGCCAAATGGAGGTTTCAAGATGAATGCAACGATTGGTGGAGTCATTGGAATTGTGGAAACTTCCTGGGAAGCAAATCTTTCCATCTCTTGATGTAATTCTGCACGAGTCATTGGAGCGCTCACTAAGCCTAATGGAATCGCACTTTTCGACCACTCGCCTATGTACTTATCCCCTAAATCCAAAGTGGCATAACCGAGTTCTTCAAATGTTCGTAGAAATGATTCCGTAAACGCACAGTGCACCCACAGTAGAAAACGGGGGTCCCGAGCACTGTACGGTTGTGACTGATTTCCAGATGATGGAAAATTCCCTGTCACTCTTTTATGGATTTCATTTACTCTTCGCGCTTCATTTTCAATCGCTTCGGTTGAGCCAAATGATGTAATTGTTAGCCAGCGAGTAGTTCTTTCGAGTCTTCCTAATGGATCGGTGTCGTAATTCGAATGCTCGGCTACGCCCGTTAAAGCAGCAGGGTGCGCGGCTTGCATGAGCAACGCGCGAATTCCTCCGACAAGAGTTGAGATGCAACCGTGCACTTGCCATACTGCACTTTCCTCACCGAAAAGCCCAACGTCATTTCCAATCGCCATCTGCTGCGCCCATTGCGGGGCACCCGTGGGATCGCCCGAAACTGTTTTCCGAAATGCAACGGCAGCTTTGTTGCCACCTAAAACAGCAATGAGCTTATGCACTTGATGAATCTTAGAGATTTATGATTCACTCGCAAATCTAAATGCGAGTAGAGAGTCCAGCAACCGCTTCAAGAATAACCAGTGCAGCCAATCTGATGGTGCGGGCATCGGGTGTATCTATCGTCGAATCAATTTCAGTAATATCCATAGAGATTACGTTTTTCGACTGGCCAGCCAGAAAAGCGAATTGCCTTATTTCATCCGCACTTATGCCACCGGGGGCAGCGGCTGGACATGCAGGTACAACACTTCGGTCACATACATCCATATCGAAATCCACATGGATTCGGGTACCCGCTACCTCAAGTGCCTCGCGCCAAATATCTTCAAGCGGGCGGTTTCTCAAAGCGCCACGTGAAATCACATGGATTCCAAAGTCTCTCGCTCTTGCTACATACTCAGGAGAATTAGAAAAATCTGCGATTCCGATCTGCACGACTTTCTTGCCAGATAAGCCTGATTCGATAATTCTGCGTACCGGTGAACCGTTATTGATTCCATCTCGGAGATCGTGATGCGCGTCCAAAGTAATTAACGCTTCTGCCTGGACACCCGCAAATACAGAGTAAGTAATGGAGTTATCTCCCCCAAGGGCGATAAGCAACTTCGACTTTGATTGCGCATTTCGAATGAGTGAAATAGCTGCTGCTTCATCCACATCAGGGGAAACGATGTTTCCAGCATCAGCTATCGATACTTTTCGAAGATCTACTTTCGAATTCGAATGTGCCAGCGAATACTTTGCCAAAACTTCACGTATTGCATCAGGAGTTTTATCTGCATTAGTTGGACTAATACTCGTTGCAGATGCTGGCACACCAATAAGTAGCGCATCAACATGCGCACCGTTGTGGTCTAAGAAAAGAGTGGACGCTCTTTGCCATAATTCATCATGAGGCAACACCATGCCATAAGGGTATCGCCTTCAATAATGACGATCTTCGATATATAGTCATCTGATGAGCTCAGGTCCGCGTCCAGTAAGAGCCCCTCGAGGCACACAAAAAACCGCACTTGGGTGGGGACAAGAAGCAGCGCTTCGCATGTTGCAAAACAATCTTGATCCCGAAGTTGCCGAACATCCTGACAAACTCGTTGTTTATGGAGGCACAGGAAAAGCTGCGCGCAATTGGGAATCTTTTGATGCACTGGTTAAAACTCTTACCTTTCTTAAAGATGACGAGACGATGCTTGTGCAATCTGGAAAACCAGTCGGCGTCTTTCGTACCCACGAATGGGCTCCTCGCGTACTGCTAGCTAATTCAAATCTCGTAGGTGACTGGGCTAACTGGCCAGAATTTAGGCGCTTAGAAGATTTAGGTCTGACGATGTACGGTCAGATGACCGCTGGTTCGTGGATTTACATCGGTACTCAAGGAATTTTGCAAGGCACATATGAAACTTTCGCAGCCGTTGCTGAAAAACATTTTGGTGGCACTCTTGCCGGAACTCTTACCGTTACAGGTGGATGTGGCGGTATGGGTGGAGCACAACCTCTTGCTGTCACAATGAATGAAGGAACCTGTTTAATCATTGATGTAGATGGGTCCCGTTTAGAGCGTCGCCTTAAGAAAAGATACTTGGATGAAATTGCAGATAGTTTAGAAGATGCAGTTGCTCGCGCTGTTAAAGCTAAGAATGAGAAGCGCGCAGTATCTATTGGCTTAGTCGGAAATAGTGCAACTGTGCTTCCTAAGTTATTCGCAATGGGCGTCCCCATCGATATCGTGACAGATCAAACCTCTGCACACGACCCACTGTTCTACATTCCAGAAGGCATTGAAGTTTCGGATTCTCGTACCTTGGCAGATAAAGACCCAATTGATTTCGCAAAGCGCGCCAAAGAATCAATGGCCAAGCATGTTGAGGCCATGGTTAATTTCCAAGATAAAGGTGCAGTGGTTTTTGATTACGGTAATTCAATTCGTGATGAAGCTCGTCAGGGTGGGTATCAGAGAGCATTCGAATTCCCAGGATTTATCCCTGCATATATTCGACCGCTCTTCTGCGAAGGTAAAGGTCCTTTCCGATGGGTTGCGCTATCGGGAGATCCGAAAGATATTCATAGAACAGACCAAGCTGTATTGGATCTATTCCCAGAGAATAAACATCTTCATCGTTGGATAAAGATGGCGCAGGACCGTGTTGAATTCGAAGGGCTGCCAGCCCGCATTTGCTGGCTTGGGTACGGAGAACGCGACAAAGCCGGTCTTAAATTTAATGATCTTGTAGCAAGTGGTGAAGTAAGCGCTCCTATTGTTATTGGACGAGACCATTTAGATTGCGGAAGTGTTGCTTCTCCTTATCGCGAATCTGAAGCTATGTACGACGGTTCAGATGCGATTGCAGATTGGCCACTGCTCAATGCAATGATCAATATTTCTTCTGGCGCTTCATGGGTTTCAATTCATCATGGTGGCGGCGTCGGTATCGGTCGCTCGATTCATGCTGGACAAGTCAGCGTTGCAGATGGGACTCCACTTGCTGCAGCTAAATTAGAGCGAGTTCTTACAAATGATCCAGGTATGGGCGTCATTCGGCATGCCGATGCGGGATATGCCCACGCACAAGAAGTTGCTATTGAAAAAGGTGTGCACGTTCCGATGATGCAAGGTGTAACCGGCAAGTGACCTCAACTGCTTTCACAAATATTCGGATTCTTGTCACAAATGATCCTGGGTTAGGCGATGGCCCGCTTGGAGTGATTTCTGGAGCACACGTTGTTGTTGAAAATGGCGTGATTGTTTCAGTTTCAACTAAGGCGCCAACTGGTGTTGATTCTGAA
>WLPI01000028.1 GCA_009698845.1 Actinomycetota bacterium
CAGATCCTCGATGAGGCAGGAACCGCCGTCAAGGCATTCCACCGTTTCCGCGTAGGTCAGTAAACTAACTCCAGAGGTAAAAACGAAGTAGAGCGAAAGGAGCACCAATGCCAGGTTCACGAGGAACTTATAAGCGGGTGCTCCTTAAGCTTTCCGGAGAAGTTTTTGGAGGCAAAAAAGGCATCGGTGTTGATCCCGATGTTCTGCAAGATGTAGCAAAACAAATTTCAGATGTGGTTCGCAGCGGCGTAGAAATTGCAATCGTTGTGGGAGGCGGTAATTTCTTCCGCGGAGCCGAACTTTCAGAACGCGGCATGGAGCGCTCACGCGCTGACTACATGGGAATGCTCGGAACAGTGATGAACTGTTTAGCACTCCAAGATTTCCTAGAAAAAGAGGGCGTTGATACTCGCGTCCAAACTGCAATCACTATGGGACAAGTTGCAGAACCCTATGTTCCACGTCGCGCAATTCGTCACCTTGAAAAGGGTCGTGTAGTGATCTTTGGTGCGGGTGCCGGAATGCCATTTTTTACAACTGACACAGTTGCTGCTCAACGCGCACTTGAAATCGGTGCGGGTGCACTCTTGCTCGCAAAATCTGGCGTCGATGGTGTTTACAACGCAGATCCACGTAAAGATAAGAACGCAACGAAGTTCGACACAATCTCTTATGACGATGTTCTACAAAAGTCTTTGGCCGTTGCAGATGCCGCAGCGTTTAGCCTCTGCCGCGAGAATCACTTGCCTATCGTTGTCTTTGATTTAATGACGAACGGAAATATTGGCCGAGCAGTTCGCGGTGAAAAGATTGGAACTCTCGTTTCTTAAACGAGAGTAATTAGAGGAGCAAAGACCATGGCAGATGTAACCAGCGCACTCGCGGATGCGACAGATAAAATGAATAAGGCTGTCGAAGTTGCCAAAGATGATTTCGGTGCAATTCGTACAGGCCGCGCACACCCAGCCATGTTTAACAAAATCATGGTCGATTACTACGGAACATTTACAGCTCTCTCGCAGCTTGCTTCGATCCAGGTACCTGAATCTCGCATGGCAATCATCTCTCCTTTCGATAAAGGTGCGATGGCGTCCATTGAGAAAGCAATTCGCGAATCCGATTTGGGTGTAAACCCAGCTTCAGATGGCGCAGTCATTCGCGTTAACTTCCCGCAGCTCACAGAAGAGCGCCGTAAGGATTACATCAAAGTTGCCAAGACAAAGGCTGAAGATTCGAAGATCTCAATGCGCAATATTCGCCGTACAGCTAAAGAACTGATGGAGAAGCTAGAAAAAGATGGCGATATCGGAAAAGACGACTTAAGCCGCGGCGAAAAAGAACTCGAGAAAATTACCTCTGATCATGTGGCAAAGATTGATGACCTTCTCAAGCATAAGGAGGCTGAGCTTCTCGAAGTCTAAAGACTTCACCGAAGTTCACTTACCGTGTCTGATTTACATTCGATTAACGAGGCTATCAATAAGCGCGCTGGTCGAAAGTTGCTCCCTTCCATTGCAGTAAGTATTTTTCTAGTTCTTCTTGTCTGGCTTTCGCTTTCAACATATCGAGTTGTTTTCGCCGGCATAGTTACCATCGCTGTCATTCTTGGAATCCGTGAACTTCATCGTGCCTTCCTTGCAATAAACATAGATATTCCGCTCTGGTCATTAACCACAGCAACTATTGGATTATCGGCAGCAACATGGCTTGGGGGAGTCTCTGGATTAGCAGTTGCAACTGCAATTGCATTTCCATGTCTGCTGGTACTACTTCTTCCGCGCGGCACCGAAAACTTTGTCCGCACAGCTTCAGCTTCATCTCTTGCACTCATCTACCTCCCATTTCTGGCTGGTTTCCTTATCCTCTTAGGCCGTCCACATAACGGACTAGAGCGAGTAATGACCTTTGTAGTTCTAGTTGGCTGCAATGACACTTTTGCTTACTTAACTGGAGTTCTTATTGGCAAGCATCCACTGGCACCAAAAATTAGCCCAAAGAAAACTATCGAAGGACTTTTGGGTTCTTTGGTTTTCACCGTTATCGGTGGCTCTCTAGCTTTCCATTACATTATGGATTCTGATTGGTGGCTAGGTGCAGCAGCTGGTGTGCTGACAGTCTTTACTGCAACAGCGGGAGATCTCATCGAATCAGCACTTAAGCGCGATGTAGCAATTAAAGATATGGGCAATCTTCTGCCAGGTCACGGCGGAATAATGGATCGTCTTGATTCAGTTCTCTTTGCAGCACCTGCCTTGTGGCTCGCACTCGAAATCGTGCGTCGTGCACAAGATTCCGGTCTGCTATGACAACGAATTCACAGTTGAAATTAGTTTTTGATGAACCAGTGCAACGCAAGAAGGCACCAAAACATTTGGCAGATTTTGCACCCGCTGACCGCAAAGCATGGGCTAAAGAGCTAGGTTTCCAACCTTTTCGCGCTGCACAAGTTGCAACTCATTACTTCAGCCATCTTTCTAACAACCCTGATGACTGGACAGATATCCCAGCAGCAGAACGTCAATCAATTGCTGAAGCATTGACTCCAAAACTCATCGAACTTGTTACTACTCGCACTACTGACGGTGGCATGACTCGTAAAGATTTATGGAAGCTTCATGATGGAGTACTCGTCGAGTCAGTGTTAATGCGCTACACAGACCGCACAACTGTTTGTATTTCATCGCAAGCTGGATGCGGTATGAATTGCCCATTCTGTGCAACTGGACAAGCAGGCCTTACTAGAAATCTGACAGCCGGCGAAATTACAGATCAAATAGTTGCAGCAGCTCGCGCATGCGCCGACGGTGAAATGCCTGGCGGCCCAACTCGTCTTTCGAATATTGTCTTCATGGGGATGGGTGAACCACTTGCAAATTACAACGCAGTTGTACGCACACTGCGCAACATCACAGATGCAAACCCTGACGGACTAGGAATCTCTGCTCGTTCAGTAGTTGTTTCAACTGTCGGTCTTGTGCCGGGAATTGAAAAACTGATGGAGGAAGGCATTAACTGCACACTCGCTGTCTCACTGCATACACCCGATGATGAACTTCGAGATTCACTGGTGCCAATTAACAATCGATTTAATGTTCGCGAAGTTCTTGCAGCAGCAGATGCCTATGAAAAGAAGACTGGCCGCCGTTACTCAATTGAATACGCGCTGATTCGCGATATCAATGATCAGTCATGGCGCTCAGATTTACTGGGGCGATTACTGAAAAATCGCAATGCACATGTCAATCTCATTCCACTTAACCCAACACCCGGATCTAAATGGACTGCTTCCCGTCGTGAAGATGAGGCTGAATTTGTAAGAATTCTTGAGTCATACGGAGTTCCCGTAACAGTTCGTGACACTAGAGGCCGTGAAATCGATGGGGCGTGTGGGCAGTTAGCTGCAGCCGAAAAGGCTAAGTAAGTTGACTTTCCTTTTTTAGTACTACTCTCTAAAATCCTTTACTGTGTTTAGTAGATGGGCATCACTGGATCGTGTTGTTAAAACCCTTCTCGTATCTTTCCTGGTAGCAAATCTTCAACTTAGTTTTGGGCCAATTTTCGCACCTCAACTTTTCACCGATACTGCTCAAGCAACAACCCCGGAAATGATTCAAACGGGCTTGGCGCTGGATCTCAATGCCTCAAACTTGGCCGACCGAGGCAGGATGACCAGCGTGAACGCGCCCGCCTACACATCTAGTGGTGGTGGGTACTACACCCTCACGTCTTCAAGTGGGCAGTATTTAATTAATACGAATGAAAGCGTTAACCTCAGTTCAGGATACAAATTCTCTGTATTTATGTGGGTGCACCCCACCGCTGCCGGTCAATTACTTTCACATCTGGGTACAACAACGATTAATTCCAATTACCACACTTCAATCATTGATTATACGAGCTCAGATCAGATGGTCTTTGGATTATGGAATGGGAGTGACCAAACGTATGTGACATCAAGCATTGCCACTCCAAAGAATAATTGGTATCACATTGGCCTTGTATATGATGGAACAAGAATTACTGCCTATGTTAATGGCTCTAGTGCTGGCACATCAGCAAACTTCACTTTTTATCCTCCTGATGCATACTCGCAAGTTAGTTACTTTGGAATCGGGGCGCTCGACGGAACCACCATGGTCCAGCCTGCAAGCTATGGGAATATGCGATTCGGAAGTTTATCTGTCTACACCAGAGATCTTAGCGGATCTGAGGTGAGAACTAATTTTGCTTCTACAACACAGCGTTTCGGACCAACGGTTTCAAATCCATCAAACGCTTCAACCTTTAAAGATAAAAGTGTCACCTTTTCTTCTTCAGCATGTTCGAATACCACTAGTGGAAGTGCAACCTGTAATTATGCATGGCAACTTTCGACTGATGCTGGAACGTCGTGGAATTACATTTCTGGTGCAATATCCTTCACCTACACAACTCCGGTGTTGACGAGTTCGTATAACGGCTACAGGTACAGACTTATTGCGTGGGATCCTGGCACCGGTTCGACTCTTGCAGATGATTTATACACAATTACGTCTGCTGTAACGTTAACAGTTGCAACACCACCTGGATCTGACACTGATACCGCTTTGACTTTCAGTGCGGGAAAATATGCATGGGCACCCGACAGTGATGAATTAGATGTAACGAGTGCAATTACGTTAGCTGCCTGGGTTTATCAGACTGCCACTAATTCAGGCGCTTGGAACATTGTGATGAATAAAGAGAATTCGTATCAACTTGGCACCTTCGGGTCAATCTGGGGCTTTGGATTGCAAGGTTCGGGAGGATGGACTGGCGTCCAAACGGGAATTTCGACCCGACTAAATGAATGGCAGCACGTAGCTTTGACGCGAGCGTCCGGAAGTAGCACAGCCAATTTCTATATAAATGGACAACTAGTTTGGACGGGTACTGCAGATGGTGCTTCTACCGGCAACTTAACCAATTCCAGTCAACCATTCACTATTGGCGGAAGATCATCAGATGGGGTGACTTTTTCCTCGCCTTTTGTTGGCAATATAGATGAGGTTCGAGTCTTTCGAAGTGCGAGGTCTCAAGCAGAGATTGCTTCGGATATGCACGCTTACGGACCGATAGATACTTCGAACTTGATTCTCTACTATGACTTTAATGAAGGAACCGGTACTAAACTTTATAATCGTGAAAGCGGAAGCACTACGGCGAGCGATTTAACAATTGTTGGTTCCCCGCCTTGGGTGGAGAATGTAACGGCTTCAACATTTCAGGCATACACAATCAGAACTTTTACTCGATCTTATTTGACCTCAAGTGGCGGCTGGAAAGTACCTGGCGGAGTTACTCAGGCCACGGCCATAGTTGTCGGCGGAGGTGGCGGTGGAGGAAAGGGAAATACAGGAACTTCTGAGCCAGCAGGTGCGGGTGGCGGCGGCGGAGTTACTTACCTTCCAACAATTTCATTGACCCCGAACTCCGTCACTTCAATTAAGGTCGGGCAAGGTGGCCTTGGTGCTTTGTCGCAGGCTAATGATGCTCAGTTGCGCAGCGGTCAGAGCAGCACAATAAATTATGGATCATCTGCAACAGCACTTGGTGGCGGTGCGGGTGGAAGTTTTGGATCTGGTTATACACCTGGTGGTTCTGGTGTTGGTGACGCAACGGTTGCAACAGGCGGCGGTAGCTCGGGTCATGCATATTCTGGTGGTGGGTGCTCTGGATTTAACGCTGCCGGTGGAATTACAAGTAGTGGAAACAACGGTGGTCGAGGAGCCTGGGGCTGGGGTGGTGCCGGCGGTGGTGCGCGTGGTGCTGCAACCAATGGATCATGTGGAAACGAACCTGGCACACCAGGCCCAGGGTTTGTTGATCCTACAACTTCCATTGAATATGGACGCGGTGGCTACAGCATTTATTGGGGCGCTAGCAACGCATCACAATTCGGGCAGGCAAATACTGGATTCGGTGGCAACGTTGCATACAACACCGGCCAAGCATCTGGAAACGGCTATAACGGAACTTCCGGAATCATCATCATTCGCTGGATCACGGCTACTGCGCCAATCTTTACTGGACCAAGGTTTGACACTCTCACTGCGGGGTTAACGGAAACTTTCACAGTCTCTGGTTCAGCAACTTCACCGCTAACACGTAACTTCAGGTGGCAAGTATCGACTGACACGGGAACTTCTTGGAGTAATGCCTCAGCAGGCTCAGGCTTCCTTACCGCAAGCTATGTCACCCCGACACTTGAAACGACTACAAGTGGAATTAGATACCGATATAGAGTCGTCGTTACCGATAGTGATACTGCTGGCCTATTTATCGTAGATACCAGTACGGCTGTCTATCTGATGATCAACCCCAGAAATACGATCACCTCAAGTACTGGCTCTGCCATCTTCACGCAGAAGTATGGCGAAACACGAACGGCAGTATTTACCTTTGCATTTGGTACGGGTCCTCGAACGGCAACGGTATTAAGCACAGTCAATAACCAAAATGGACGAATAGCCTGGAGCAATCTCAATAGCGACTCGGCAACAGTGCGCGTGGGGACAGCCCTGCCCATAGGGACCTATTACGAAACCCTGACTGTGACAGATAGCGTGACGGCATTTACAACGCAAGGGCTAACCATCACAGTCAGTAAAGCAGACACGATTACCGTTACAACAACCCTGTCCAGTAATTCTGTGACCTATAGCGAATCACCTGCGAATGTGACTGTGACGCAGACGGTGACAGGGTTGGTTAATTCTGAAACAGCAACGGTGACTTCGACCTACACAACTACCACGTGCGAGTACGGAGGAACTTGTACCATCGGGGATATTGCCCCCGGTGGGGGATATGTCTTCTATGTTTCACCAACTGTGATCAACGTTGCTACGGGAATTAGTACCGGCGGTATCTATTTAGCTACAGCTCCACAAACATGGAGCGGTACTGCCGCAGATCCAACTGCACGTTGGGGTTGCAATACAACGAATATTTCTGGGACAAGCACTGCGGTGGGTTCAGGCGCAGAAAATACACGTTTGATAAATGCTGGGTGCGCAACCGCGGGGATTGCATCACGATTGGCAGCCGATTCCAGCGCTGAAGGTTTCACCGATTGGTTTGTTCCATCCATGGGTGAGTTGAACTTGATCCGTAGCAATCTCAAAGTTAACTCCTTGAGCAATTTGGATGGCACCGATTACTGGTCTTCGTCTCAGGACGCTACTAATCCAGGTGGATCTGCACAGTACCAATGGTTCACCGGTGGCAGTTTCGGACCCACCGATAAGAACAACACCTTGTCCGTCCGTGCAGTCAGAGCATTTAGTCCAACTGCACTTTCTGGTAACACGATTCCCACCGATGCTGGTGTCTATCGAGTGGGATCGACTTTTACTATCTCAAGTTCAGCAACTTTAAATAATTACCAAGGCGTTGAATCTGTGACCGCAACGCTGACGATTAACAAGGCGCGCCAGAGGGCACTTTCGATCGGGCAATACGAGTCTTATCCAAATATCTCTTCCTTCCCCATCAATGTCTATGGTGGATCTGGTCCTGGGACTTTAACTAGAACTCTGGTCTCAGCAGGTACTGCAAATTGCACACTTGCCTCAACTGCCATTATCACCGCAACAAGAGTCGGTACCTGCACCATCAGGGCCGAGAAAGCTGGTACTCGTAATTACTTTGTTGAATCCACAACAGCTGTCATTACCTGGATTACCTGGAGCACTAACTACGCAACTCAATCCCCGGGTGGCAACCATGCGATTCCACTTAATGGCGGCAACCAGATAATTGTCAGAACAGAAACGGTTACTGCCTCTGCCTTCTCTGATATCAATGGAAATGCAATTAGTAGCGCGACAGCGGGAACAACGATTCGTATCAACTCAACTGGTTTTGCCGGCCTCACACCGTCACAGATCACAGCCACTTTTAGGCCCTATGAAGATGCGGTGGTCACTGCAGTGACCAGTACTTATGTTCAAGTGGTTGTTCCATCATCTGGGGCAGTAACAGGAGTAATCGCGCTCGATAGTCCGCGAGGGGTGGCCTATACGCCGTCGTTTACGATATCCCCGTGAACCGATTTATGTTGGATGGAGAATCGCAGGAGGACTCTGCCGATTCTTCTGAGCGGAGATGGTTTCGTAATCCTAAAATAATTTTTGGTCTGGTTGCTTCGCTTATATTTGGCGGATCGACGCTGGCTACGAACTTTTCAATCGGTAACGGCAGAATTGAATTCGGACAGGGACTCTTTACTGTACGAGCGTGCGACAGCTGGATCTCGGTGGGCTTATTTCCTACTGCGGCGCAGTACAACGGATACTCACGAGTTGATTCCGTGGAATTAATCGGTCTCGATCCTGTTAAGTGTGCAAGTAAATTCTTGCGCTTTCAATTCTTCGATTCATCATCTGCAACAGCGTTACCTATGTATGTCGGAGTCATCAGATCCGATACGGTGACAGCGACAGCCGAAACTGGGACAGCGACACTTCTTACAGTTTTTGATACCAGCACGGTGTACTCAGGAGCAACATCTGCGGCATATACGGCATATGCGCGAAGGGCCCTGACTTTGGTGAACCAAGCAAAAGTAAATGTGGGTTACGACGACGGATATTTGAGAATTTCATATAACGCTCTTACAGGTAGCTGGAAGATTAATTTCGTGCAGCCACTTGCGCTAATGACAGCAGTCTCACGTATTACCGTTGAAAGTGCTCCCTTCGTGGCTTAGTATCACGTTATGGATATGAAAGAAGCAGCGGCGGCGTACGAAGCGGGTACTCAGTATTTTCTTAATCTTGCACGTGGAATAACTCCAGATTTATTGGATGTGCATGCAGAAAATGAATGGTCAGCGCGTCAATGCATTCATCACATGGCAGATTCTGAAGCGCAGTCCTATGCGCGCCTGCGCCGTGTAGTTGCAGAACCCAATGGTTCAATCATTCAAGGGTACGACGAAAGCGCATGGGCCAACGAACCTAAATTAGGGTACGTCGATGGCGATGTTGCGAACTCAATTGCGGTCTATGCCGCGGTGCGAGCAAGCTCGTTAGATCTCATTAAGCGACTAGAAGAGAGCGATCTCGAGAAGTTCGGTGAACATACCGAGGCAGGAAAGTATTCGATTGCACGATGGTTAGAAAACTACACAAAGCATCCATACGATCACGGTGATCAAATGGTGCGCGCTACGAAGGGTCAGGCATAACCATGAAGAAGCTCCAGAATTTCATCAACGGAAAGTCAGTAGATAGCGCTTCAGGGGAAACAACAACCCTGGTAAATCCGGCCACTGGCGAAGCTTTTGCGACTGCACCTAAATCAAACGCTGCAGATGTAGATAAGGCGATGAAGGCGGCAAGTGCTGCATTTGTAGATTGGCGTGATTCCACACCGTCAGAGCGTCAACGCGCGCTTCTAAAGATTGCGGATGCTATCGAAGCCCGAGCAGATGAATTTGTAGCTATCGAATCAGAGAATTGCGGAAAACCAGTTGGGCTAACTGCCTCTGAAGAAATGCCACCTATGGTTGATCAGATCCGCTTCTTTGCCGGTGCCGCACGAAATCTTGAGGGCAAATCAGCGGGCGAATACATGCGCGGAATGACCTCATTTGTACGCCGCGAACCTATTGGAGTGTGCGCACAAGTAACGCCGTGGAATTACCCAATGATGATGGCGGTATGGAAGTGGGCTCCTGCAATTGCTGCGGGAAATACAGTTGTCTTAAAACCAAGTGATACAACACCGGCATCAACTGTATTCATGGCGCAGATCATGTCTGAATTCTTGCCAGACGGTGTTATCAATGTGATTACAGGAGAACGCGAAACTGGCGCAGCACTGGTTGACCATGCAACACCTGCGATGGTTTCAATTACAGGTTCAGTACGTGCAGGTATGGAAGTTGCAGGAGCTGCGGCAAAATCCTTAAAGCGCGTTCACCTTGAACTCGGTGGCAAAGCACCTGTGGTTGTCTTTAACGATGCAGATCTTGCGGCTGCAGCAGAAGGAATTGCAATCGCAGGATTCTTCAACGCCGGACAAGATTGCACCGCAGCCACTCGTGTTTTGGTTCAAGCAGGTGTGTATGACGAGATGGTGAAACTTCTGGCTGCGCAAGCAACAGATAACATTGCAATGGGTATGCCAAGTGAAGATGTTTTAGTTGGCCCAGTAAATAACAAGAGCCAATTCGAACGTGTCAGTGGATTTATCTCTCGCACACCATCACATGCCCGTATCGTGGCCGGGGGAGCTCCAACTAATATGCCGGGCTACTTCATTACCCCGACAGTTATTGCAGATCTCAAGCAGAGCGATGAACTCATTCAATCTGAGATTTTTGGACCCGTCATTACGATTCAGAAATTTAGCGATGAAGCAGAAGCAGTGGCGATGGCCAATGGCGTCGACTATGGCTTGGCCTCATCTGTCTGGACCAAGGACCACGGGCGTGCGATGAGAATGGCTAAGGCTTTTGACTTCGGTTGCGTCTGGATCAACACTCACATTCCGCTAGTGGCCGAGATGCCCCACGGTGGTTACAAGCGCAGCGGATACGGCAAGGATCTCTCGAGCTATGGCTTTGAGGATTACACCCGCATCAAGCATGTGATGAGCAATATCAACGCCTAACTGAGCCAGAAAAATCACAGGAAGAAAAGTTCGATTTAGGTTTGGCTCGAGCGAAAAAGGGTTACATAATGAGCCCTGCAAAACCGTCCCTTATTCCGGCAATTTAAAAGGAGCCAACAATGGCTAAGAAGTCTCTATCTCCAGAAGCACGTTCAATAATCAACTCTAAAGTTTCACGCCGTGCCGTTTTAGCAGGCGCTGGTGCAGTTGCAGGTGCAGGTGCGCTCGCTGCATGTGGCGGATCAGGCGGAAGCTCTAGTTCTGCAGAAAATACTATTCGATGGGGCAACTGGCCTCTCTACCTCGATGTTGATGACTCAGGTAAGAAATATCCAACTCTTGAAGCATTTACAAAAGAAACAAAAATTAATGTCAAGTACTTCGAAGATTACAACGATAACGATGAATTCTTCGGAAAAGTACAAGCACAACTAAAGCTAAAGAAAGACATTGGTTACGACCTTGTCTGTCCAACAGACTGGATGGCAGCACGTTGGATTCGTCTTGGCTACACACAAAAATTTGATACAGCCAATATTCCGAATAGAACAAACCTTCTCGAGACACTTGCCAGCCCATCATTTGATCCAAACCGTGAAAGCTCATTGACATGGCAAGGCATCATGGGTGGTTTTGGTTGGAATACTGAAAAGAATCCAAAGGGTGTTCGCACTCTCGAAGATCTCTTCTCACCTGCAAATAAGGGAAAGATTGTCGTTCTCTCTGAAATGCGCGACACAATCGGAATCATTTTGCGTTCACAAGGTGTAAGCCTTGCAACAGTAACTGAAGATCAGTTTATGAACGCTGTCGACTACCTCGAGCAGAAGATTTCAGATGGCTGGATTCGTGGCGTAAAGGGCAACGAATATGCAGAAGATCTCACTTCAGGTGATGCAACTGCAGTAATCGGCTGGTCTGGAGATATGTTTATTTTGAAGTCTGAGAACGAAGGAAAGTTCGACTTCGCAATTCCAGAAGCAGGCGGCACAATTTCTGGTGACAATATGGTGATTCCTTCAACTGCAACAGCTGAAGCAAAGGCCAATGCAGAGAAGCTCATCAACTACTACTACGACCCAGCAGTTGCTGCCGAAGTTGCTGCTTACGTGAACTATGTCTGCCCTGTAAATGGCGCACAAGCTGAGATGGAAAAGATTGATCCAGATCTTGCATCAAGTGAATTCATCTTCCCAAGTGCAAAGACAATGGCAAATCTTTCTGTATTCCGTGCACTTACTCCTGCAGAAGAGACAAAGTGGACAGAGGCGTTCCAGAAGGCAGCCGGCAACTAAGTGACGGGCGTTGCAAGCTCTGCACGCGGAGATCTCAAACTCACAAGCGTCACCAAGTCTTACGGTGATTTCATCGCAGTAAATGATTTGTCACTTGTCATTCCTGAAGGTTCATTCTTTGCACTACTTGGACCTTCAGGATGTGGCAAGACAACAACTCTGCGCATGATTGCAGGTCTTGAAGAGCCCACACACGGAAAGATTGCTCTAGGTTCAACGGACATCACTGATACAAAACCGTATCAACGTCCCATCAACACAGTCTTTCAAAACTACGCACTATTTCCACATCTGACTATCTTTGAAAACATTGCATTTGGTCTTCGTCGCAGAGGGCTCAAAGATATTGATGATGCGGTCAATAAGGCGCTGGATCTTGTAGAGCTTCCTCACCTGGCTCAACGAAAGCCAACGCAATTATCAGGTGGACAGCAGCAACGTATTGCATTGGCTCGCGCCATTGTTAATCGCCCCGCTTTGTTGTTACTTGATGAGCCACTTGGTGCACTTGATCTCAAACTTCGTCGACAAATGCAGATCGAGCTCAAGTGGATTCAGAGAGAAGTTGGAATCACCTTTGTTCACGTAACTCATGATCAAGAAGAAGCCATGACAATGGCCGACACAATCGCGGTCATGAATGAAGGCGAAATTGAGCAGATGGGTTCACCTGCTGAGCTCTATGACAACCCAAAGACTGCTTTTGTTGCAAACTTTCTGGGACAGTCAAATCTGATCAAAGGAACTATCTCCGGCTCTGATGGAGATAACCACATAGTCGATCTCTTTGGTCAGAAGATTTCCCTGCAAAAGAATCGTTCTCATGCGGTTGATAATTCAATTCTTGCTGGAATCCGCCCAGAAAAGTTCCGCATTTCACGGCTAGAAACTTCAACATCAGGAAACATTCTTACCGGCGGCAAGGTTGAAGATGTTTCCTACATTGGTGTTTCAACGCAGTACCAAGTGCTTATGCCATGGGGACAAGAACTCATGGTCTTTGAGCAAAATGATGATGGTGTCGCTCCATTTAGCGTAGGCGAGGGCGTCAATATTTCTTGGGAACCTATCTTTACCTTTGCGCTGCGCGGAGATGAGGATGCTGAAGCCGGCACTGAGGTAAGTCCTGATGAGGATCTAGACGAAGAATGAGAAAAATAGGCACGCCTTATCTCCTGTTAATTCCAGGAATGGGGTTTCTCTTAATCTTCTTTCTTCTTCCAATATTTAACCTAGCACAGACTTCGACCCAAACTCCAAAAGATGGTGGAGATACGGGGCAGTACGAGCAAACTTTTCGCTTAGCAAATTATGCCGATGCAATTTTTGAAAATAGAGAACAATTTGGGCGATCATTTCTTTATGCGCTAATTACAACAATTCTCGCTCTAGCTATCGCTTATCCGCTTGCATATGCAATCGCATTCAAAGGCGGAAGATTTAAGAATGTAATGCTTGTACTCGTGATAGCTCCATTTTTTGTCTCTTTCTTGCTCCGAACAATTGCGTGGAAGCAGATTCTGGGTGAAGAAGGTTTTGTAGTGCCCGTCTTACGATCGTTGCAGATTATTTCTGAGAGTACGACGCTGACATCTAGCCCATTTGCAGTGGTTATGGGCATGACGTATAACTTCCTACCATTTATGACCTTGCCGCTCTACGCATCCATCGATCGCATTGATCCTCGCACCCTTGAAGCATCCGGAGATCTTTATGCAAATGGATTTACCACTTTCCGCAAAGTAACTCTTCCTCTTTCAATGCCAGGTGTTGTTGCCGGGACCTTGTTGACATTTATTCCTGCGGCAGGTGATTACGTCAATGCTGCCATTCTGGGTAGTCCGCAGACGAAGATGTTGGGCAATGTAATCGAATCTCGTTACTTTAGAATTGTTGATTACCCCACCGCAGCTGCTCTCTCATTCACTTTGATGGCTGCAATCCTTATCTTGGTAACAATCTATGTGCGCAAGGCCGGAACCGAGGAATTGGTATGAAAACTATCTCGCGTTGGTTTGGGCGCAATCTCATTCGAATTTATGCCGCAATAGCTTTCACTTACCTCTTCATTCCCGTTGCTTATACTTTTGTTTTCTCATTTAACGATTCAGCAAAGAGCAACCTCATCTGGAAGGGATTCACGTTCGCTAATTGGCAGAATCCATGCGGCGCACCTGAAGTCTGTACTGCACTTGGAAACTCAATCAAGATTGGATTCCTCGCAACGCTATTTTCTACAATTCTTGGCACGATGATTGCATTTGCAATTGGTCGCCATAAATTCAAAGGTCGCTCATCTACGAATCTTTTGATTTTCTTACCCATGGCAACACCAGAAATCGTTCTTGGAGCTTCACTCCTCTCACTGTTTTTAGTGTTTCAAATTAACCCGGGATTTTGGCCAACTGTTATCGCTCACGTTCTTTTCTGTATGTCATTTGTTGTTGTTACCGTGAAGGCGCGCATTGCTTCGCTAGATCCACGTCTTGAGCAAGCAGCGATGGATCTCTATGCAAATGAACGCGAAACCTTCCGCCGTGTCACTCTTCCATTAGTCGCACCAGGAATCGCAGCAGCTGCACTTCTTGCATTCAGTTTGTCATTCGATGATTTCATTATTACCAACTTTAACTCGGGCACAATGACAACATTCCCCAAATTTGTGTACGTCTCTGCTGCTCGTGGAATTCCGGCTCAGGCAAATGTAATTGGTTCTGCGATGTTCATTCTTGCTCTCACTATTGTAATTCTTGGTCAATTCGTAGGACGTAAGCGCAAAGTTTCATGACTCGCGAACTCGTAATTCTGGGTTCAACTGGATCAATTGGTGTTCAAGCACTTGAAATAGTTGAAGCTAATTCAGATCTATTCTCTGTAATAGCAATTACCTCTGCCGGAACCCATCCGCAGGTAGTTGTCGATCAAGCGAAGAAATTCAAAGTAAAGGTTGTAGGAGTTCTGAATAACGCTGAACTCATTCGTGAAGCGCTGCCAGGTGTTCAAGTTATTGATGGACCCAATGCGTCAACTGAGATTGCTGCAATAACGTGCGATGTAGTACTCAATGCCATTACCGGCTCTATAGGACTTGCTCCAACGTTAGCCGCACTCGATGCCGGCAACCGTGTTGCACTTGCCAATAAGGAATCACTTGTTGCAGGTGGAGATTTGGTTGTTTCACGTGCGAAAGAGAATCAACTCTTACCTGTTGATTCAGAGCACTCAGCAATTTGGCAGGC
>WLPI01000029.1 GCA_009698845.1 Actinomycetota bacterium
GACATGCTCTCGAAAGGCGCACTTCCTTTTTACGAACCAGGGCTAGACACACTTCTCGCAGCTGAAATCAATAGTGGCAGGCTTACATTCTCAACAGATTTTGCAGCGGTTGCTGATGCTGATGTTCACTTCATCTGCGTGGGAACTCCTCAAAGCAAAGATGGATTAGCGGCAGATCTCACCTATGTAAAGGCATCGGTAAGCGCAATTGCTGCGCATGTTAAAGAGGGATCACTCATTGTAGGTAAATCCACAGTGCCAGTCGGTACTGCGCAACTCTTGAGAGATCAACTTGCGATTTCTGCTCCCCAAGCAGATCTTGCCTGGAATCCAGAATTCTTGCGTGAAGGGTTTGCAGTAGAAGATACGCTGACACCCAACCGTCTTGTAGTTGGTGTAACAAACGATCGAGCAGAGGAAATACTAAAAGAGGTTTATAAACCAATTATCGATCTTGGAACTCCATGGATTCGGGCCGACCTACCTACCGCTGAACTTGTCAAAGTAGCGGCTAATTCGTTTCTTGCTACGAAAATTTCCTTCATTAATGCAATGGCTGAAGTCTGCGAAGCAGCCGGTGGTGATGTAACAGTGCTTGCAAAAGCAATTGGTTACGATCCTCGAATCGGAAACCGATTCTTGCAAGCAGGAATCGGATTTGGCGGAGGATGTCTACCAAAAGACATTCGCGCATTTATGGCTCGTGCAGAAGAGTTGGGTGCTCATCAAGCACTTGAATTCTTGCGCGAGATTGATGCAATTAATATACGTGCACGTCAAAGAATGATTGATGTTGTACGCGCTGATCTTTCTGATGACCTTTCTCAGTATAAAATTGCTGTATTAGGTGCAACCTTTAAGCCCGATAGCGATGATGTTAGAGATTCGCCTGCTTTAGACATTGCTGCGCAGCTCCAAGCTGCTGGAGCCACTGTTGTCGTGCATGATCCAAAAGGAATTGAACCCGCACGCAAGAGATTTCCAAATCTTGATTACCAAGAGAAAGTTGTCGATGCAGTTAAAGGTGCCGATGCAATTCTGCACTTGACTGAATGGAAAGAGTATCGGGAGCTTGATCCATCAGTTATCGGTCAACTAGTTAAATCAAAGTTCATTATTGACGGTCGAAATATGTTAGACCGAAATAAGTGGCGTGCAGCTGGTTGGCGCTTTCATGCGCTTGGCAGAACGGATTAAAAACCAGTTTTTTGATTGCGACGGGCGTTTAGTTGAGCGCCTTTTGCTTTTGCTTCCTCGTTAATTTCTTTGAGAGCTTCTTCAACTTTGCCAGCAATAGTTGGATTAGAAATTCCTAGAATTCGCGCAGCGAGTAATCCAGCGTTTTTGGCATTTCCCACACCAACAGTTGCCACAGGAATTCCTGCTGGCATCTGGACAATCGAGAGTAGCGAATCCATTCCATCAAGATTCTTGAGTGCAACTGGCACTCCAATAACCGGAAGTGGAGTAAGGGATGCGACCATGCCAGGTAAATGTGCAGCGCCACCTGCACCAGCAATGATTACTTTAAACCCACGTGCTTTCGCACGTTGAGAAAACTCAACCATCTCTAGTGGCATGCGATGAGCAGAAACAACATCTGCCTCATAAGAAATTCCAAGTGCATCCAGCACCTTGGCTGCCTCTTCCATAACTGGCCAATCAGAGTCAGATCCCATGATGATTGCTACATCTTTACTCTCACTCATCAATAGCTCCACTCATGTAATCACGTGCATGCTGCACATCATTGGTTAATTGTAGAAGGTCAGAACCCGTTGCAGTGACATGCCCAATCTTGCGCCCCACGCGAACTTCTTTCATGTATTGGTGAAACTTAAGCTCAGGATTACGCGCCATCAGATGCAAATATGGTCTATACATATCAGTCTTATCTCCACCCAGGATGTTTCCCATGACTGCATACGCTTGAGTCATCGATGGATCACCCAGCGGTAAATCGAGAACTGCACGTAGATGTTGTTCAAACTGATTTGTCGTGGAACCATCGATTGTCCAGTGACCCGAATTGTGTGGGCGCATTGCTAATTCGTTAATGTAAATGTTCTTTCCTTTTACAAACATTTCAACTGCCATTACACCCACAACTCCTACTTCTTGAGCAATATCAAGTGCTAGTTGTTGGGCTTTCTCTGCAATATCTGAGTCAATGCTTGTCGCAGGAGTAATCGTCAGCGTGCAGATTCCATCTTCCTGAACAGTCTCAGTTGGCGACCACGAAGTTGCCTGTCCATGCGGTGACCTTGCAACCATAACCGCTATTTCACAATCGAAGGCGACTAATTCCTCAATAAGTAGCTGTGGAGTAGTCTTTAGAATTTCCGCAAGTTCGTCCTGGGAATTTACTTTCCAGACTCCACGGCCGTCGTATCCCCCAGAAATACTCTTTGCGATCATCGGATACTGATCGACTTCTGATGTCGATGAGATGACTTTCCAATGCGGAGCCGGGTAATTACTTAGTTTCTCTCGCATTGCAGCTTTGTCTTGTGAAAATATGAACGCAGTCGAAGGTGGATAGACCCGAACCCCTGAACTTTCCAAACCTTTGATTACCGATAATGGGATGAGCTCATGTTCGAAAGTGATTACGTCACACCCTTGTGCAAAATTCTTGAGTGCTTCTAAATCTTTATAATCACCAACCACATGCTCACAAATCTGCGCCGCAGAATCCGATGCACTGTGTGCAAACAATCGAAGTTTTACTCCAAGAGCTGCTGCTGGCCCAACCATCATTCGTGCTAACTGGCCTGCACCAATTACGCCAACTGTCGGGAATCTCTCGCTCACTGGCTTATCGTAGATGAACGACGTCGCCGACAGTAACTCGCGTGCCGTCTTTGAGAATGAGTTCACCATTTGGCGCAATATCGATTGCAAGCCCATTGATATAAGCACCCTGTGGAGTATCGACACGAACCTCTTTGCCCACTGTTGAACAGCGCTCGCGGTAGAGATGACGTAAATCTTCACCGCTTTGCCAACGTAAGAAAATCTCCTCGTAGCAACTAAGTATGTGAGACAAAATCACATTTCTATCAAGTTCACGAAAATTGTTAAGTGCAAGTGAGGTTGCATGCGTAACGGGAAGTTCTGAGTCAGACATAGCAACATTGATCCCAATCCCTACGACAATTCCTTTTTCTGTAGCTTGAGCAATGATGCCGCCAACTTTTCCTTCACCAATGAGTAAATCATTTGGCCATTTAAGTGAAACTTCTAAACGTGGATCAATCTCTGAAAGTGCTAATGAAACTATCAATCCACTGAGCAACGGCAAAAAAGACCAATCACTTTTGTCGCGCGTAGGTTGCACGTAAAGCGAGAACATCAGGGCAGTAGATTTTGGCGCATCAAATTTTCTGTCTAATCTCCCTCTTCCTGTGCTTTGATACTCGGTGACAATGACATCTCCATTGCGTGCATCATTTCGTGCAACAGATGCCAACAAATCATCTTGTGTTGATCCGGTGACTTCGACCACGCTTACCCGCCAGTACCGCGAGATTTTTTCAGAGATCAGCGAAATTTCCAGAGGCGGTCTTGGCGTAACTATGCTCACGGCTAGTACCTTATGTTCATGAGTCCAGATCTGCATACAACTTCAGGAAAAATCGAAGACCTTCGCGAAAGAATTGCTGAGGCTGTCGATGCCGGATCTGATCGAGCCCGTGAGAAGCAACATGCCAAAGGCAAGGGCACTGCCCGCGAACGTATTGAAATGCTTGTGGATGCAGATTCATTTACAGAAATTGATGAGTTTGCTCGTCATCGCGCTCAGAACTTTGGGATGGAGAAGAACCGGCCTTACGGAGATGGCGTAATAATCGGAACAGCGACTGTGGATGGTCGTCCGATTGCACTGTACTCACAAGATTTCACAGTTTTCGGTGGATCACTTGGTGAAGTTCATGCAGAGAAAATTGTAAAGATTGCAGAATTTGCCTTGAAGTCAGGTATTCCATTGATTGGAATCAATGATTCGGGTGGCGCGCGAATCCAAGAGGGAGTGGCTTCCCTCAACGGCTATGGAAAAATTTTCCGACTTAATACTCGTTCATCAGGGGTGATTCCTCAAATCTCACTTATTCTCGGACCGTGTGCTGGTGGATCTGCATACTCTCCCGCTCTCACTGACTTCACTGTGATGGTGAAGGAAACTTCAAACATGTTCATCACCGGTCCTGATGTGATTAAGACTGTCACTGGTGAAGATGTAGGGATGGAAGAACTTGGTGGAGCATTTACCCATAATACTAAATCTGGAAACGCGCATTACATGGCAGATTCTGAAGCAGATGCCATTGACTATGTAAAAGCGCTTCTTTCATATCTGCCATCAAATAACATGGATGGATCTCCAGTACTACCACCAACTCAGACACTTGATAAAAACACAGTTGATCTTGCTCTGAATACCTTGATCCCAGATAGCCCAAATCAGCCTTATGACATGAAGAGTTTGATTCAGGCAATTGTCGATGAGGGTGAATTCCTGGAGGTTCATGCACTCTATGCACCAAATATTGTTGTTGGATTTGCGCGTATCGAAGGTCAATCTATTGGCGTAATTGCAAATCAACCTTCACAGCTTGCTGGAACACTTGATATTAACTCCTCGGAAAAAGCAGCACGCTTCTTACGTTTTTGCGATGCCTTCAATATACCTATTCTTACTTTGGTTGATGTTCCAGGATTTATGCCAGGTACAGAGCAAGAATGGAACGGAATCATCCGTCGTGGTGCGAAGTTACTTTATGCTTACGCTGAAGCATCTGTGCCACTTGTTACTTTGATTACTCGTAAAGCATATGGTGGAGCATTTATTGTGATGGGCTCTAAGTATTTGGGAAGCGATATCAACTTTGCGTGGCCATCTGCTGAAATTGCCGTAATGGGCGCACAAGGTGCTGTAAACATTCTCTATCGTAAAGATTTGGCAGAAGCGAAAGATCAAGATTCCAAACGAGCGGAACTGATTACTGAATACACAGAGAAGTTTTCTAACCCCTATCTAGCTGCCGAGCGCGGAACAATCGACAGCGTTATTGAGCCAGAAGATTCTCGTCAGTACATTACAAAAGCATTCCGTACCTTGAAAACTAAACGCGACACCTTGCCTGCTCGTAAGCATGGAAATATTCCCCTCTAGCCATGAAATTTACTGTCGTATCTGGGCATCCAACCCCAGAAGAACTTCTCGCGCTACAAGCAGTGCTTGCTAATCACAAATCTGTCGACCTAAAACCTGTCATTAAACGAAGTGTCTTCGCGGTTCCACAATTTAGGCAACCACTCCCTCACCAAATTACGTTCGGCGCTAGAAAACATAAGTGATGCCGAAAATAGTTCTAGCTTCACAATCAACCTCCAGGCGCAGATTGCTTGAAGACGCCGGTCTTAAGCCGACAATAATCGTCAGTAATGTGGATGAAGAAACAGATTTCTTTCACGCAATGACTCCGCAGGATATGGTCATTGCATTGGCAATCTCCAAAGCCCACACTGTTAGGGAGATGATTGATTACCCAGCAGTCATTATCGGTTGTGACTCAACATTTGATGTAGATGGTGTTTCCTTCGGAAAACCTGGTTCTCCGGAAATTGCTATCGACCGCGCAAAGAAAATTAGTGGGCGATCAGGCTTACTTCATACTGGTCACTGCATTATTGATACCGAACGTGGGATTGAAATTGCAGATCGAGTGACTACCAAGGTGACTTTTACGGATATGACTGAAGAAGAAATTCATGATTACGTTGCTTCTGAAGAGCCACTACATGTTGCTGGTGGGTTCACTTTAGATGGCTTCGGTTCACCTTTTATTCCGGTGATTGAGGGCGATTACACCAATGTCGTTGGAATTTCGATGCCTTTTCTTCGTAGCGCCATGAAACAACTTGGATACTCTTGGCCACAAGTGAAGGAGATGGCATGAAGCGCGTACTGATTGCAAACCGAGGTGAAATTGCACTTCGCGTTATTCGCGCATGCAAAGATCATGGTCTCGAAAGTGTTGCCATGTATGCAGAAGAAGACCGCGATGCTCTACATACAAAAAGCGCAGACTATGCATATTCACTCGATGGAACTTTGGCTAAGGACACTTATTTAAATATTCCAAAGATCATCGCTCTTGCTAAGGAAGCTAAAGCAGATGCAGTTCACCCCGGCTATGGATTCCTCTCTGAAAATGCTGACTTCGCTCAAGCAGTTATTGATGCTGGGCTTATTTGGATTGGACCACCTCCTGCAGCTATTAGCGCACTTGGAGATAAAGTCTCAGCTCGTCGCATTGCATCGGCGGCTGGTGCACCATTGGTTGCAGGCACAAAAGATCCAGTCACTGGGCATGATGAAGTTTTGGCCTTTGCAAAGGAACATGGTTTACCGGTTGCAATTAAAGCTGCATTCGGTGGTGGCGGGCGTGGCCTCAAAGTTGCTCACACAATGGAAGAGATTCCAGAGCTCTATGCCTCAGCAGTACGCGAAGCAATTGCTGGATTTGGCAGAGGAGAATGTTTTGTTGAGCGTTATCTCGATAAGCCACGTCACGTAGAAACTCAGGTATTGGTTGATAAGCACGGTCATGCAGTTGTGGTTTCCACTCGCGACTGCTCTTTACAACGCAGACATCAGAAGCTCGTAGAAGAAGCTCCTGCGCCATTCCTCACTGATGCACAGAACGAAGAGTTGTATCGATCAAGTAAGGCAATCATGAAGGAAGCTGGTTATATCGGTGCGGGTACCTGTGAATTCCTTGTCGGCGTAGATGGAACTATTTCATTCCTAGAAGTTAACACTCGTTTGCAGGTCGAACATCCCGTATCTGAAGAGGTAACTGGCATCGATCTCGTCCGCGAACAATTTAGAATCGCAATGGGTGAGAGCCTTGGTTTTGATGATCCAGTTGTGCGCGGACACTCGATTGAATTCAGAATCAACGGTGAAGATCCTGGTCGCTCATTCTTGCCAGCTCCAGGGCGAATAACTTCTTGGAGTATTCCGACAGGGCCAGGCGTCCGAGTTGACGCAGGATTCCGCAATGGAGATGTCATTGGTGGAAACTTTGACTCATTGCTCGCGAAACTTATTGTTACTGGTGCAACTAGAAAGCAAGCAATTGAACGGGCACGTCGCGCACTAGCTGAATTCGAAATTGGTGGTTTGGCAACTGCTCTTCCATTCCACCGTGCAATTCTTGAAGATTCTGCATACACAGAAAATTTCAAAGTTTACACAAGTTACATTGAAAATGAATTTAAGAATGACATTCCAGCATTTGAAGCCGTCGCGGTAGATATTCAAACTAAGGTCGCAGCAGAGAAACTCGTAGCTGAAGTGAACGGTAAGAGATTTGAGATTGTTGTTCATGCACCAGAACCCGTTGTAAAACGCCATCGTGCAAAGCAGGTATCTGGCGGTGGTGCTTCTGGAACTGGACTGGCATCTCCCATGCAAGGCACTGTCGTCAAGATTGCCGTTGAAGAAGGTCAGAACGTAGAAGTTGGTGATTTAATTATTGTGCTTGAGGCAATGAAGATGGAACAGCCACTGAATGCACATAAAAGCGGTGTGATTAAAAACTTAAAGGCTGTCATAGGCGAGACAGTTGCCAGCGGAACTGTTCTCTGTGACATTATTGAGGCATGACTTCTACAGAGCTTCTTTACTCAGACCCACTTGCTGCTGCAACACAAGCTGCTAAAGAAATCGCCAATCGCACAGGGGTCGCATCTCATGATGTCGCACTGGTGATGGGATCTGGCTGGGTCAGTGCTGCAGATGCCCTTGGAGCGCCCACGTATGAATGCAATGCTGATGAATTGACCGGTTTTCTTCCTCCGGCAGTTGAGGGTCACTCCGGAAAAGTTCGCTCGTATGAACTAATTGAAAATGGCAAGAAAATTCGTGCATTGGTATTTCTGGGACGTACACACCTGTATGAAGGTAAAGGCATGGAGCCTGTAGTGCACGGTGTGCGCACTGCCGTAAAGGCAGGATGCAAAGTTGTGATTCTTACAAATGCTTGCGGTGGAATTAACACAAAATATAAAGTTGGACAACCAGTGCTTATTCGCGACCATATTTCACTTACTGCAGCATCACCACTATCGGGTGCAACTTTTATCGATCTCACAGATTTGTATAGCAAGCGCATTAGAGCAATTGTCAAGAAGGAAGATTCCAGTCTTGAAGAAGGTGTATACGTGCATTGGCGCGGACCTACATATGAAACACCTGCAGAAATTTTGATGATGCGCACAATGGGAGCAGATTTAGTAGGTATGTCCACCGTTCCTGAAGCAATTGCTGCACATGCACTTGGTGCTGAAGTTCTTGGAATCTCACTGGTAACTAATGCAGCTGCAGGAGTTACTGGCGAAAAATTGAATCACGAAGAAGTTATTGCTGCTGGAAAAGCTGCCGCAGATCGCATGGGAGCACTTCTTAGTTCAACTATTCCTAAACTCATTTAAATAGAGATAATCTTCGTTAATGGATAAGGCGCTGCAGGCTGAAGTTCTTTCATGGATTTCTGATGATCCAGATCCATCAACCGCAGCTACCCTGCAAGCACTTTTAGATTCTGGCGACGAAGTTACGCTTCGCAGATACTTCAATGGTTTTCTGCAATTTGGCACTGCAGGTCTGCGTGGACCAATTGGACCCGGGCCATCATGTATGAACCGCGCCGTAGTTGGCCGCACTGCTGCTGGAATTGCTGCGTATATGAAAGCGCGCGGGATGAGCAAAGTTGTAGTGGGACGCGATGCTCGTTATGGCTCTGAAGACTTTACACGTCAGACTGCAGAGATTATGAGCGGCGCCGGAATGCAAGTTTTTGTACTACCGAGGCCACTTCCGACGCCTGTATTGGCATTTGCAACCGAATTTCTCGCATGCGATGTCGGAATCATGATTACTGCAAGCCACAATCCCCCAGAAGATAATGGTTACAAGGTTTATATCGGTCCAGTAGCCGATGGAATCAATTACGCCTCATCACAAATTGTTAATCCTACAGATGGCTACATCGCGAAAGAGATTGATGCAATTACCTCATTATCATCCCAAAAACGAGGCTCCTCTTGGACTGTCCTCGAAGAAGATGTAGTTAGCGAATACGTGCGTCGTACAGCAACTTTGGCACCACGTCCCGGTGATTTGAAAATTGTGTACACCGCCATGCATGGCGTAGGAACTGAAACGATTCAAAGAGTTTTCAACCATGCAGGTTTTGCAACACTTATTCTTGTAGATGAGCAATGCACCCCAGATCCTGACTTCCCCACGGTTGCATTCCCTAATCCTGAAGAACCTGGTGCAATGGATTTAGCACTTAAGAAAGCTCGTGATTTTGGTGCAGATCTTGTTATTGCAAATGACCCAGATGCAGATAGATGTGCAGCGGCGATTAATGACCCGAGGACCGGCTGGCGCATGCTGCGCGGAGATGAACTTGGGATCATCCTCGGCGAATGGATTGCACGCACCAAGCCTGAAGGAACCTTTGGAAATTCAATAGTTTCTTCATCGGCACTTCGCAAAATTAGTGCACACTACGATATCGAGTTTAAAGAAGTTCTCACTGGCTTTAAATGGCTAGCCAAAATAGAAAACTTAGCATTTGGATATGAAGAGGCAATTGGCTATGCGGTTGATTCAGATAACGTTAATGACAAAGACGGCATCTCTGCAGCGCTATTTTTAGCGCAGGTAGCAACAGATTTAAAGCGTGAAGGAATTACTCTCAGTGATTTGCTTGATGAAGTCTGGGTTCGTCACGGATTCCATGGAACTGAACAAATCTCAATTCGTGTAACAGATTTGTCTTCTATTACTCGTCTGCTTGCCAGACTTCGCACCAATCCCCCAAGTGAAATTGCGGGACGGGTTGTCGAATCTATCGATGATTTAGCGGCACCTAAAGATGGATTACCGCCTACAGATGGGCTTCGCATCTGGCTTGCAGGTGGAATTCGAATCATTGTGCGCCCGTCGGGTACCGAGGCTAAGTTGAAGTGCTACATCGAGGTAGTTACAACTTCGTCGGATGAATCACAGAAATTGCTCGACGAGATTCGTCAGCCTCTGAAAGAATTACTTTCATGAGTTTCTATGGCCTAGTCGATGGATCAGAGAAATCTCTTATTCATTTCCTAGATGAGCTCTCTGGAGTTGACCAAGTAGGTGCCGAGGCTCGTGCAGCGATGCTTGCAACGAGAAGCATTAAAACTACGAGCAAGAAATGGGCAATAGAGACCGCAATCTCGATGGTTGATCTCACAACGTTAGAAGGTGCTGATACACCTGGCAAAGTTCGAGCGCTATGTTCTAAAGCAGTAAGACCTGATCCCACAGATCCAACTGTTCCAAGCGTCGGTGCTATCTGTGTCTATAACGATATGGTCGAAGTTGCACGCACACATCTTGATGCAATCGGCGGAAAACATGTCCCAGTAGCGGCAGTATCAACCGCATTTCCATCAGGGCGTGCATCTATGGAAGTTAAGATTCAAGATACACAAGATGCAATTGATGCCGGAGCTGCTGAGATTGATATGGTGATCGATCGCGGAGCATTCCTTGCGGGCAAATATGGTTTAGTTTTTGATGAGATTGTAAAGATTCGAGAAGTCTGTGGGGGTAAAGCCCATCTCAAAGTTATCTTTGAAACCGGTGAGCTTGTTACCTACGACAATGTTCGCAAAGCTTCTTATCTTGCAATGCTCGCTGGTGCTGATTTCATCAAGACTTCCACAGGTAAAGTTGCACCAGCTGCAACTCCTCCAGTTGTACTTGTAATGTTGGAAGCAGTACGAGATTTCTACTCCATCACACAGCGTAGAATTGGCGTAAAGCCTGCAGGTGGAATCAGAACTACAAAAGATGCAATCAAGCAACTCGTTCTGGTTAACGAAACTGCTGGGCCAGACTGGTTAACCCCTGAGCTTTTCCGGATTGGTGCCAGCGCGCTGCTCAATGATTTACTGATGCAGCGCATGAAAATGTCAGATGGCTACTACGCTAGCCCTAACTACGTAACGATTGATTAGAAGAGGCCATCAATGACTTTTGAATACGCACCGGCGCCTGAATCTAGATCGATCGTCTCAATTAAGCCTAAGTATGGCCACTTCATCAATGGTTCCTTTGTAGCCGGAAAGAAGCACTTTCCCACAGTTAATCCTGCTACCGAAGAGATCCTGAGTCATATTGCTTTAGGCGGAACATCAGATGTAGATAAAGCAGTACTTGCTGCACAGAAGGCATATACAAAGACGTGGTCAAAGTTATCTGGCAAAGAGCGAGGAAAGTATCTCTATCGGATTGCGCGCATACTTCAAGAACGAGCACGTGAGTTCGCAGTTCTAGAGACTCTTGATAATGGAAAGCCAATCCGCGAAACTCGCGATATTGATATTCCTCTTGTTGCAGCACACTTTTTTTATCACGCAGGGTGGGCAGATAAATTAGATTATGCCGGCCTTGGCCACTCTCCGAAGCCGTACGGGGTTGCAGGACAAATCATTCCCTGGAATTTCCCACTATTGATGCTCGCATGGAAAGTTGCACCAGCACTTGCAACAGGAAACACCGTTGTACTCAAGCCAGCCGAAACAACATCACTGACTGCACTTCTTTTTGCTGAAGTGTGCCAGCAAGCTGAACTCCCAGATGGCGTAGTAAACATTGTTACAGGTGATGGTTCTACTGGTGCAGCAATTGTGAACCATCCAGGAATTCATAAGATTGCATTTACTGGTTCAACAGAGGTAGGCAAGAAGATTGCACGTGCTATTGCTGAAACGGATAAGAAAGCAACACTTGAACTTGGTGGAAAAGGTGCAAATATTGTCTTCGATGATGCGCCTGTCGATGAAACAGTAGAGGGAATCGTCAACGGAATATTCTTCAATCAAGGCCATGTCTGCTGTGCAGGCTCTCGCCTGATTGTGCAGGAGAGCATCGCCGAAGAGATTATTGAAAAACTCAAGGTAAGAATGGCAAAGATTCGAGTGGGCGATCCGCTTGATAAAAATACAGATCTCGGAGCAATCAATTCGAAAGAGCAGCTAGCTAAAATCAAAGAGCTCTCTGCTGTTGGAGATACTGAGGGTGCGCAGCGTTGGAGCCCACAGTGCAACTTTTCAGATAAGGGCTACTGGTTTGCTCCAACGATCTTTACTGGCGTCACCCAAGCTCATCGAATTGCACAAGAAGAGATTTTCGGTCCAGTCCTTTCAGTGTTGACCTTTAGAACTCCTCAAGAGGCTATAGATAAGGCGAATAACTCCCCCTTTGGTCTCTCTGCAGGAATCTGGAGCGAGAAAGGCTCCCGAATTTTCTGGGCAAGCCAGCACTTAAAGGCCGGTGTTATTTGGGCAAATACATTTAATAAATTTGATCCAGCATCACCATTCGGTGGATATAAAGAATCTGGCTGGGGCCGTGAAGGTGGCAAGCATGGCTTAGCTGCTTATTTAAAAAATGGTAAAGAAACGGGGGCAAAGTAAATGGCTACTAAGAAAGTGTCTCGCGTAGAAGTAAAGAAGACCTACAAGCTCTTTATCAATGGAGCATTTCCTCGCAGTGAATCTGGACGCGTTTTTGAAGTGACTGCAAAGAACGGTGACTTTATCGCCAACCCTGCACTTGCATCTCGTAAAGATTTACGTGATGCCGTCACTGCTGCACGCGCAGCACAATCTTGTTGGTCGAAGGCAACTGCCTATAACCGTGGACAGATTCTTTACCGAATTGCTGAAATGCTAGAAGGAAGAGCTGAGCAATTCGAATCTGAGATTGCTCTCACAGCTCGTATCACTCCCGCAAAAGCAAAAGTCCAAGTTGCGCAAGCAATTGACCGGTGGGTTTGGTATGCGGGGTGGAGCGACAAACTTCAAGCAGTCAGCGGTGCAACTAATCCAGTATCTGGTCCATACTTTAATTTTTCTATCTCTGAGCCACAAGGCGTTGTTGCTATTGCATCCTCAGATGACTTCCTTGAATTTATCGATGCGATTGCTGCAGCGGTAGTTTCTGGAAATAGCTCAGTTGTACTTGTTCCGGGTGGATTGGCAGTTCCTGCAATGTCATTTGCTGAAGTCCTTGCCACAAGTGATCTTCCTGCTGGTGTCATCAATATTTTAACTGGCAGCCTTGATGAGCTAGCTCCGTGGGCTGCATCTCATATGGATATCGATGGCTTTGATATCTCTGGAATCCAGAAGAAGAAACATGGAGCTCTCAAAGAAGCGGGTGCCGAGAACCTCAAAAGAATTCATTCTTTTGAATCAGGCAAAACTCCAACCCGAATTCTTGCCTTCATGGAATCTAAAACCGTCTGGCATTCAGTCGGAGTTTAAACTCTTACTCTCCTGCAATGCTTAAGTAGGCTGGCTTCACAACGTTTTCGATGATTGCAAGACGCTCTTCGAATGGAATAAAAGAGCTTTTAAGTGCATTGATGGTTACGCGCTGAAGATCTTGGAAAGTCCAGTCACATTGATTAACCATCTCTGTCATTTCTCGTGACATTGACGTCGCTGACATTAAACGATTATCTGTATTGATTGTTACCCGGAAGCGCAGCTTTGCGAGCTTTGCCAATGGATGATGAGCAAATGAATCTGCAACACCTGTTTGAATATTTGACGATGGGCACATTTCCAGTGGCACGCGACGGTCGCGAATATAAGCAGATAAACGACCTAATCTGGCTGGTGTGTGATTGAAATCAATGTCATCGATGATGCGAACTCCGTGACCGAGACGTTCTGCACCACATAACTGAATCGCTTCCCAGATTGATGGAAGTCCGTATGCCTCACCGGCATGAATTGTGAAGTGTGCATTTTCTCGCCGCAAATATTCAAAGGTATCTAGCTGATCACTGGGTGGGAAACCATCTTCAGGTCCAGCGATATCAAAGCCAACTACTCCTTGGTCGCGATACTTCACCGCAAGTTCGGCAACTTCTTGTGATCTCTCGTTTTGGCGCATTCCACAGAGTAGTGACAGTACGCGAATTGTGTTTCCTTCTGACTTCGCTTCAGCTTCACCGGCACGGAAGCCTTCGAGAATAGCTTCAATAGCTTGAGATAGCGATAGGCCTTTTTCTGTAACGAGTTCAGGCGCCATGCGCACTTCGGCATACACAACACCATCGCGCGCCAAATCGACTGCACATTCGCGAGCAACACGAACAACATCTTCCTTACGTTGCATGACCGCAACTGTGTGCGCAAAAGTTTCTAAGTATGAAACTAAAGAACCAGAGTCACATGAAGCTCTAAACCATTCTGCAAGCTCTGCTGCATCATAGGTAGGCAATTCGTGCCCTATCTCTTTAGCAATATCAATAATTGTTTGTGGACGTAGCCCACCATCAAGGTGGTCATGTAGCAGCGCTTTCGGTAAACGTTTTACTTGCTCAGCTGTTGGTTTCTTAGTCAAGGTGCTCATTATTGAATTCTCTCAAGGATTAGAGGTAAACGGTTAACTGTGCCACCTTCGATGATTGTGACTGCGCCCTGAAGGATTTCAAGTGCCC
>WLPI01000003.1 GCA_009698845.1 Actinomycetota bacterium
ATAGAACGATGTTTGCACCAGATGACTTGATCTTTGCAACAACTGATGACCAGTCTGCAGTCTTCTGAGCAACTGAGTCTGTTCCAACGATTGTGCCAAGCTTCTTAGCTGTTGGTGTTACGTCGTTCTTGATAAGTGGAGCACCGTATGGTGACTGATCGTCAACCAAGAAGTACTTAGGATCCTTAACTCCGCTTGCGCCGTAACGTGCAAGTGCTGGACCCTGGAATGAGTCGTTAGCAACAACGCGGTGGAACACTGGGAAGCCGTTTGACTTTGATTTACGGTTTGTAAGGTCAACAGCAGAAGCTGATGGTGCAACCATTGTTAGGCCAGCAGCCTTGTATGCAGGGAATGAGTTACGAGCTTCACCAGAACATGCTGTTCCGATAACGCCAATAATTGCCTTATCTGCAGCAACACCAGGAGCTACGTTTGCAGCAACTGTTCCGTCGCACTGTGCGTCAGCCTTAACAAGCTCAATCTTTGTCTTTGGGTTTGTGCGGTTGTACTGATCAATAGCCCAGATAGCACCTGGAATCTGATCCTGACCAAGCGCAGCAGCTCCACCTGTAAGTGGGCCCATGTATGCAAGCTTTACTACCTTCTTTGTTGCTGCGTTCGCTGGTGCTGTTGCAACTGCACCAAGTGCAAGTGTTGCAGCAGCGGCAATTGCGAAGCCGCTTACGATCTTCTTGTTCATGTATTGCCTTCCTGTTTTGTCTTTCATGTGTCCCGGGACAGGGAAGCCGCAATGGTAATGCTCAACCCCTAGTTGAGACAAGACAGAAAGGTCCTAATTCGCGCGTGGGAGGTTACTTTTTGATTACGAAAATGAGCAGTTTTGGCCTATTTATCGAGTGCGGCCTCTGGGGAGATGACGGCTTGGGCGACCTCTTTCATAGTCAATCTACGGTCCATGGCAGCTCGTTGAATCCATGAAAATGCTTCGGGTTCTGAGAGGTTGAGGGCTTTCATCAATATTCCCTTTGCTCTGTCGATGATTTTTCTTGTTTCAAGGCGTTCGTGAAGGTCTGCGACTTCCTCGGCAAGTGACCGCATTTGGGTATGTCTGCTGATTGCGATTTCAATTGCTGGAACTAAATCCCCGATTGTAAATGGCTTAACAACATATGCCATGACACCAGCATCTCGCGCGCGATCGACAAGTTCTCGCTGGCTAAATGCAGTGAGCATTAATACAGGTGCAATGGAAATGATTTTCTCTGCTGCTGAAATTCCATCAAGAACTGGCATCTTTACATCGAGAATTGCCAGATCTGGTTGATGTTCTGTTGCAAGAGCAATTGCTTCTTCACCGTTAGTTGCTTGTGCGATGACGTGATAACCGGCTTCTTCCAACATCTCAACTAAATCCATACGAATCAGAGCTTCATCCTCGGCAACGAGAATGCGCACCGGCGATTTCGTTGTTGCATCTTTGCTCATGTGCCTCGAGTCGGATTCGAACCGACACTATGCAGTGTTTGAGACTGCCCTCTCTACCGTTGGAGTACCGAGGCGTACTCCCCTATCTTATGCGAAGACTTGGTCGTATGCGAAGACAGGGCTGTAATCGAAATTTAAGTTTAACGGTACGCAGCAACTACGCCGTTTACAGCATCGCCTACCCTGTGAACGCGCATCGCATTTGTAGAGCCTGGGATTCCCGGAGGCGAACCAGCGACAATCATTACTGCCTCACCAATTTCCGCGCGCTTTCCTTCAATGAGCATTTTATCTGCCTGTAGAACCATCTCATCAGTGTGCTTCACCATTGGTGTTACTAACGGCTCAACTCCCCACGAGAGAGAAAGGCGGTTGTAGGTTCCAATTTCTGGAGTGATTGCAATAATTGGAATTGGTGAACGAAGTCTCGAAATACGTCGTGCTGAATCCCCTGATTGCGTAAAAGTAACAAGGTACTTTGCACCAACGATCTGACCAACTTCTGCAGCCGCTTTAGTAATTGCGCCACCCTTTGTACGTGGGTTATTTGTTAATGGACGAATTCGATCGAGACCAAGTTCTTCAGTGCGTTCGATAATGCGGGCCATAGTTTCAACTGCTTGAATCGCAAATTCACCGATAGACGTTTCACCAGAGAGCATCAGAGCGTCTGCCCCATCCAGGACTGCATTTGCGCAATCGGTTGCTTCTGCGCGAGTAGGCGAAGAATTTGAAATCATGGAATCGAGCATCTGCGTAGCGACAATTACAGGTTTAGCTGCATCGCGAGAGAGTTCTACGCATCGTTTCTGGACCATCGGAACATCTTCAATCGGAAGCTCTACGCCAAGATCTCCTCGAGCAACCATGATGCCATCAAAAGCTGCAATGATTTCTACAAGATTATCAACTGCTTGCGGTTTCTCGATTTTAGCAATTACCGGAATGCGTATTCCAACTTCATCCATAATTGCATGGACATCACTTACATCTGCGGCGTTTCGCACAAATGAAAGCGCAATAAAGTCTGCACCGGCGCGAAGCCCCCAGCGGAGATCATCTTCATCTTTTTCAGACATTGCAGGAACAGATACAGCTACCCCAGGTAAGTTGATTCCTTTGTTATTGCTCACCACACCGGGTTGAATGCATTTTGTAATCACATCGTTGCCCTTGACTTCAATAACTTCGACAGTCACTTTTCCATCATCAATCAGGATGCGATCGCCAACTTTGCAATCTCCTGGGAGGCCTTTATATGTCGTTCCTACACGATCCTTTGTGCCTGCAACTTCATCGGTTGTGATTGTGAAGATATCTCCACGAGCTAGTTCATGGGGGCCATTTTCAAAACGTGCTAAACGAATCTTTGGACCCTGAAGGTCAACAAGGACTGCAACAGCTTTGCCTGCTTCTTTGGCTGCCGCACGCACATTATTGAGTCGAAGCTGGTGCTCTTCATAAGACCCGTGGGAAAGATTCAAGCGCGCCATATTCATGCCAGCTGCAATGAGTTCCTTCACTTTCTCTGGAGACTCAACTGCTGGACCCATGGTGCAAACTATTTTCGCGCGGCGCATATGACTACCTTATCTTTGCTTGTTGTGTACTAACCAGTTCTAAACGGTTAATGATCGGGTTGTTGGTTCAATCGGTGAATGTAGTTGAGTCTCTCCGGCAAGATAACGATCTACAGCTGCAGCAGCAGAACGGCCTTCTGCAATAGCCCAGACAATGAGTGATTGGCCACGACCAGCATCACCAGCGACGAAAATTCCTTCTTCTGAAGATTGGAAATTTTCATCTCGTTTAATATTTCCGCGCTCATCAAGTGCTACTTCTAGCTGATCGATGAGTGCTGATTTTTCTGGTCCAGTGAATCCCATTGCAAGAAATACGAAATCTGCAGGAATCTCTTTCTCTGTTCCAGGAACTGGTTCAAACTTACCGTTCTCGAACTTCGTTTCAATAATTTTCAGAGCCTTTAGGTTTCCATTTCCATCACCCACGAACTCTTGTGTGCTTACAGAAAAGACTCGATTATCAAGTTCTTCGTGTGCACTAGAAACGCGGTAAATCATTGGGTACGTTGGCCAAGGTTGTGCAGATGGACGCTCTTCAGTTGGGCGAGGCATGATTTCTAGTTGAGTAACACTTGCAGCTCCTTGGCGAACTGAAGTGCCAAGACAATCTGCACCAGTATCTCCGCCACCCAGAATCACAACGTGCTTTCCGGCAACATTGATAGGCGGTTCTTTAACTTCACCAAGTGCTTGCTTATTGCCCCATGGTAGAAATTCCATCGCTTGATAAACACCTTTATTATCGCGACCAGGAATTGAAATATCGCGCCACTGTGTAGCGCCAATAGATAAAACGATTGCATCGTACTTAGTACGCAACTGAGATCCTGTCAGATCAACTCCGACATTTACACCTGGGCGGAATCGAGTTCCCTCTTGTTCCATCTGTGTAAGTCTGCGATCTACGATGTGCTTCTCCATTTTGAACTCTGGAATTCCGTAGCGAAGTAGACCGCCAATTTTTTCTGCGCGCTCATAGACAGCGACTGTATGGCCGGCGCGAGTAAGTTGTTGTGCTGCTGCGAGACCTGCTGGTCCAGAACCGATAACAGCAACGGTTTTACCTGAGAGACGATCTGGCGCGAGCGGTTTGACGTTATTTGCATCGAAGGCTTCTTCAATTGTGCGAAGTTCAATCTGCTTAATTGTGACTGCATCGCGGTTGATACCGACAACGCAAGCAGTTTCGCACGGTGCTGGGCAGAGACGACCAGTAAATTCTGGGAAGTTATTGGTTGCGTGAAGACGATCGATTGCTTCGTTCTTATCCCCGCGCCACATTAAGTCATTCCACTCGGGAATGAGATTTCCTAGCGGGCACCCAGAGTGACAGAAAGGAATTCCACAGTCCATGCAGCGCCCTGCTTGCTTCTGCAAGTGCTCGATGGATTGCGGTTCATAGACTTCACGCCAATCTTGAATACGCACATCAACTGGGCGCCTCTTAGGAGTCTCTCGAGGAGTATTCATAAATCCTTTTGGATCAGCCATTTGCTGCAACCTCCATTATGTATTCATCCACTGGTAAGCCTTCGCGGTTAGCTTTCTCAATTGCTTCAAGAACTCGGGCGTAGTCACGCGGCATAATCAGTGAGAATCTCGACAGTTGTGCATCCCAATTCTTCAAGAGATTATCGGCAACGACCGAACCTGTTTCAACATAGAAGGAAGAAACTAGTCCACGCAATATTTCTTTCTGATCTGCTGGGACTGCAAGTACATCCACCATTTCAGCATTGACAACAGCTGTGTCAAGGTCGAGCACGAATGCGCGACCACCTGACATGCCTGCTGCAATGTTTCTCCCAGTGCGACCAAGAATTACTACGGTTCCACCAGTCATGTATTCGAGTGCGTGATCACCGACACCTTCAACGATTGCTATAGCTCCTGAGTTTCGAACACAGAACCGCTCACCAGCGAGACCTCTGATGAAGATTTCTCCCGAGGTGGCGCCATAACCGATAACGTTTCCAGCAATCACATTCTGCTCTGAAACAAATGTTGCCTTCTCATCTGGTCGAACAACAACGCGTCCACCTGAAATGCCCTTTCCAACGTAGTCATTGGCATCTCCGTAGAGACGAAGTGCAAGTCCTTGGGGAATAAATGCGCCCAATGATTGTCCAGCCGAACCGTGAAGTGTCACATCGATAGTTCCAGCAGGAAGTCCCACTGCGCCATACCGACGAGTGATTTCTGCACCCAGCATTGTTCCGACTGTGCGGTTGACGTTGCGTACGGGAAGATCGATACGTACCGACTCACCTTTTTCAAGTGCTGCCTTGGAAAGATCGATTAATTGATTATCAAGTGCTGCAGTTAAGCCATGATCTTGCGTAGTGGTGTTGTGCAACGGTGAATCAACTTCTGGTCGCACAAGGAGTGGCGAGAGATCGAGCCCACTTGCTTTCCAATGGTTAACAGCGTCCCGTGTATCGAGATATTCCACGTGACCAATTGCTTCTAAGAGCGTTTTGAAACCAAGTGATGCCAAGATTTCTCGAACTTCTTCGGCAATGTATTCAAAGAAAGTTTCTACAAATTCTGGCTTGCCTGTGAACTTCTTACGCAGCTCAGGGTTCTGTGTTGCGACACCAACAGGGCATGTATCTAAGTGACATACGCGCATCATGATGCAACCAGAAACAACTAGTGGAGCTGTAGCAAATCCGTATTCCTCGGCACCAAGTAGAGCTGCGATAACGACATCGCGGCCTGTCTTTAACTGACCATCCGCCTGCACGACGATTCTGTCGCGTAATTTATTGAGTAGAAGAGTCTGTTGAGTCTCAGCTAAGCCGAGCTCCCATGGTGCACCTGCATGCTTGAGTGATGTCAGTGGAGATGCTCCGGTACCGCCATCATGACCAGAAATAAGCACCACATCAGCATGTGCCTTAGATACACCTGCAGCAACGGTTCCAACACCAACTTCGGCAACCAGTTTTACGTGAACGCGCGCATCCTTATTTGCATTCTTTAAATCGTGGATGAGCTGCGCTAAGTCTTCGATTGAATAAATATCGTGATGAGGAGGCGGTGAAATTAGTCCTACACCCGGAGTCGAATATCGTGCCTTAGCAACCCATGGATAAACCTTGTACCCAGGAAGCTGTCCACCTTCACCAGGCTTTGCACCCTGTGCGATTTTGATTTGAATATCTGTTGCGTTAATCAAGTAATTACTTGTTACTCCAAAACGCCCCGAAGCAACTTGCTTAATAGCACTCTTCTTCGAGTCACCGTTAGGCATTGGAATAAATCGTGCAGGATCTTCTCCGCCTTCACCTGTATTGGATTTGGCTCCAAGACGGTTCATTGCGATAGCGAGAGTCTCGTGCACCTCTTGAGAAACTGAACCGTAAGACATTGCTCCGGTAGAGAAGCGTTTCACAATCTCTGAAATTGGTTCTACTTCGTCGATAGAAATTGGCGCGCGTTCGCCCTCTTTAAACTTAAAGAGTCCTCGAAGAGTCATGAGCGTCTTGCTCTGGTCATTAACCTGATCTGTGTAACGCTTAAAGATGTCATAACGCTTATTGCGTGTTGAGTGCTGCAAGGCGAAAACTGTCTCAGGGTTAAAAAGATGTGGTTCGCCATCACGTCGCCACTGGTATTCGCCACCTACTGCAAGTCGCTTCGCACCAGGAATTTCTCCGCCGACTGGATATGCAAAGTGATGGCGCTTAATTGTCTCTTCAGCAATCACATCGAGATCAACGCCACCTAAGCGAGATGTGGTGCCCACGAAGAACTCGTCGACAACATTCTGCGCAATACCAATTGCTTCAAAAACCTGCGCTCCGGTATAGGAAGCGATAGTTGAGATGCCCATCTTCGACATTACTTTCAGCACACCTTTACCTAACGCCTTGATGACGTTACGTACTGCCTTTTCTGGAGTAATTCCAGTAATGACTCCTTGATTAACTAAATCTTCAGCAGTCTCCATTACAAGGTACGGGTTAACCGCAGCTGCGCCATATCCAATGAGAAGTGCAACATGGTGCACTTCTCTGACATCGCCTGCCTCTACAACGAGGCCTACCTTTGTGCGAGTCTTTTCTCGAATCAAATGGTGATGCACTGCAGCTGTCAGAAGTAATGAAGGAATTGGGCAATCTTCTGCATCGCCATCACGATCAGAGAGAACAATGACGCGCGCACCTTCGGTGATCGCATCGGAGACTTCCTTTTTAATTTCTTCAAGACGCTTACGTAGAGTGTTGCCATCGCCAGTTACTGGGAAAAGACCACGCACTACATATGACTGAAGCCCTGGATAGTCGTCATCAGCGTTAACGTGAATTATCTTCGCAAGTTCATCATTATCGATAACTGGAAATGCAATAGAGATTTGCTTACAGGACTCTGGGCCAGGATCGAGCAAATTATGCTCTGGACCAATTGATCCACCAAGGCTTGTTACCAACTCCTCGCGAATTGCATCAAGCGGTGGATTTGTCACTTGAGCAAATAGCTGAGTGAAATAATCAAATAGTAGGCGCGGCTTAGCAGAGAGTGCTGCAATTGGAGTATCGGTTCCCATAGAACCAAGTGCTTCTCCCCCGCCTTTTGCCATTGGGGTCACAAGAATCTTGATTTCTTCCTCTGTATATCCGAAAGCTTTCTGTCTGCGTATTACAGATTTGTGCGGATAAATAATGTGCTCACGTGAAGGAAGATCGGAAAGTTTGATCATTCCATCTGCAATCCACTTTCCATACGGTGCAGACTCTGCCAATGAATCCTTGATCTCATCATCTTCAATAATGCGACCAGCTTCGATATCTACTAAGAACATCTTTCCTGGTTGCAAACGTCCCTTACGAACAATCTTCTCTGCTGCGAAGTCAAGAACTCCAACTTCGGATGCAAGAACAACAATGCCATCATCTGTTACCCAGAAGCGAGATGGACGAAGTCCGTTGCGATCAAGTACTGCGCCTACTTGGTGACCATCGGTAAATGTCACACACGCTGGACCATCCCATGGCTCCATTAATGATGCGTGGAATGCATAGAAGTCGCGACGCTTGGCAGACATTGTTGCGTGGTTCTCCCAAGCCTCGGGAATCATCATCAACACTGCATGTGGAAGTGAACGACCACCGAGATAGAGAAGTTCTAGAACTTCATCGAAAGAAGCTGAATCAGAACCTGACATTTCAACAATCGGAAAAAGTCTCTTTAAGTCCCCACCGATGAGATCGCTTGCTAATAAAGATTCACGTGCGCGCATCCAGTTACGGTTTCCCTTAACTGTATTGATTTCACCATTGTGTGCGATGAAGCGATAGGGGTGGGCCAGCGGCCATGATGGAAATGTGTTGGTAGAAAAACGTGAGTGCACGAGTGCAAGTGGTGAAACAACGCGAACATCGCTGAGGTCTGGGAAGAATTCTTCGAGCTGACCAGTAGTAAGCATTCCCTTGTAGACAATTGTTTGGGATGAAAGCGAAGGAAAATACAGATCGAGGGTGTGCTCTGCACGCTTACGTAGAGCAAACACTAAACGGTCAAGCACAATTCCAGACTCATTATTCTTTCCAGCAACAAAGAGTTGTTCGAACTTTGGCATGACAGAAAGTGCAGTCTTGCCCAGCGATTTCGAATTAACTGGGAGCTCGCGCCAACCAAGAACTGTAAGTCCTTCTTCATTTGCAAGTTTTTCAATATCAGCACGAACTTCGGCGCCCTGGGCAATAAATGCAATTCCTGTTGCATATGAGCCCTCAGTAGGAAGTTCAAATTTAGTTTCTGCACGATAAAAGGCATCCGGAACACGAATCAGAATTCCAGCACCATCACCACTATCTGGTTCAGCACCTGAAGCACCACGATGTTCAAGATTGCGAAGTGCGGTGAGAGCTTTTTCAACAATGTCGTGAGTGGCAATTTTATTTAGGGTAGCAACCATCGCAACGCCGCATGCATCGTGTTCTTGAGCAGGATCGTAGAGTCCCTGCGCTGCGGGGTAATTAGATGAAAGTGCCATAACCCGTTGTCCTTTTTATTTGAATTGCAAAGGGACAACATTGGCCCGACTAGATATGTGTTACTGGAGAAAGGGTAGCAAGGGGGTGGGCTAGATGCCACTCACATGCAAAGCTTGCCCGATTCCCGCAGTGATGGTCATGCCTAAAATGCCGCCGCCGATGACGCGCAAGGTAGGGACCATAATCTTCGAACCAGCAATGCGCGCACTGATTACGCCGGTGGCAAGCAGGCCGAGAATAGTGAAGATGACAATACTTGTGGCTGCGGCGCCGGGAGTTGGCGCAAAGGCTCCAGCAAAGGGAATCAATCCGCCAGCGGTAAATGAGAGCGCTGAAGCAATAGCTGCTTGGACAGGGCGTGCTTTGGAATGTGGATGTTGACCAAGTTCATCGCGTAGATGCGCTTCAAGAGGATCTCTCTTATGCATCGCTTCAACAACTTGTACCGCAAGTTCACGTGATAGTCCGCGTTGAATATAAATATGAACAAGTTCTTCAAATTCGCCTTCAGGATCGATCGCTAAATGTTGAATCTCTAGCAAGCGATCAGACTCTTCAATGTCATTTTGCGAACGAACTGAAACGTATTCACCAACTGCCATAGACATGGCACCGGCTGCAATGCCTGCTGCACCTGCTGTTACTAGGAAACTTTGTTCGCCTGCTCTTGCCGCTGCGACACCAATCATTAAACTTGCAGTAGAAACCAATCCATCATTTGCGCCAAGTACTGCAGCACGCAACCATCCAGCGCGGTGAGTGCGGTGATGCAAATTGCGCTGATAGACATCTTCTAAAGCCATATCCGAAGCCTACCGCGAGGTACGGGAAATCTTCAGGAGGGCAGCGATAGCGCCTGCCACAGCAAGGATTGCAACGTACTGGTTAAGACGTAATCCTGCCCATTCATGCGCACGATCTATGCGAATGCTTTCGATGATAAATCGTCCTAGCGCATAGAGAAGTACATACTGTGAAAAAATAGTTCCTGGTTGTCTTCGGTTGCCAAGTGCAATCAAAATTGCTGCAATTAGGAAGCACCATATGGATTCATAGAGAAATGTTGGATGGAACGTTCCAAATGATTCAAAGCCACTTGGTCTGGCATATTCTGGAATCTCCAGCGCCCATGGAGCGTTCAGTGGTCTGCCGAATAACTCAGCGTTAAACCAATTTCCCCAACGTCCTATACCTTGAGCAATCAGTAGGCCAGGTGCAACTGCATCTGCAAAGATAAGAAAAGATGGTAACTCCTTCTTCTTTGCAATGTGACGGTAAGAAAAAAACGCGGCGATTACACCTACAGCTATGGCTCCCCAAATTCCCAAACCACCATTCCAGATTTTTACAATGTCGAAAAGGTTTCCAGCGCGACCAAAATAATCTTCCGGTGTTGTCACTACGTGATACAGGCGTCCACCAATTACTCCGGCAGGTACTGCATAGATTGCGACGTCAGCTACGACACCTTTGCCATTTTCGGTATGCGCACAGAATCGTTTAGTGCCAAGACAAATCGCTGCAGCTACTCCTGCAATGATGCAGAGAGCATAGAAGTGAATGGTGAAAGGGCCAATTTCCACCGCTGAAGTTGTCGGCGTGGGAATTGCAAAGCGCAAGAATTATCCGCGCTCTACTGCAGCTTTAAACAAATTGCGATCGTAGTAGTCGTTGCCACGATTGAGCTCTTTGCCGTTGATAAACACTGTCGGAGTTGAATTCACATTCTTCTTTGCACCTTCAGTCGCAACGTTTCCAACCCAATCCGCAAACTTGCCTTTGTTTACGCAGGTGGCGAACTTATCTGACGTGATACCGACAGATTTTCCGAATTCAGCAAGATTAGCGTTTGACCAAGCGCCAGAATTCTCTTTTGGTTGATTGACGTATAGCAATTTATGGAAATCAAGGAACTTGCCTTCATCGGCCGCGCATGCTGCTGCGTTTGCCGCTGCAATGGATTCTGGACCTAAGAATGAAAGGGTGTGATACACAACTGTTGCCTTCTTTTCAGCAATGAGAGATTCAAGATAGTCACCTTGTGCTGCTTCAAATTGTCCGCAGACTGGGCATTGGAAATCTTCATAAATATCGATAACCGGAACACCCGTAAGTTCGGCGTTGTATGTAATTCCATAACCATGTTTTGCTGAAGCAAAAGTTGGCACCGCGGCATCGCTCTTGGTCTGCTTCGAAAGAAGTGTTGGCACGAGCATTATGAGAACAACTCCCACGACAACTCCAATAACTAAGTTGCGAGTAAAATTGTCTTTTCCAGGTTGTTGCTTATTGCTCATCTTTGCTTTCCTTTTGGTCCGGGGTGTCGTGAGTGGCAAATTTATCTAGGGCAAATTTACTTTGTGGCAAGAGAAATAGGTAAATTCCCATGACGGCTAGCCCAAGATCACGCAAGAGTTTGGGCAAGTAGTTGGCAGTGCCAGGCTCAACTGGGCCTCCACCACCGAAGCAACCGCAATCAATCGAAAGTCCACGGGCCCAAGCCCATGAAATTCCAAATGAGAAGGCAAGCATCAGGACGGCTCCTGCTAATCCTATAAACCGGGTTCCTGCCCCGAGAATGAGAAGTATTCCCATTCCAATTTCTGCAAACGGCAAAACTATTCCCATAAAATTTGCAAAACCAACAGGTAGAAGCTCAAAGGCACGAACTGCCATCTGTGATTTATCAAGCTCTTGAAATTTCAGCAAACCGGCAGCGAGCAAGACTCCACCAAGTGTCAATCGAGAGATTAATCCGATCCATGGTTTCAACGCAGTCATCGTCCCTCACGAACTCCTAACGCAAGTTGTTCCGCTAATTCCTTTACAGCCTGTACACCTGCTGCTTCATCAGGTGCATCGATAATCTTATTGATAAATGCTGACCCAACAATGACGCCGTCAGCGTAACCTGCAACACCTTTTGCCTGTTCGCGAGTTGAAACTCCAAGCCCGACAGCCACTGGTGTGTCTGTGACTGACCGCACTCGGGCAACTAAATCTGGGGCGCCACTCGAGACAGCGGTACGTGTGCCAGTTACTCCCATCAAACTTGCTACATATACAAATCCGGAACATCGCGCAGTTACTTGGCCTAAGCGTGAATCAGTTGTGCTTGGAGCCACTACATAAATTGGATTGATTCCAATTTTTTCTACTGCAGCTTTCCAGTCGGAAGATTCTTCAATAGTGAGGTCTGGAGTGATGACGCCAGATCCACCATTGTCTGCAATAGATAGTGCAAATTTTTCAACACCGTACTTTTCTATCGGGTTCCAGTACGTCATGACAACTGCTGGAACACCTAAGTCGGTTGCATATTTCAGAGCATCGAAAACCTCTGCGGCGCCTGTACCTTGCGAAAGCGCTTTATCTGCGGCTGCTTGAATAGTGGGCCCATCCATAACTGGATCGCTATATGGAAAACCTATTTCGATTGCGTCAACTCCACCATCAACGAAAGCTTTGATGATTTTCTTGCAGCCTTCTTGGCTAGGAAATCCTGCCGGTATGTAGGCAATAAGTGCTGCACGATTCTCTGAACGTACTTTTACGAATAGCGATGCTAGTGGTGTCTGCATTTAAAGAGGAATTCCGAAGTACTGCGCAGCTGTTTGTACATCTTTATCCCCGCGCCCAGAAAGATTAATGAGAATGACAGCATTTGGTCCTAATTCTTTCCCAACCTGCATAGCTCCTGCCAATGCATGTGCAGTTTCGATAGCAGGAATGATTCCTTCGGTTTTTGAAAGAATCGAGAATGCTTCCATCGCTTGCGCATCTGTAATCGCACGATATTCAGCCCGACCGATGTCATGCAGATATGCATGCTCTGGTCCGACACCTGGATAATCAAGACCTGCCGAAATTGAATGAGACTCAATGGTCTGTCCATTTTCATCTTGCAATACGTACGTACGATTTCCATGAAGCACGCCAGGTGATCCACCAGTAATCGTTGCCGCATGGCGACCAGTTTCAACTCCGTCACCAGCTGCTTCTAAACCAATAAGGCGGACCTCACGATCTGAGATAAAGGGGTGGAAGATTCCTATTGCATTTGATCCGCCACCTACACAGGCAAGAACTGCATCAGGCAATCTTCCAGTGAGTTCTAAAACTTGTTCACGTGCTTCTTCACCAATTATCTTGTGAAAATCGCGAACCATAGATGGAAAAGGATGTGGACCAGCTACCGTACCTAATAGGTAATGTGTTGTTTCGACATTGGTAACCCAATCTCTCATCGCCTCGTTAATCGCATCTTTCAATGTTTTAGAGCCAGATGTCACTGGGATTACTTCTGCGCCTAACAACTTCATTCGTGCAACGTTGAGAGCTTGCCGCTTCGTGTCTTCTTCTCCCATGTACACAACACAATCCAGACCCATAAGCGCTGCTGCAGTTGCTGATGCAACTCCATGTTGACCTGCTCCGGTTTCTGCGATGATTCGTTTTTTGCCCATGCGTTTAGTAAGAAGTGCTTGTCCTAAAACATTATTAATCTTGTGACTTCCTGTGTGATTTAAATCTTCACGCTTCAAGATAATTCGAGCACCACCCGCGTGCTCAGCAAATCGTTTTGCCTCTGTGATGATGCTAGGTCGACCGGTGTATGTGCGGTGAAGTTCGGCTAGCTCTTCGATAAATACTGGATCAGTTTGCGCAGCAATTCGCGCAGCATCGAGTTCTTCGAGTGCACCAATGAGAGCCTCTGGAACAAATCGACCACCATAAGGACCAAAATGGCCAGCTAGTTCTTGCATGGTCGTCATGAGGCAAAGACTACCTGTGACCTAGCAACTCTTGCATGGCGGAAATTGGATCCCCAGATTTCACAAGAGCTTCCCCTACCAAAATCACACTCGCTCCGACGCTCTGGGCGAGTTCAACATCTATGTGCGTAGAAATTCCAGACTCTGCCACTCGAATAATCTCGGATGGGATTTCGGGGATGAGTTCGGAAAATGCCTGTGTATCCACCTCGAGGGTTTTCAAGTTTCTTGAATTAACGCCAATCATCCGTGGAGAAATTTCCATTGCACTTTCTAGTTCTTGCCCCGTATGGACTTCTACAAGCACCGACATACCTAATTCAGTTGAAAGATCGTAGAAATCTCTTAGTTGTGATTTAGACAGTGCAGCAACTATCAGTAGAACGATGTCAGCACCGTGCGCACGAGCTTCAAGGAATTGGTATTCATCAACCATAAAATCTTTACGCAATACAGGAATTGAAATTCTCTTCTTCACCGCATCGAGATCTTCAAGTGATCCGCTAAATCTTCTTCGTTCAGTCAGAACACTTACGGCACCTGCGCCAGCTTCTTGATACTGCTCTGCAAGCGCTGCTGGATCTGTAATCGATGCCAAAGAACCCTTGCTTGGTGAAGAACGTTTAACTTCTGCGATGACGTTCATCTCGTTACGTGACAGTGATAGATATCCGTCGAGTGGTGCAGATGCACGCTCCATCGCCTCGTGGACTTGCGACAAAGGTAAACGTCGGGCTGCTAGATCTTCACGCACGCCTTCAATGATTGAATCTAGAACGCTCATGGTTTGTCTTCAATCGTCTTGTCTTGAGTGTTCTTATCATCAGTTGGATCAATTCCTTTATCAATCGCGTTCCACTCAGAGAGTTCTCGTGGTGCCCGCTCGTATCGATTCGATAACTTCAGGGAGCGGCTCAAGACGATTGCAATTGATGCAACGGCCAAGAGGGAGAGAAATAGTTTCACTTCTTCGCTCTTATTTCTTTAATTCATTCGCTGCAGCTATTGCACCCAATACGGCAGCTGCCTTGTTAAGAGTCTCTTCATTTTCAGAAGCTGGATCAGAATCTGCTACGACACCAGCACCGGCTTGAACATAGGCAACTCCGTTATGAATGAGCGCTGTTCGAATTGCAATACATGTATCGATATTGCCAGTGAAATCAAAATACCCGATTGCGCCGCCATAGAGGGCGCGTCTGGTTGGTTCGAGTGATTCAATGATTTCCATAGCGCGTGGTTTTGGTGCACCAGAGAGCGTGCCGGCTGGGAACACTGAGAAGAGTGCATCGATTGGTGCGGAGTTCTTTCCGAGTTTCCCAATAACAGTAGAAACAATATGCATCACATGCGAATAACGTTCTATATGCATAAAGTCGATAACCTCAACTGTGCCCGGAGCGCAGACGCGTCCCAAATCGTTGCGCCCAAGATCTACCAACATCAGGTGCTCCGCCCGCTCTTTAGGATCTGCAAGGAGTTCTTCGCCTAAGCGAATATCTTCTTCAATGGACGCTGAGCGTTTACGCGTTCCAGCGATTGGATGCACCATCACCTGAATTCCGGTAACTTTCACAAGCGCTTCTGGGCTTGAACCTACAACGTCATAGCCATCTTCAAATCTAAAGAGGTACATGTACGGACTCGGGTTGTTAAGTCGCAGCATGCGATAGATATCTAGCGCATCTGCCTTGGTATCCATTGCAAATCTTTGCGAGATAACTATCTGGAAAGCCTCTCCAGCACGGATTTCTTCTTTAGCTATCTCGACTTTGGTAATGAATTCCTCTGAGGAAAGATTTCGCGAAAACTCTGGTGCCGTGCGAGCCGGAATTTGTGCCACATCTCCAGCAAGTGGAGTCAGTAACTCGTTCTGCATGCGATCCAAACGTGCAACTGCCTCAACGTAAGACTCGTCAATTCGTTGATCTGAACCGTCCCAATTGATGGCATTAGCAATCAAAATAATGGTTCCATCACTGTGATCCATAACCGCCAAATCACTTGTGAGCATAAAAGTTATTTCAGGAAGAGCGATATCTTTCCTGGATAACTCTGGAAGTTTTTCAAGACGACGAACGGCGTCATAACCCATATAGCCAACAAGTCCACCAGTCAGTGTTGGAAGTCCTTCAATTTTTGGGGACTTCAAATGTGCGACGGTAAGTCGTAGAGCAGTGAGCGGATCCATGCCGACAGGTACTCCCGCGGGAGGTGTGCCAATCCACACTGCTGCCCCATCTTTTTCAGTCAGTGAAGTTTGGCTATGTGCCCCAATAAATGAATATCGTGACCACACTCCCCCATGCTCTGCAGATTCCAAAAGAAATGTTCCAGGTCTGTTGTGTGCTAATTTTTTATAGATATTTACAGGTGTTTCTCCGTCGGCAATTAGTTTGCGGTAGACAGGGATTACATTGTTGCTCTTTGCGTACTCGCGAAATTCCTCGATCTTCATGCAGAGTCACTTACTGTTGAAGTGGGTAGAGAGCGATAAAAACATGAAGCGTTACCTGTGTGACATGCAGCTCCGGATTGCTCGACCGAAATCAAAAGCGCATCACCATCACAATCAAGTGCAACTGAGTGAACCAATTGAGTGTGTCCCGAAGTTTCGCCTTTAATCCACAACTCATTTCGGCTTCGTGAAAAGTACGTGGCTTTTCCTGTCTGAAGCGTCATCGCAAGAGATTCGGAGTTCATATAAGCAAGCATGAGAACTTCTTTAGTTACGAAATCCTGAGCAATCGCCGGGATAAGCAAGTCGGGATCCTTGAGAAGAGCAGAAACCTCAGGGGGAAGTTGATAGCTCATACGCTTATTCTGCCTTACGCCGTATGTGCGTTGCGCACTGAATAGTTGTTCTTACTCAGGTGCTTCTTCACATCGCCGATGCGATGGACTCCGAAGTGGAAAACACTTGCCGCCAATAGCGCATCCGCCCCCGCATCTAGTGCAGCGCTAAAATCCTCCAGCGCCCCCGCTCCGCCACTTGCTATCAGTGGCACCTTTGAGACAGCGCGTACTGCAGTAATCATGCCAATGTCATATCCGGCGCGAGTTCCATCGGCATCCATAGAATTTAAAAGAATTTCGCCAACTCCGAGTTCGCATGCTTTCTCCACCCAAGTCAGTGCATCTAATCCAGCGCTTTCTCTGCCACCGTGTGTTGTGACTTCGAAACCAGATTCCGTACGTGCACGCCGTGCATCAATAGAAATAACCAGGACTTGCGATCCAAAACGATCTGCAATTTCAGCGATAAGTTCGGGGCGAGCAATTGCCGCAGTATTAATACTTACCTTGTCGGCACCTGCTCTGAGTAAGCGATCGACATCTTCAACGGTGCGAATGCCGCCGCCTACAGTAAGTGGAATGAAGACTTGTTCTGCAGTTCTTCTCACAACATCCAATGTGGTTTCTCGCCCAGCAACGCTTGCAGAAATATCAAGAAAAGTTAATTCATCTGCACCTTCTCTTCCGTACAGTGCAGCCATCTCTACGGGGTCTCCGGCGTCAACCAGATTTGTGAAATTGACTCCCTTGACTACGCGCCCATCAGTCACATCAAGGCACGGAATAATTCGAACTGAAAGTGTCATGATTTAGTGAGTTCCAACGCTTGCTGCAATGTGAATGCACCGGCATAGAGCGCCTTGCCAACAATCGCACCTTCAACACCAGTTGCATGAAGTGAGATGAGCGCTGAGATATCTTCAAGTGAAGAGATACCACCGGATGCAACTACTGGAGCCTTCGTCACAGCACACACTTCTGCAAGAAGGGTGAGGTTTGGACCTTTCAGAGTTCCATCTTTAGTTACATCTGTAACTACATACCGTTGGCAACCATCGCGCTCTAATCGTTCGATAGTTTCAAAGAGGTCACCACCTTCTTGCGTCCAACCACGCGCTGCCAAAACATGACCTCTCACGTCAAGACCTACTGCAATTCGATCCCCATGTTCTGCAATAACTCGAGCAGTCCATTCAGGATTTTCAAGAGCGGCAGTACCTAGATTTACTCGTCTACATCCGGTGGCAAGTGCGCGAGCAAGTGATTGATCATCGCGGATTCCACCAGAGAGCTCGACTTTAATATCTAATTTTCCTACCACCTCTGCCAAGAGCGCACTATTTTCTCCACGACCAAATGCAGCATCTAAATCAACAAGGTGAAGCCACTCAGCACCTGCTGCTTGAAATTCCAAAGCAACTTCTAGTGGGTTGCCATATGCCGTTTCGGCGCTGAGCTCTCCTTGCACGAGTCTTACAGCGCGAGCATCTTTTACATCTACGGCTGGCAGAAGTTCTAAGTAGCTCATAACGTTGAAATCCAGTTCTCAATCAGTTGTAAACCTGCCTCGCCTGACTTCTCAGGATGGAATTGAGTTGCAGAGATAACACCGTCTTCTACTGCGGCAAGAAAGTCTTCACCATGATGTGAAAATGTAGAGAATTCTCCCGCACTGTCCTTAACCGCAAACGAATGAACGAAGTAGAAAGACTCATTCTCAATTCCTGTAAAGAGCTTGCTCGAAGGGTGCACTGACACGGTATTCCATCCCATGTGCGGCAAGATTGGCGCATCAAGTTTCTCAACCGTGTTCTTCCAGATTCCTACTCCTTTATGATTTCCATGTTCAATTCCATGTGCGAAGAGAATTTGCATCCCGACACAGATGCCGAGAGTCTGACGCTTAAGCGCAATTCTCTCCCGTACTAATTGATCTCCACGCACAGCGATTAATCCATTCATACAAGCTGCGAATGCACCCACGCCAGGAACAACTAACCCCTCAGCATTGAGTGCAGTTTCGTAATCAGAAGTAATCAGCACTTCACGCCCACTGGTTTCGAAAGCACGTTGTGCAGAGCGAAGATTTCCAGATCCGTAATCGAGAATTGCAATCACGAAATTAGAGAGAACCCTTTGTAGAAGGGATTCCTGATACGCGGGAATCTAGAGCTACCGCATCGCGCAATGCGCGAGCAACTGCCTTGAATTGTGCTTCGAACACGTGATGTGCATTGCGTCCTTCAAGAACGCGGACATGCAGACAAATTCGCGCTTCGGCAACCATTGATTCCCAGATGTGCTTACCAAGTGTTGTATCAAAAGTTCCAATGAGTTCGACAATTTCTGGTTGGCGATGAACAAGATATGGACGTCCTGATAAATCTACGGCTGCCTGAACCAAGACTTCATCGAGTGGAACCATCGCATCGCCAAAGCGACGGATGCCTGCTTTATCTCCGAGCGCTTCTCGAAGTGCCTGTCCGAATGCAAGAGAAGTGTCTTCAACTGTGTGGTGCGAGTCAACATCAACATCACCAGTTGTCTTTACGGTGAGATCGAATCCCGAATGCTTTCCAAGTTGCGAGAGCATATGATCAAAGAATGGAACTCCTGTATCAACTGAAATCTGTCCGGTTCCGTCGAGATTTAAATCGACAAGAACACTTGATTCTTTCGTTGTGCGTTCTACTCGTGCTTTTCTCATTCTTCTCCCAAGCAAGCCGATAGTGTTTCGATGAATTTTCTATTTTCGGCTTCATTGCCAATCGTGACTCGTAAGTACCCTAATAATCCCACATCCCGAATGAGAACGCCCCTATCTAACATCTGCTGCCACAGTTGAGCAGAAGGTTGCTTGAAGCCAGTAAAGAGGAGGAAGTTTGAACTGCTGGGCAAAACAATCAGCCCAAGTCGCTCCAGATCAACTCTCATACTTTCTCGGTCTTTGCGAAGTTGGGCAACGGTGCCCAATAGTTCATCTCTGAAATCTAGTGCAACTTCCGCTGCCACTTGAGTGAGTGCGCTGAGGTGATAAGGAAGGCGCACTAAAAACATAGATTCGATAACTGAAGGATGCGCAACCAGATATCCCAATCGAGCACCGGCAAATGCAAACGCTTTGCTCATGGTGCGAATTACGACGATGTGTGGATACTTTTCGATAAGGGTGACTGCTGATTTTTCATCGGAGAATTCTGCATAGGCCTCGTCAATCACAAGCAGTCCTGTGCAGTGCTGAGCAATTTTCTCGATTTCAGCAAGAGCAATCGATGCACCAGTTGGATTATTTGGAGTCGTAAGAAAAACAAGGACTGCTTGAGACTGTTTTATCTGCGCTATTGCACTTTCAGTATCAAGTGAGAAATCTGATTCACGTGTGCCAGCGATCCATTGAACTTGGGTCACTTTTGCAATCAGCGGATGCATTGAGTACGAAGGAATAAATCCGATTGCCTTACCAGAACCAAAAGCAAGGAATAGAGATTGGATAATCTCGTTACTTCCATTTGCTGCCCAGATATTTTCTCGAGTTAAGTTTGTCCCCGAGAGATCATTGATAAAGTCAGAGAGTTTAGTGCGCAGCATGAAAGCATCTCGATCTGGATAGCGATTGAGAGTGAGAGATGCCTCTTTAATGCGCTCTGAGATCGCATCTGCAAGCTGAGCAGATGGTGGGTATGGGTTCTCATTTGTGTTCATGACCGCAGATGCAGGAACTTGTGGCGCACCGTAGGGCGAGAGCTCTCGTAAGTTCGCACGTAAAGGTAACCACGATGGCCAGGACGTCATGGCTTCTCCAAACGTGCAGAGATTGCTTCACCGTGTGCAGGAAGGTCTTCTGACTTTGCCAGAGTTATTACCGTTGCAGCGATATCTGTAAATGCTTTCTCGTTGTATTCGATGAAATGCAAGCCGCGTAAGAATGTCTGGACAGATAGACCGGAACTATGGCAGGCGCATCCCCCAGTTGGTAACACATGGTTTGAGCCCGCAGAGTAATCTCCAAGTGACACAGGTGAGAAGCGACCAATAAACACTGCACCGGCATTTCTTATGCGCTGAGCATCCTGTGACGATTGCGCTGTCTGAATTTCTAAGTGCTCTGCAGCGTAAGCATTCACAACATCAATTCCTTGTTCAATAGAATCAACCAAAGCAATTGCTGACTGAACTCCTGACAGCGCTGTTCTAATTCGTTCCGAGTGCTTCGTACGGGAAACACGAGATTCAAGTTCAGCTTCAACTTCTCGGGCCAATTTTTCGGACGGAGTTACAAGTACTGCAGCTGCAATGACGTCGTGTTCTGCTTGGCTAATCAGATCAGATGCGACATCTGAAGCGAGAGCTGTGTCATCGGCAAGAATTGCGATTTCTGTCGGCCCAGCTTCGGAATCGATTCCAATGATTCCACGAAGTGCTCGCTTAGCTGCAGCAACGTAAATGTTTCCTGGACCCGTGACTAGATCGCATTTCTCACAGAGACCTTTCATCCCGTATCCGAATAGCGCTATTGCTTGTGCGCCGCCAACGGCATAGACCTCTGTTATTCCAAGTAACGCACAGGTTGCAAGAATCGTTGGATGAGGCAGTCCACCAAATTCCTTCTGAGGCGGGGAGGCGACAGCGATACTGGGAACTTGCGCAATTTGAGCAGGGATGACATTCATCATCACACTGCTTGGATACACAGCTCGTCCGCCAGGAACATAGAGTCCGACACGATCAACTGGAATCCACTTTTCTGTAACGATTCCGCCGTCCACAACTGTTGTGCTGTGCCCAGAACGAACTTGATTGCTATGTACTTTACGAATTCTTTCTGCAGAAATTTCTAGGGCTCGGCGAATTTCAGGATCAAGTTCTGCCAGAGATTTATCCAACTCGGACTGTGGGACGCGAATTGCTTTGGGGGTTACGCCATCGAATTCTTGCGCCAGTGCGATGAGGTCTGATTCGCTCCCTTCGCGAACACGTTTCATAATTGGTTCGATCGCAATCATTGCTTTGGCAACATCAAGAGTTGCTCGCGGCAAAAGACCTTGGTAGCCAGCTTTATCCAAGGACTTTCCACGTAGGTCTACGGTGCGAATCACATACGTATTCTACTTTGCGGAACTTTGTTGGCGAGACGAGATTTGGGCAAACTAAATACGAACGAGGCAGTCCGGCCCCAAGAGTGCTTTCAAATCTGCGCTCAAACTTGGTGATGATGTTACTAGTGCGTCAATTTTCAGAGTCGTCGATTTCTGTTGGTCAATTACTTGCAGGTGTACTTCGCGTTTGCCTGGATGAGAGCGCAAAATCTCTTTCACTCGTTCGATGATTGGCGGAGTCACCTGTGATGCAGGAAGTGAAATCAGGAGCGGTCCAGTAGGAGCAGCGGAGATATCTGGCATCTTCATTTCAAGAGCAGTAAATCGAACCTGCTCATCGGTGCGCGAGAATCGTCCACGAACGACTACAACTCGATCTTCAGTAAGTGAAAGCGCGTACTGGTTGTAGGTGTTTGAGAAGAAGAGAACTTCAATGGCACCTTCTAAATCTTCAACATTGACCACGGCCCATGAAGCACCTTGTCGAGAAACTTTTCTCTGGATTCCTGTAATGAGTCCACCAATGGTGATAACTCCTTCTGGCGGGGCGTCATTGAGCAATTCGCTGATTGACATATCTGTATGTGATCGAAGCACGTGTTCGACGCCGAGCAATGGGTGATCAGATACGTAGAGCCCTAACATCTCTCGTTCAAAGGTAAGCAAAGTAGATTTGTCCCACTCGGTATCTGGTATCTCAACATCTAATCCAACTACTGTTGAAATCGAGTCACCACCGAAGAGATCGAATTGGCCAATGGCTTCGGCTCGCTTAGTTTCAATGACTGAATCAATAGCTTCAAGATGGATAGCCATCAATCCCTTGCGAGGATGGTTAAGTGAGTCAAATGCGCCAGCTTTGATAAGTGACTCGATTGTTTTCTTATTGCACACATTGGCATCTACTTTTGCTAAGAAATCACCGAAGGAAGAAAAAGCGCCTTTAGTTATGCGTGATGCCTTTACCGAGGCGACAACACCTTCACCTACGTTTCTAATCGCAGCTAAACCAAATCTAATATCTTGACCACGCGGGGTGTATTCGGCATCAGATTCGTTGACATCTGGTGGGAGAACTTTGATTCCCATTCTTCTGCACTCAGAGAGGTAGAGGGCTGATTTATCTTTATCATCGCGAACACTAGTAAGTAGCGCCGCCATGTATTCGGTAGGGAAATTAGCCTTGAGATAAGCCGTCCAGAATGAAACAACTCCATATCCAGCGCTGTGCGCACGGTTAAAGGCGTAGTCAGAGAAGGGAATAAGAACTTCCCAAAGCCGTTTGATTGCTGCTTCAGAGAATCCGTTAGCTTTCATGCCAGCTTCAAAAGGAATGTACTCCTTGTCAAGAATTTCCTTATTCTTCTTTCCCATTGCTTTACGCAATAGATCTGCACGTCCTAAAGTAAAACCAGCTACTTTCTGAGCGATTGCCATTACTTGCTCTTGATAAACAATTAGTCCGTAGGTATCCCCCAAAATATCTTGCAGCACATCTGAAAGCTCTGGATGAATTGGTTCGACTGGTTTGCGACCATTCTTGCGGTCTGCATAGTTATTGTGTGCGTTCTCACCCATTGGTCCTGGTCGATAGAGCGCGATAACTGCCGAAATATCTGCAAATGAATCCGGGGACATGCTTCGAAGTAGTGCACGCATTGGTCCGCCGTCTAGTTGGAAAACTCCGAGCGTATCTCCACGAGAGAGAAGTTCAAAAGTTTTCTGATCAGATAATGGAAGGTCTTCAAGTACGAGATCAATACTCTGATTGGACTTAATGTTTAGCAGAGCATCATCTAGAACTGAGAGATTTCGAAGTCCAAGAAAATCCATCTTGAGCAAACCGGTTGATTCGCATGCGCCCATATCGAATTGAGTAATGATTGCGCCATCTGCTTCTCGGCGGTGAATGGGAATAACATCGAGCAGCGGTTCGCGAGATAAAATCACGCCAGCTGCGTGCACTCCCCACTGACGCTTAAGCCCTTCAAGTCCCTTGGCAAGATCTACGACACGTTTTGAATCAGGGTCGGTTTCATAGAGAGTTCTAAACTCCCCGGCTTCACCGAAACGTGAGTCTTTGTTATCGAATACTCCAGAGAGAGTGATGTCTTTACCCATCACTGATGGAGGAAGAGCTTTGGTTAATTTCTCACCAATTGCATAGGGGTAACCGAGAACTCGTGTTGCATCCTTAAGTGATTGCTTCGATTTAATTGTTCCGTAAGTAATGATCTGCGCAACGCGATCTTCGCCGTACTTTTCGGTCGCGTAACGAATCATCTCTGAGCGTCTACGCTCGTCAAAGTCGAGATCGATATCGGGCATCGAGATACGCTCAGGGTTAAGGAATCGTTCAAAAAGTAATCCATGCTCTATTGGATCAAGTCCTGTGATTCCAAGTGCATATGCAACAAGTGAACCGGCTGCAGATCCACGACCTGGTCCTACGCGAATTCCAACCTTCTTTGCATGCGTTACCAAATCTGCAACAACAAGGAAGTATCCAGGGAATCCCATTTTGATCATTACATCGAGCTCGTAATTAAGGCGAGTGAAATGTTCTGGAGTTGCCCTATCCCCCATTCTTTCTCGTAAACCACGTTCTGCTTCTTTGCGAAGCCAAGAATCTTCGGTTTCTTCTTTAGGTACCTCAAAAGCCGGCATGAGGTTTTCATCTTCACGAAGTTTTACATTGCAACGCTCTGCAATCAGCAACGTGTTATCGCAAGACTCAGGAATCTCTTTAAAGAGTTCGCGCATTTGCGCAGGTGTCTTTAGGTAGAACTCGTGATTGTCGAACTTAAATCGCTTCGGGTCGGCCAGCGTTGATCCAGACTGCACACATAGAAGTGCTTCATGTGCAGGGCCATCTTCGTGGAAGGTGTAATGCAGATCATTCGTGGCAAGCAATGGAAGCTTGAGTTCTCTTCCAAGCTTAATCAAGTCAGCTTTCACTCGACTTTCAATATCAATTTGGTGATCCATGATTTCAAGGAAGAAATTGTTTGCCCCAAAAATATCTCGGTAATCGCTGGCCGCTCTTAACGCTTCCTTGTAGTTTCCCATGCGAAGTCGAGTTTGAATTTCTCCACCAGGGCATCCTGTTGTTGCAATCAAACCATCGGCATAACGTGAAATGAGTTCACGATCCATGCGAGGTTTGTAGTAATAACCTTCAAGCGATGCCAAAGATGAAAGCCGGAAAAGATTTGCAAGACCCTGATTGTTCTCCGCCAAAATGGTCATGTGCGTATATGCACCGCCGCCAGAAACATCGTCTTCACCGCCGTCGGCCCACTGCACACGCTTCTTATCAAATCGGGATTCAGGTGCAACATAAGCTTCAATACCGATGATTGGTTTGACGCCAGCTTTAGTTGCTTGTTTATAGAAATCAAATGCACCAAAAACATTTCCATGATCTGTCATGGCTATCGCTGGCATTTCTTGGCGAGCGACTTCAGTTACAAGATCACCGACGCGCGCGGCACCATCGAGCATCGAGTACTCAGTATGTACATGAAGATGTACAAACGAGTCTTTCGTCGATGCCCGTGAAGCTGAAAAATCTTCAGATGACATGGTGGCGCAACATTAGCGCCTAAGGCAGCACTGCCTCGGATAGCAACGCCAAAGAAGCTTGCAAGTCAGCTGGGTAAGGGGCTGTTAACACGAGCGGAATTCCGTTGGTGGGATGGTTGAAACGTAGTTCAAGAGCGTGAAGCCAAGGTCGAGACATCTGCATTTTCTTTCCAAGCACCGGATCGGCTCCGTATGTCGTATCACCAACGAGTGGGTGATTAAGTGCAGAGAAGTGAACACGAATTTGATGAGTACGCCCTGTTTCAAGTTCTACCTTTACCAATGAAACTGATCTGTAATACTCGATTACTTCGTAATGTGTGATGCTCTCTTTACCTGTAGCAACAACAGCAAACCGATGATCTTCTTTTGGATGACGATCGATTGGCGCGTCAATTGTTCCAGTCGAAGGGTCCATATGGCCTTGGACAAGTGCGTGATACGTTTTTTCAACATCATGGCTACGAAACATCTCTTTCAACTTTAAATATGCGGCATCGGTTTTTGCAATAATCATGAGACCCGATGTGCCAGCATCTAAACGGTGCACTACTCCTGCGCGCTCCGCTGGGCCTGATGTGGAGATCGTGTAACCAGCTGCAAGAAGTGCGCCCACAACAGTGGGTCCCATCCAGCCAGGACTTGGATGCGCAGCACAACCGACAGGTTTATCAATAACAACGATGTCGTCATCGTTGTAGATAACAGTAAGTCCTTCTAAAGGTGTCAGTGGAATGGGATCTTGATTTACCGGTGCGGGAAGGAGTATTTCAATAACTTGGCCGGCCACTACACGGTCTGATTTACCCATGGACTTACCGCTGGTTGTTATGTCGCCATCCTCAAGCAATTTAACGATAGTTGTACGAGATAAGCCAAGTACTCGGGTTAGGGCGCTATCAATTCGCTCGCCCTCTACGCCTTCGGGCACACTCAGCGTTCTCAACTCACGTGACATCAGCGCCTACCTTACCGGTGTTATTGGCGGGATATTTCGCATAGTCAAATAAAAGGCAAGAAATGCTGCAACAACTATTGCTGAATCAGCAATATTGAAAACGGGCCAATTAGGAATTTGAATCCAATCAATCACGTTACCACTGAGAAAACTGGGCTCTCGAAAGATTCGATCTGTGAGGTTTCCTAGAACTCCCCCCAATAGAAGTCCTGCAGTTGCTTGCCATCCTCGTGAAGAGATCCGAGTTGAGTAATAGGTAACCCCGATTACAACGGCTAGAGAAAGTAGGGCAAAGACTATTGCAAAACCAGTTGCAAAACTGAATGCTGCTCCAGAATTTCTGACAAGGGTGAGAGTTAAGAAATCGCCCAATACTTTCACTGGCGTAGTTGCAAGTGCAGAGACCGCCCATTGTTTTGTTGCAAAATCGAAAAGCCAAATGCACCAAGCAGTAACCCAGATTAGTCGTGAAGGTAGTTGGCGTTGGCGCACCTTAGCGCCGCTCTTCTTTCTGCTTGCAAATCATGCACAAAGTTGCGCGAGGAAATACTTGAAGACGTGCCTTTCCAATTGCTGTGCCGCAGTCCTCGCAGAGTCCATAGGTTTTGTTTTCGATGCGCTCAAGAGCTCTCTCTGTTTGAAGAACCATGTCGCGTGCATTTATTACCAGTGACATTTCGTGCTCACGTTCAAAAGTCTTGGTACCTGAATCTGCTTGATCATCTCCAGCACCTTCACCTGAATCTGAAATGAGCTCATCCATTTCTGCTTCAACTGTTGCAAGTTCTTTACGCAATCTTTCTAAATCTTTTGAAATCTCTGCTTTAACTGATTTGAGTTCGGCAGCGGTCCAAGGCGCTTCACCCGCAGATGCAACTACTGGTGTGGGTGCTGCCTTGATTGGCTTTAGCGGAGCAACTTTCTTTCCACTTTTAACTGGACGTGGTGGTGGTGGCATGACAAGTCGACGCTCTTCTACAACCGGTGCCGCACTAGGTGCAACTACTGTGGCGACTGAAACAGTCTGAGATTTCTCATCAACTGTAAGAGTTGTCTTTCCAACCTTTGAAGGAAATGGACGACCCGGAGCTTTCTTAACTGGGATTGACTTCTTCGCGGCAGTTTTTTTTGCAGGTGCTTTTTTTGCAGGGACTTTTTTTGACGCAGCCTTTTTCGCAGGAGCCTTCTTCGCTACTTTCTTAGGCGCAGCTTTTTTGGCAGGTGCTTTCTTCGCGGGAGCCTTCTTGGCTACTTTCTTGGCTACTTTTTTTCCTGGCACGCCGCGCACCTTATGCGTTTTTCTCTGCGTAACCAACTTTGCCACGCATGGTTTAGACTCAGAACCTGCAAGTCCTTGTACGAGAAGTGCGTTGAAGAGGCCATCACCTCGGGAGCACGCTGGAAGATCCGATAGCCATCTGTTCGACAAATGGTCCGGGGTAGAACTAGCCGTGGCAAGTAAATAAAGAGGTACGAATCCGCACCAGCGGAAACGTACAAGGCGGGTGGTACCGCGAACTTCGACTCTGAAGTTCGTCCCTCCAAGAGTTACTGACTTCTTGGGGGATTTTTTATGTCATCACCATTTCGCGCAATAAGCGCACAGATTGACCTTCCCGCAATGGAACGTTCAATTCTGGAGTTTTGGCAGAAGAATCAAATCTTTGAGAAGAGCACTGACTCTCGTTCGCATGCAACTCCCTGGACATTTTATGAAGGTCCCCCAACTGCCAACGGCATGCCTGGAACTCACCACATTGAAGCTCGAGTATTTAAAGATGTTTTCCCGCGCTTTCAAACAATGAAAGGCAAGTATGTAACCCGTAAAGCAGGTTGGGATTGTCACGGACTTCCAGTTGAAATCGCAGTTGAGAAAGAACTTGGATTTGCTGGCAAAGGCGATATTGAAAAGTATGGCATCGCGCCATTTAACGAGAAGTGTCGTGAGTCTGTAACGCGCCATGTGGATGCGTTTACAACCATGACAGAGCGCATGGGTTTCTGGGTTGATTTTGATCAAGCTTATTGGACGATGGCTCCTGAATATGTTGAGTCAGTCTGGTGGAGTCTGAAAGAGATTTGGAAGAAAGGACTTTTGGTCCAAGATCATCGCGTTGCACCATACTGCCCACGTTGCGGTACCGGATTATCCGATCATGAACTTTCACAAGGGTACGAAACTGTCGTAGACCCATCTGTGTATGTTCGCTTCCCAATTACATCAGGAGAGCTCGCAGAACTTGGTGCATCACTCTTAGTATGGACAACTACGCCGTGGACCCTTGTTTCAAATACAGCTGTGGCCGTACATCCCGACGTTACATATGTCGCGGTGCAAACAACAGTCGATGACAACAGCGAAGTGTTGCTTGTTGCCCAACCACTACTTTCCAAAGTAGCTGGCGAACATAAAATCCTCAAGACATTTAGTGGCAAAGAGTTAGAACGTACAACCTATAAACGTCCCTTTGATTATGTTGAAATTCCAGATTCCCATTTTGTTGTATTGGCTACATATGTAACCACCGAAGATGGAACAGGACTTGTCCACCAGTCCCCTGCATTTGGTGCGGATGACCTTCAAGTTTGTCGCGCTTACGGACTGCCAGTTGTGAATCCAATTGCTCCCGATGGAACTTTTCTTGCTGATGTGCCTGTTGTAGGTGGACTCTTCTTTAAGGAAGCAGATAAACCACTCGTAAAGGAACTTAAGGCAAGTGGTGCGCTCTACAAGCACCAGCCCTACGAGCACGAATACCCACATTGTTGGCGCTGTCATACAGCGCTTATCTATTACGCACAACCATCGTGGTACATCCGTACGACCTCAATAAAAGAAGAATTAATTCGTGAAAACCAAAAGACAGATTGGCATCCAGAGACGATAAAAACTGGACGTTACGGAGATTGGCTCAATAACAATATTGATTGGGCTCTCTCTCGCAATCGTTACTGGGGTACGCCACTTCCAATCTGGCGATGTGAAAACAAACATGAAGTCTGTGTTGATTCACTCAAAGAACTAGGAGCTCTGGCAGGTCAAGAGCTCAGCAATCTAGATCCCCACCGTCCTTTCGTAGATGACATTTCATTTGCGTGCGCAGAATGTTCTAGCACCATGAATCGCGTGCCTGAAGTAATCGATTGCTGGTATGACTCAGGGGCAATGCCATTTGCGCAATGGGGGTATCCACATAAAGAGGGATCTGTCGAGAAATTCAAGGCGGCTTACCCTGCTGACTTTATTTGTGAAGCCATTGATCAAACTCGTGGCTGGTTCTACACACTCATGACGATTGGAACACTGGTCTTTGATCAGAGTTCATATAAGAGCGTTTTATGTCTTGGCCATATTCTTGATAAAGATGGACGCAAGATGAGTAAACACCTTGGAAACGTTCTTGAACCTATTTCACTGATGGATCAACATGGTGCAGATGCTGTGCGTTGGTACATGTTGGCAGCAGGCTCTCCATGGTCTGCGCGTCGCGTGGGTCATGATGCGATCTCGGATGTAGTTCGTAAGACACTTCTTACTTATTGGAACACAATCTCTTTCCATGCTCTCTATGCGCAAGCGTCAAACTTTGACTTATCACAAAGTCCATCAATCAAAGATCGACCATTGATGGATCGATGGATTATCAGTGAGCTCAATGCTCTTATCTCTGAAGTTGATCAGGCATATTCAGCCTTCGATTCTCAAAGTGCAGGGAAAGTACTTGCACGATTTATTGACGATCTTTCAAATTGGTACGTACGTCGCTCGCGACGCAGGTTCTGGGAAGGCGATGTCGCCGCACTAGCAACGCTTCATGAATGTCTTGTAACTCTGACACAGTTACTAGCGCCCATGGTTCCATTTATCGCAGAACACACGTGGCAAGAATTAGTAAAGGTTGCCGACCCAAAGGCTGCAGAGTCTGTCCACTTGACTGACTTTCCTATTTCGCAATCTTCGTTGGTTGATATCTCTCTTAACGCTCATGTTGCAATGACTCGTCGTGTTGTGGAACTTGGTCGCGCAGCCCGAGCTGAATCAGGAATCAAGATTCGCCAACCACTTCAGAGGGCTCTCATCTCTGCACAGGGGTGGTCACAGCTACCTGCCGATATGAAGGAGCAGATTTCAGATGAACTCAATGTGATTGACTTGCAAGATATTGCTGATGCAGATGGAGATCTCGTTGATGTTTCAGTAAAGGCGAACTTCAAATCACTCGGTGCAAAATATGGCAAGGCAGTGCAAGATGTTGCCAAGTTAATCTCAGCAACTGATGCGACAGAGCTAGTGCGAACCCTGCGCCAAAGTGGTTCGACAACAGTCGGCGAGTACCAGATTGCCCTTGACGATTTGGTTATCACTGAAGTACCAAAGAGCGGCTGGATGGTTTCAAGTCACGATGGCGAAAGCGTGGCACTTGATTTAGCGCTCACGCCAGAACTCATTGCATCCGGGCAAATCCGAGAAGTAATTCGACTTATCCAGGAACGTCGCAAGTCTGACGGGTTTGATATTTCAGATCGGATTCATATTCGTTGGAGTGCACCTGCCGAATTAGTCGCAACAATTAATGCGAATATCGCTCATATTTCCGATGAAGTTCTTGCTCTTTCGATGACAGAAGACAAAACTGTAGAAAAAATCGAAAGTGAACTTGGGGTAAATATCTCTCTAGCGAAAGCTTAGAGCAGAACTCGAATTGCGCCTTGCAGTAGATTGATTGCAATCAACAGCACGATGAATGAGAGATCTAGCGCTACTCCACCTAATCGCAGAGGTGGGACAAAACGCTGTACAAATTTCATTGGTGGATCAGTAATTGAATAGATGAACTCAAAAAATGCTAAGAGAATTGAGTTGGGACGCCAGTTCTTTGCGAACATCCGAACATAGTCAATAATGATGCGCGCGAACAGAGCTAACTTATACAGCCCAAGTATCTGGAGAATGAGTGATGTCAGCACGAAGAGTTAATTCAGCTTTGGTTAAAGAATGTCGCTTGGGCCGCAGTTTTATCTTCATTGCTGACACTTACATTTGCAGGTGAGAGTAGGAAGACCTTGAGGCTAATTCGTTCAATTCGACCATGAAGACCAAAAACTAATCCACTTGAAAAGTCAACGAGTCGCTTACGTTCGCCTTCTTCCATATCATCGAGATTAATGATGACTGGATTTCCTTCGCGGTAGTACTCTCCAACTTTGCGAGCCTCTGAATATGAACGTGGTTGCAAAGTGATGATGTTGTAAGACGAAGCTGGTTCTTCAAGCATTGCAGGTTGAGTCGCAGTGAGAGTGTTTGGATGCGTCCCTAGAACTGTCACACCTGTGCGATCGCGCTGTGGACGCGAAGCAGCTTGGCGCGAAGGAACTTCTGAAACTGAGGTCACTTCATCTGTATCGACGAGGCCCAGGAAGCCCATCATTTTATTGAGTGCTGACATGAGATTAGGTTACCTGTGAGCGCTTCGAGGACCGAGGATTTGGCTACCAACTCGTATGTGTGTCGCACCGCAATCAATTGCTATTTCGAAATCTCCGGACATGCCCGCTGACAGTTTTCTAGCCCCAGGAAATTCCCTTTGGAAGTTCTGATGAATCTCTGCCACTTCTGTGAAGCCTTCTCTGGGATCTCTTCCGAGAGGAAGGACACACATGAGTCCGAGGATGTTGATTTTGCCACACTCAGATATTTCTTGAGCAAGTTTTGAGAGGTTTTCTCTAGATACTCCCCCGCGTTCGGGATCTCCATCCAGCGAGAGTTGTAGAAATACATCTATATCTTCAGTGAGGACGTTAGATAACTTCTTTGCATGGCTAAGTTCATCAAGTGAATGAATCACATCTGCCCATTGGGATATATCACGGAGCTTTCGACTTTGGATTTCTCCTTGATAGTGCCACTGCGCAGGCACGATTGCTGATTTTTCCGAACCCTCTTCACTTCGATTCTCGCCAAAATTTTCTATCCCTAACTCTTTCAGAATCTGCACATCGGTGACTGGATACGTCTTGGTAACCACTATCAGGGTCACATCCGGACGCGTGATTCTTTTTTGTACAGCATGCAAGTTTTCTTCTAGCTCTTCTCGACGGCTCATAAGGTGATTATTCCTGCCTGTCTTCCAGTAACTCCATCGCGCCGATAGGAATACAAATCCTGATTCTCAACTGTGCATTGTGACTCATTGAGCACGGTTAACACGCACCCAGAGATTTGTTCAACAAGTGCTCGAGGCAAATCAAGTGCTAGGGAGCCTTTCGCGGTTTTTGACTGAGCGAAGGGGTGCATGGCAATTACTTCTTGATAGATATCTTCTGAGACTTCATAGCATGTACCGCAAATTGCTGGTCCGATAATTGCCGTGATCTCACCAGCCCCCATCTCGTGCATGACATCTATTGTCTTTAGCGCAACCTCATTCATTAACCCTTTTCGGCCAACGTGTACTGCAGCTACTGCCTCAACCGATGAAAGTAAAAGTGGAATGCAATCTGCAACTTGAACTGCCAAAGAAATTCCGCGAATACCAGTCACTAGTGCATCTGAAGTTGGATCTGGTTGAGTTACTTGTTCAATAATGGCCACTCGATTGCCGTGGATTTGATTCATAAACTGGATATCGCCAGTGGACTCTGCCACTAGAGAACGATTGCGCATAACATCATCAAGATCATCTCCGACATGGGTGCCAAGGTTGAGAGATGCAAAAGCACCGGTGCTTAAGCCTCCGGTGCGATTGGTAAAGCGATAGTTCACGAAGAACTACTTCATGAAGTCAGGGACATCAATTTCATCCTCAGAAACCAACTCTTCAAATGTCACGCGTTTACGTGGAGTAGATGAATCCAAATCGAGTGCTACCGAGAGCGGATCGTTGGAAGGGATTGGATCGGCATTTCCACTGAGAGTGGATGCATTAATTACTGGCATCTGGACTTTCTTTGGCTCCCCGCCAGCAAAGCCAGCAGCAATAACAGTGATTCGAACTTCGTCGCCTAGTGCGTCGTCAATTGTGGTTCCAAAAATAATTCGAGCCTCTGGATGCGCAGCACTTTGTACAAGTTCACACGCTTCATTAATTTCAAAGAGGCCGAGATCAGATCCGCCCGCAACGGAGAGAAGGACTCCCATAGCTCCATCGATTGATGCCTCAAGAAGTGGACTTGAGATTGCTAATTCAGCAGCGCGGGTTGCACGATTTTCACCGCGAGCAGAACCGATTCCCATAAGTGCTGAACCAGCATCCGTCATAACGGTCTTTACATCTGCAAAGTCAAGGTTGATGAGTCCTGGTTGAGTAATGATTTCTGTGATGCCTTGAACACCTGAAAGGAGCACCTGATCTGCACTCTTAAATGCGTCGACTGCAGTAATGGCGCGATCAGAGATTGCAAGAAGTCGATCATTTGGAATAACGATAAGAGTGTCTACTTGTTCGCGAAGAAGTTCAATTCCTTCATCTGCCTGGCGAGTACGAATCTTTCCTTCAAAAGAAAATGGTTTCGTAACTACACCAATTGTGAGCGCACCGAGATCGCGTGCAATCTTTGCAACGATTGGCGCTCCACCAGTTCCTGTTCCGCCACCTTCGCCTGCTGTAACAAAAACCATATCTGCACCACGAAGAATTTCTTCAATTTCTTCAGTGTGATCAATTGCAGCTTGCCGACCTTTTTCAGGTGCAGCACCTGCGCCTAAACCTTTTGTGGATGCGCGACCAATATCAAGTTTTACATCTGCATCACTCATTAATAAATGTTGTGCATCTGTATTAATTGCAATGAACTCAACGCCTTTTAAACCGACATCAATCATTCGGTTAATTGCATTTACTCCGCCGCCGCCAATACCGACAACCTTGATGACAGCTAAGTAGTTCTGTGGTGCAGCCACGTGAGTCCCCCTTAAGAACTGTAAACCTCAACTTGAGAATTACATTTCTTCCATTTATTGTGGCCTGAAGGTATGGCGTTAAGAGGGTGTAATCAAAGACCGCCACGAACTATTTTCTCAACCACACCTTTATAGAATTTTGATTATTCAGCAGCTATTTAACGATCGGTGCATGTGGCGCCGACAAGTCAATTGTTCGCACTCTCTTGTTTTCTTTCTCTTTCATAAGTGCATTAAATACTTGAATTTTAAGGTCATTGGCTTCACTCGGACCCCATTTAACATTTAATAATCGATTCTCATGACGAACTTTCATTGTGAAATTAGTATCGGGACGAGCAGTGAGGGAAGTGATTTTGAGGCTAAAGCTCCGAGGTAGGGATGTAAAGAGGGCAATCGCCTGAACACCATCAACTGGGTTCGATGCAATAACCATTGGCAACTCTGTACCTTTAAATCCAGGTAGTTCGAAGACTGTCCCTGAAAGATCCAAGGTCTTGCCATTGAAGAAAGCTTTAGGAGTTCTTGGCACTACATCCACGTGGACATGACCATCAATCCAATTGCGAGAGATATTGACCTGCTTTACCCAGGCAAAAGACTTCAAGCGCTGCTCAACAGAGCGAGGTTCAATTCGAGCCATTTTTTCCCCGATAGTGATTTCAGATGCTCGAGTAATCAAAACTTTTGATTCTGCTGTCGGTGCGCCGGTTATCTCAATTCTCTTGACTGTGAATACCGGAGACCACGCAAAGAGATAAACACAGCTTGAGAAAACTAACACAAGAGCTAATGTGATTACTGAAAATCTCTTTGGTCTAGGCAAAGCGCTTCGCTAACCCTTCGGCAATTATTGGAGCTAAAGAATTAACATCTCCGGCACCCAGGGTGATAATCACATCTCCCGGTTTAGCCATATCAATGATGCGCTCTGATGCCTGCACGAAATTTGGAACAAAGTGGCCGTGCTTCATTTTCTCTGCAATGAGCAGTGAAGAAACTCCTGGAATTGGTTTCTCGCTCGCTGCATAGATTTCGAGAAGTGTTACATCATCTGCAACATCGAGTGTTGTGGAGAAATCATCGAGAAAAGCTTGAGTGCGCGAATAGCGATGCGGTTGGAAAACTACCAATACGCGTCCTTCTCCTGCGTATCTGCGAGCTGCCTCCAGAGTTACCTTAATCTCTGTTGGGTGATGACCGTAATCATCAATGATCCGAATCCCATGTTCTGTTGCCTTTAATTCAAAGCGACGACCTGCACCTCTAAAACTATGCAGACCTTCTAGCAATTGATGAATAGGTAACTCGAGGGTTAGGCCCATGGCTAAACAAGCCGCAGCATTGAGGAGATTGTGCTCACCTGGGACCTCTAGCTCTAAAGTCCCTACAGAACGCCCGTGCCATAGAACCCGAGCAGAGGATCCCATAGGTAACAGATTAATCTGATCTATTCTCAAATCAGAGTTTTCGCTCTTGCCGTACGAGACAGACTTGCAGTGCTTATTTCTCTCGCCCAATTGGCGTGAACCCGAATCATCTGCGCAATAAACCATAAATCCTTGAGGCGAAATCGTAGAAACAAATTTCTTGAAAACCGCCGTAACATCTTCTGGAGTATGAAAGAAATCCACGTGATCATGTTCAACGTTGGTAACTATTGCAGCCATAGGTTTGTATTCAATAAATGACCCATCGGATTCATCTGCTTCTGCAACAAAGAATTCTCCGGTGCCTCTGTGAGCGTTTGATCCGGAAGCCATCAGGGTCCCACCGATAGCAAATGATGGATCCGTGCCACACGCTTGAAGTGCGACAGTCAGCATTGAAGATGTCGTAGTTTTCCCATGAGTACCTGCGACTGCAATACTTTTTGAGCCATACATAAGCAGAGCTAGCGCTTGTGCGCGAGTGAGAATAGGGATAGACCGCTCTACTGCATAGGTCATTTCAGGGTTACTGGCTGCTATTGCAGTCGAATAAATAATCACATCAGCATCTGCGACATTTTCGGCAGCATGATGAGAGTAAACAGTTGCGCCTAGAGTTTTAAGTGCTGAGAGAACGCTAGATTCCTTTGCATCGGATCCGCTAACAGAGATTCCATCTGAGAGGGCAATTCTTGCCAGACCACTCATGCCAGAGCCGCCGATTCCAATAAAGTGAATCTTTTTCCCAGCTAGTGATTGCACCTACTTACCTCCAGATAAAGCAAACTCCATGAGTGAGGCAATCTTAGATGCAGCAATGATGTCTTGCTCTGAACCATCGATTGGCGATTTCCGACTTGCTTCCAAAAGTCTTTGAACATTCTGTTCAAGCCACTGCGCAGTGAAATCGGATTGAGAAATTACTTCGGCGCGACCTTGTTCAACTAGGGAATTCGCATTGAGTTCTTGCTCTCCATTACCTACTGGCAAGGGAATAAACAGGGCATACCTGCCTAATGTATTAATCTCGGCGCAAGAGACCGCACCACTTCTAGAGATAATCAGATCTGCTGCGATGTATGCAGTAGCCATATCTGAAATGTAATGCGAGGATTTGTAATGCGAATCTGATTCTGGCAATGAGTTCTTTGCCCCTACAGAATGCAGAATTTGAATCTCTTGTGATTTCAAATTCAATTTACTCTGCTCGATAACTGAATTGATTGCCAAAGAACCTTGAGAGCCACCAAAAACGAATAGCAGTGGGAGTTCGTCGCTGAATCCAAGTGAACTCTTGGCACTTTTGCGCGCTTTGTTCCAGTTAAATTCGCTGGCTTGATGAGCCTTAACGATGTTCTCCTTCAGGGGCAATCCTGTAATAAGTGCTCGCGAGAGTTGTCCGGTTGAAATTGGATATGTAGTTGCCAAATAATTCGTGAAAAGTGCTCCAAGTCTATTTGCGATTCCAGGGCGCGCATTTGCTTCGTGAATCACGATCGGAATTCTGCGCAACGCTGCTGCGATGTATGCCGGACCTGAAACATATCCCCCGAAACCCACGAGGAGCTCGGCGCCAGCAAGAGCTTTAGAACATTGAACAACAGAACGAATAAGTGTGAAAGGAGTAAGTAAGAGTGAAGGAGAGAGCGCACGAGAAATACGAACTTTGGTTATTTGGCATAATTGGAAACCTGCCTCAGGAACCAAGCGATTCTCTAAACCTGAAGAGGTTGCGAAAAACAAGATTCGATCCTCTGGGTTTCTTGATCGCCATTCGCGAGCAACCGCAAGAGCAGGCTCTACATGTCCGGCAGTTCCGCCTCCTGCAAAGAATACTTTTCTCATCTTTGTCTTTTCTTAATTAGCTCAGTTCTCACTTCTGGATCTCGTAGTGCGACTCCTACGACAAATCCAAGTGCACAAAGCGTTGCAAGGAGTGCTGATCCCCCATAGGAAACCAGAGGCAACGTCACACCCACAACAGGAAGCATGCTGGTTGCAGAACCGATGTTAAGAAATGATTGAACCGCGATCCAAATACCAATTCCAGAAGCTGCATATCTACTCATAGGATCCTGTGCGCGCAATGCAATTCTAAATATGGAATACACCAAAATCCCAATAAGGATAAGCACTGCCAAAGTTCCAACTAATCCCAACTCTTCACCGATAACGGAGAAGATGAAGTCCGTATGTGCTTCGGGAAGATTTCCCCATTTTTGCCTACTGCCACCAAGTCCTACACCGAAGAGTCCGCCGCTAGCAAGACCCAGCAAACTATGTGCTGGCTGCCACCCGAGATCTTTGTAATCTTCCGGTGCAAATGGATTGAGAAATACTAGAAAACGCTTTGATCGATATCCGGAAGTTAGAATTAACACAGCAAAGACAACTGCACCTATCGCAGTGATGCTTCCAAGAATTTTCATTTTTATTCCAGAGACAAACAGTAGTCCTGCAAGAATCATTGCAATCACAGACGCAGTACCTAGGTCATTGCCCATCATGACGAGGATGAGAACCACTATGAATGCTGGCGTGATCAGCTTAAGTACATTTGTGTTGAATCTTCCTTTTAACTCTCGACGCGAGAGTTGGAAACTTGCCCAGATAATCATAAAGAATTTTGCGAACTCACTTGGCTGGACATCAAAGAAGCGTAAATTGATCCAGTTAGTATTTCCATGAACCGTTTTTCCAACGCCTGGGATGAGAAGAATTCCAAGAATTATGATGGAAACAATGAAACCGTACTTTCCGATTCTCTCCCAATTCTTAGTAGAAAGTTTAGAGAGATAGATTGCAATCGGGATAGAGGCTACTAAGAAAAGGAACTGTCTGATTACAATTGAAAGTGCTGAGCCGCGAGTATCGATGGCGTGAATTGAAGATGCAGAGAACACCATAATTAGTCCAAGAAAACTCAAGGCGCCTGCCGTTGCAAGGAGCATGTATAGATGATTTACAGGCTTGGTGAGGATTGTCTGCGGGGATTTATGCTTCATTGTTGATTACTTTCTTCACTGCCCGAGTGAATCTATCTCCGCGATCTGCGTAAGAAATAAACTGATCCATCGAAGCGCATGCTGGTGCCAAAATAACGGTATCTCCTGCAACTGCCTTTTCGCGTGCTTGCTTGACAACCGTCTCCATTAGCGAATTATCTTCACCGCCACGCGTGTACTCGGCAGGCGTCTGAATTGCAATGATTTCAACACGAGGTGCTCGTGCTTGTAATTCACGTGCGATCAAATCGCGATCTTGGCCGATAAGAATTGCTACCCGCACACGAGATTTCACTCGCTCTACTAATTCATCCATAGGTGCACCTTTTGCGAGCCCGCCGGCAATCCAAATGACTGACAACGCAGACATAATTGACGCCGCAGCTGCATGTGGGTTTGTTGCCTTTGAATCATTGACCCACGTGATGGAGTCTTTCTCTAGTACGCGCTCAATTCGATGTTTTCCTGGAGTAAAACTCTTAATCGCATCCCTAATACTTTCGTGAGATACACCAATTGTTCGTGCAAGGCCTGCAGCAGCGAGTGCGTTCGAGACATTGTGTGGGGCAACTGGAGTGACTTCAGTAAGTTCTGAAATCATCGCAGCCTCTTCTGGGTTGGCAACAAAGGCGCGATCAACTAGAAGTTCCTCGACTATTCCGAGTTCTCCTGGGCCTGGAGTCTCGAGTGAGAAAAATACTTTTCTCCCAAGCCAGTGCTGGGTACGAGTAACAATCTCGCCATCATTTGCATTAAGAATTCCTGTGTTGCTCTTATCCAGAAGAGAAATCTTGGCTTCAGCATACGCATCAAAACTTCCGTGCCAATCTATATGATCATGAGCGATATTTAGAATGGCAATGGATACGAAATGTGCATCTTCTAGCCAATGCAACTGAAACGATGAAAGCTCGAGGATGAGATATTCGTAATTCTCTGTAGCTTCTACTGCCTCAATGACGGTTGTACCAACATTGCCACAGGCCAGAGCCGAGAAACCGCCTGAGCGAACCATGTGCGCAGTGAGTTCTACAGTAGATGTCTTTCCGTTAGTTCCTGTAAGGCCGAGCCACTTTTGTGATGGTTTTTTCAAACTCCAAGCAAGATCAATCTCATTAATTATAGGAATGCTTGCCGCGCGTGCTGCAATAACGAGCTGATGGTCTTCCTGCCAGCCGGGCGAGACAAGGAATAAATCAAATTGTGAGAAATCTACAGAACTTGGTGCAAGAACTTCATAGGCCTCTGTGGCCAGGATTTTTTCATCCGTGAATGTAACAACTGACCCACGTTTAGTGAGAGCGTGTGCAGCTGCAATTCCTGTTACACCTGCTCCGGCAATAAGGATTCGTTTTTCACTGAGGTCGCTATATAAATTTTGGGCCATAGATTTCCTAGAAGTTATCCAGCAACCCACTCTGTGTAGAAGAGTCCTAGGCCAAGTGCAACGCTCAGTCCAGCAATAATCCAGAATCTCAGCACAATGGTGACTTCTCCCCAGCCCATTAATTCAAAGTGGTGCTGAAGTGGAGCCATTTTAAATAGTCGCTTTCCACCCGTTGCCTTGAAATAAAGCACTTGTAGTGCCACCGAAAGAGTAATAATTACGAAAATGCCACCTAGCGGAATAAGGAGTAACTCCACTCGTAATGAAGTGGCCAGCCCTGCCAGTGCTCCACCAAGTGCTAGCGAGCCTGTATCGCCCATAAATATTTTTGCAGGTGAAGCATTCCACCATAAGAATCCTGTACATGCGCCCGCAAATGCTGCAGCAACTACAGCAAGATCAAGAGGGTCACGAACGTTGTAACAATTATCTGTTGCAACAACCGCACAACTTTGTCCAAATTCCCAAACTCCAATAAGCACAAAAGCTAGGAAGGTCATTACAGAGGCTCCGGTTGCTAATCCGTCAAGACCATCGGTCAGATTGACCCCGTTGCTAGTTGCAGTCACCATGAAAGCAACCCAAATAACTACCAGTACTACCCCAAGCGTGATGCTGGTATCTCGTACTGTTGAAAGTTGAAGCGAGATTGGTGTGAGACCGTCTTTGTCAGGAAAATGTGTTCCGAGGTACCCAAAAGTTGCCGCGAAAACAACTTGACCAAAAATTTTTTGTTTTCCTGAAATCCCTGCAGAATTTTGGCGAGAGACTTTCATGTAATCATCAATGAATCCAACCAACCCAAGAGCGATTACAAGTCCAAAAATCAAAATTGCAGAAACTGAAATAGGACTTCTCATGACTAGGTGAGCAAGAAGATATGCAACGAGTGCAGCAAAGATGATGATGATGCCGCCCATTGTGGGTGTACCGCGTTTTGTGTGATGGCTAGATGGACCATCATCTCGAATTATCTGGCCATAGCCTCTACGAGCTAACGCCTTGATGAGAGCAGGTGTTCCGAAAAGGGAAAAGAAAAGGGCGAGTGCTCCAGCAATCAAAATAAGTTTCACGCTTCGTCCTCCCTTTCACTCCATTGTGCTGATATCGCTTCGGCTAACACTTCTAATTTCTCTGATCTGGATGCTTTAACAAGTACAACATCTCCTGGGTTCATGCTTTGCGCGATGACAAGCGCTTGCTCTTTGTCATCACACACATGAACCATGCTCGACCCATTTTCTGGCAGATGCAGTGCATATTCGGGTGCGCCCACACAAACTAGATGATCGATTCCAAGCTCTGAGGCAAGGGTGCCAATTGCGGCATGGTCAGATTGGGATGACTCGCCGAGTTCATGCATCTTTCCTAAGTAAGCCCACGATTGCCCGCCACGCTCTTGGGCAAATAATGACAATGTAGAAAGTGCCGCTGCAGTGGCTTCGGGGCTGGCGTTATAGGCATCATTAATCAAAAGCAGTTGAGGTAATTCGATGATCTCCATGCGCCATTTAGCCCGGGTTTCGGCCGTCGACAAACCGCCTGCAATTTGATCGAGAGTTAATCCAAGTTCAGTTGCAACTGCTGCAACGGCTAGTGCATTGGCAACTTGGTGAAGTCCGACGATGCGTAGTCCGACTGCACTTCGCCCTTCAGGAGTCACGAGATCAAAATGAGCACGACCTTCTCTGAATTCAATGTCAGTCGCTCTTACATCGCAATCAGAACTCTCTCCAAAAATAACTTTTTTACCTTTGTGCAGTGAGGCCATCGCCGGTGTGTATTTGTCGTAATTCCCTAAGATTGCTACTGCGTTGTCTTGAAGTGATGAAATGAGTTCTGACTTAGTTTGAGCAATCTTTTCTATCGAACCAAACTCGCCTAAATGAGCAGAACCAACTTTAAGAACTACACCTATATCTGGACGCGCTATTAATGCTAAACGTGCAATATCACCAAGATGACGTGCACCCATCTCGACGATACAAAACTTAGTCTCAGCCGTACATTGCAAGAGCGATAATGGGGCACCAAGATCATTGTTGTAATTCCCACTTGGACTGACTGTGGGTCCTACTTGAGATAGAACCGAATTCAGTAGCTCTTTTGTCGTTGTCTTACCTTGTGAACCCGTAATCCCAATGACTTTTAAGTCCTTCAGTGAACTTCTTACATAGTGAGCAAGCTTCCCAAGAGCAACAGTCACATCCGTCACCAGAATATGATTTCCATTCACTGGTTTGCTGCAGATAACTAAGACTGCTCCGTTATTTAGCGCCTCTTCTGCGAAATTGTGGCCATCTGTATTTGCGCCTTCCAGCGCAAGAAAAATAGAGCCTGCAGTAGCCAATGAAGAGTTAAGAACTGGTGCTGAGGTAACCGTGACATCGTCTCCAAAAAGTTTTCCTTCGACAACTTTTGCAATCTCGGATGCGCGTAGAGATATCATTTCTTCTTCTCAATCGCTTGCGCTAAGTGCAACCTGTCATCAAAAGCGGTGACGACGCCATCAATTTCCTGTCCATTCTCGTGACCTTTACCGAGTATCAGCACTGTATCTGTTGGCAATGCAAGGTTTACAGCATGTTCTATGGCGCGTGCTCGGTCTTCGATGACAAGACTTGGTGATGTTACGTTTAGCCCAGAAGTCATTGCCTTAAGAATATCTGCTGGCTTCTCACTGCGAGGGTTATCGCTAGTAAAAATCGCGATATCGCTACCATCGATAAGTGCTTTGCCCATAAGTGGGCGCTTGCTCGAATCGCGGTTTCCACCACAGCCCAGAACTGCAATCACTCTGCCCGCTGTGAATTCGCGAGCAGCTTTCAAAACATTGCTGACAGCATCTGGTGAATGTGCATAATCAACGAGCGCTGCAAAATCTTGACCGATATTGACTGGATCAAGTCGGCCTGGTGCGCCCACAAGGGCGGGAATAATCATTGCCATTTCGATGGGATCTACTCCCGATTCATGTGCGATTGCAACCGCCAAAAGAAGATTATCGAGATTGTATGAACCTACTAGGTAAGTCCTACTCTCAATTAAGATTCCACCAGTTCCAAGCATCTTGAACTCATAACCTTTTGAAGTCGCATGCACCTCAGTGAAGTGCCATTCTGCTTGTGAATTTGAATGCGAGATAGACGCGAAGGGGATTTCGCATTCTTTTGCAAGTCGAGCACCGTACTCTGAATCAATGTTGATAAAAGCCCGATCAGCATATTCGTTGGTAAATAGTTTGGCTTTTTCTCTGAAGTAACTTTCCATATCTCCGTGGAAATCTAGATGGTCTTGACTCAGATTGGTAAAGCCAACCATTGCAAAATGCGAGCCTTTGACTCTCTTGAGTGCAATTGCATGGCTTGAAACCTCCATGACAAGGTGTCGCATATGTCTTTCTCGCATTACCGCTGCAAGTGACTGCAATTCAGGTGCTTCAGGCGTCGTTCTAGAACTCTCAATAACGTCCGAACCAATACGCGTTTCAACTGTCCCGATAAGCCCATTATCCCGGTGCGCTGCTGTAAAGATTTGATTAAGTAGCATCGTAACCGTGGTTTTCCCATTTGTTCCAGTGATGCCGATGGAGGATAGATCACGAGTTGGATTCTTATAGAGTGATGCTGAAACGATTGCTGCCGCAGTGCGCACATCCTTAACGATGAGAGTTGGAAACTCTTTTACAAACTCTGCACCAGTGGCATCGGTGAGCACTGCAACTGCACCTCGACTTCTCGCACTTTCAAAGAAACTTGCTCCATGAACGTTCGCGCCCGAAACTGCAACAAAGAGATCGCCTGCTTCAACGTCTATATCCCGCAGTGCGACGCCAGTAAAAGTCGCATCTGAGGAATTGAGAAACTCTGCGCCTACAAGGTTTACCACCTCAGAGAGTGCGAGGGAATACGTTGTAAGCGGGCGAATCATTCTTTCTTATTCGCAATCTGAGTTGCTTGGTGCGCCTTCAGTTCGGCTTTGTTGAGCGCAACAGGGAGAACAGTTGTTCCTGTTGGAGCAACATTTTCGGACTGTAAAACAAATGTCATTACTTTCTTAAAGACTGGCCCACCAAGAGCTCCTCCGTAGTAACCATTCTTTGGTTCTTGAAGAGTAACGCTGATGACATATCGAGGAGAATCTGCTGGTGCGAATCCGATAAAGGAAGCTGTGTAACCGCTGTACTTTTTTGTACGAGAGTCATAACGCATTGCAGTTCCAGTTTTCCCAGCAACTCTGTATCCAGGGATTGCCGCACTAGGCGCCGTTCCGTGTGCTGATACAACGTTTTCCATCATCAAACGCATCTTTATGGCGGTGTCTTCACTAATGACACGAGTCGTGGTTCTATTTCCAGCTGGCGTGAAATGACCAGATGCATCACTAGTTCCAGCAATTACTGTAGGAGAAACACGAAGACCGTTGTTTGCAATTGTTGCAAACACACTTGTGGCCTGCATAGTCGTCACAGAATAACCCTGGCCGAATGCAACTGTTGGCGCGGTTGTGCCTGACCAATCAGAAACTGGACGCAAAATCCCTGCAGACTCTCCTGGAAGTCCTGATCCAGTTTTTATCCCGATCCCAAATTTCGTTAAGTAGTCATGCAAAGTGTCATGGCTTAAGGTCTCGCCCACTTTGATTGTGCCAGTGTTGCTTGAAACAGCCAAAATTCCAGTGCTTGTTAAATACTGAATTGGATGTTTATCGTGATCATGAAATTTTGATCCTCCGCGAGTTAATGAGTAAGGAACCGAAAACACTGTTGTTGGAGTAATGGTTTTCTCTTCAAGTGCGGCTGCCATGGTCATTACTTTTCCAGTTGATCCTGGTTCGTAGACATCCTGAACAGATGGGTTACGCATCAATGAAAGTGCAACCTTTTTTGTATTGTTTGGATTAAATGTCGGCGCAGTTGCATGGGCAACTATCGCTCCAGTCTTTGGATCCATGACTATGACTGTGCCACTCGATGCAGCCGAACTCTTAACAGCCGATGCAATCGCTTCTGCTGCAACCCACTGGACGTCTCTGTTTATTGTGAGGCGTATATTTGTTCCAGCCTTAGCGGCAACGAGTTCCTGTTGGGATCCAGGTATTTCAGCGCCATTGCCTCTTGCATATGAATATCTACCTTCAGTTCCAGTGAGTGTTGAATTCAATCCTGATTCAATGCCAGATGCGCCCACTCCATCAGATCTAACAAAACCAATCAAGGATGAAATCAATTCTCCTGACGGATATTCGCGGATGAATACTCTCTCTGGGAAAAAGCCAATGATTCGCTCTCCGAGATCCTTGTTCTCGAGGACTTTGTTGTAGTCGTTGAGAGCTTTTGTGAGCTGGTCCCACATTGCAGGTCGGGCATTTCTCATGACTATCGCATACTTCCGCGTGCCAGTGATGCTGGTTTGAATATCAGTTTCGGACAAACCAAGAATCGGAGCTACAAATGCAGCTACTCGAGCTGGATCAGTAATTTGAGTTTGATCAACAACTATGTTGATAGCAGAAACGCTGCGTGCAAATGCAATTCCATTAACGTCAGTAATCTCTCCACGAGGTGCCTGAATAACACGCGTGGACTGCATCTCATTACTAGCTTTAAGTTGGTACTCACTTGCTTGAATTATCTGAACTCGAATCAATTGGCAAGCGAAAATTGTTAGAATTCCCAGAATCACGGTGAAGAGAATCGCAATGCGTGATTTAGATAAAAGTAGATTACCCACGTTTTACCTCGACTCCTGCAGCCCCGCTGAGGTCAAGAAACACGGGAGTCTCCGAAGGGCGCATACCAAGTCCTGCGGCTGCTTTTGCAAGATTTTCTGGAGCAGCATAAGAATCAATAGAGCGATTAATCGCATCACGTTGATCTGCCACGTGCTTTGCCTCTAACTTCAATTCTGAAAGCGTAAAGGCGTCTTGTGCAAGAAGAGTGTTAACGCCAAGTAGAGCAAGGAATCCGGCGAGACTAACCACCGTCAGAAACTTTGCGAAGTACTTATGTGTTGCACGCGCTCCACTTGTCATATCTGGAAATAGGCCCAAAATGATTTCTGCGGTGCGCTCTCCTACTGGTTTGCGATTTCGACCAGGAATTCGAAGCGAAGATTGAATTCGAGCAGTTGCGAGTGACATTAGGCAGCCACCCTCTCTATCGCACGAAGTCGCACAGATGCAGAACGTGGGTTATTAGCTAGCTCTTCATCAGACGGAGTCTCACTTGATCGAAAAACGAGAGAGAACTTCGCTGCATACTCCGGTAGTTCAACAGGAAGATTTCGTGGACTCTTTGATGTAGAAGCTTCAGTAAAAATCTCTTTTACGATGCGATCTTCAAGCGATTGGAATGACATGACTACTAGACGGCCACCGACCATGAGTAGTTTCAGCGCTTCAGGAAGTGCTCGTGAAATTGCACCAAGTTCATCATTTGCTTCTATGCGTAGCGCTTGGAAAGTGCGCTTTGCGGGATTGCCGCCGGTACGTCGAGTAGCTGCCGGAATGCTCTCCTTAACAAGTGTTGCGAGCTCGGTCGTTGAATTCAGTGGCGCCTTTGCGCGAGCTTTGACAATGTTTTCAACGATTCGAGTGGCAAATTTCTCTTCGCCGTATGTGCGCAAGATATTTACAAGTTTTCCGGGCTCGTACGTGTTAAGTATTTCGGAGGCAGTGATTCCACGACTGCGGTCCATTCGCATATCAAGTGGAGCATCTTGGGAGTATGAAAATCCGCGATCAGATTCATCAAGCTGAATTGAAGAGACACCAAGATCAAAGAGCGCGCCGTTTAAATGTGTAAATCCAAAGTCAGCAACTACTGTTGAAATTTCATCGAATACACAATGTGATGTCTTTAGCCGATCTCCAAAACGTGCAAGTCTTTTAGTTGCGCGCTCTAAAGCAATTTCATCACGGTCAATTCCAATTACAGTCAGCTTTTCAAATCGTTCGAGCAGTGCCTCTGTGTGCCCACCAAGTCCAAGAGTTCCATCAACAACAACTGGGTTATCACTCGCTAGAATTGCAGGAGCGAGCAGGTCTACACATCGATCGCGCATTACAGATATGTGTTGCATCATCTCCCCCACTTCCTGTTCACTCGTTGCTTGTTTTCTGCGCTCATCTCTGGTCACCGCCGGCCGACGGATCTATTTCGATAGCGACGTCGGGGAAGGGACGTCGCTGCCGGCCCAACTGGTAAGGAGAGGTCGGCGGTGGCCACAGATGAGCGCTCTATGTAGTTTTTGTCTTTCTGATTCAGTTGTACTTCTTATTTAGTTTTAAATGTTTTTTGCTGATGTCTTAAAAAAGTCCCGGAAAAACTTCTTCAGAAACATCAGCAAAACTTTTTTCGCGATCCGCGAGATATTCATTCCATGCAGCGCTATCCCAGATTTCAACGCGAGTATTTGCGCCAATAACGACGCACTCTTTTTCAAGACCTGCATATGTGCGAAGTCCTTGTGGAATAGTCACGCGACCTTGGCGATCAGGAATTTCATCGTGTGCACCGGCAAACATCACGCGCTGGTAATCGCGAGCGCTCTTTGCAGTAACAGGTGCTTGTCGCAACGTTTCAGTGATCGTTGCAAATTCAGTTGCAGGAAATACATACAGGCATCTCTCTTGTCCTTTAGTAATGACAAGTCCTGGTGAAAGCTCTTCGCGGAATTTCGCGGGAAGGATCAGGCGACCTTTTTCATCAAGGCGGGGTTCGTGCGTGCCGAGAAACATCAGATACCCCTTCCCCAAGTGGTGGTGAGCGTGTAATCCCGCTCAATTCCCCACTTTACACCACTTTCCTCCTTTTTACACCACTCTGGCCCATTTTTTCCCTAACCCTCCCCCAATAGCCCCTTCGCGCCCCACCTCCAAAATCGGCGTCACAACGCAAAAAAGCCCCGACCAAGTGGCCAGGGCTCTCTTTGGTTGACTTACTTATTCGAAGTTTCGACGATCCCAACGCTCCTGCATGCGATCTGAAAACGATGTGCGCGATGCCTTAGAGCGATTTCCTGACTTTCCTGCCCCCGCTGCAATAGCTCCGATTGAACGTGCCAGTGTGAGCACGCCCGAGAGTGCAAAGAGGAAGCCCAGTACGCCGACCGGGGTGTTCTTGGCAATGAGGCCAGCGAAAATCACAGCTATTCCAAGAGCTACAAGGGCGCCACCTAGCAATAGGCGCGGCTTTGTAGCCGAGATCGTTGACCCGGCAAGACGTGATTCCAGACGTGGGTCATCGGTAGCAAGTGCTGCTTCCATCTCGTCTAAAAGGCGACGTTCGCGATCGGATAAGGCCATAAACACACTGTAGAACACTTCTTTTTCCTGCGCTAGTTGATACGCCGGCTAGTCCTCTTCTGGCTGAATCAGGCGCCCTGGACGCACACTTTCGCGGCCAAAGCGCGCCTTGGCCTTATCAATGGCGGTGTCGGCATCGCGCCAACCCTTATCTCGCGCACCAAGTTCTAGCTGAACGGGCGACTCTTCAGTCAGATTACCCAGGGATACGCCCACTAAGCGAATGCGCGCACCCTCATTGCGAAGTGCGAGATACAAAGCCTTCACAATCTCGTATACCTCGTGAGTGCTATCGATTCCTAGTGGCACAGTCTTTGAGCGAGTAATCGATGTGAAGTCTGCAAATTTAATCTTGATGCTAATTGTTTTTGCGTACAGATTTCTTTCGCGCAGTCGAGCCGTTGATTTCTCGGTCATGCGCAAGAACTCTGTCAATATTTCTTCAGGGCTATCTATATCTCGTGCAAAAGTCTCTTCGTTGCCAATACTCTTTTCGGGTTCATCAGGAATCACATCACGATAATCACGCCCCCATGCAAGCTCATAGAGTGACTCTCCCGTTGCTTCCCCAAGTGCTCTTACAAGTGTGGAGCGCGGAGTGTTAGCAATATCTGCAACAGTATGAAGTCCAAGGCGATCAAGTGACTCTGCTGTCTTTGGACCTACTCCCCATATTGCGCGCACTGGCAGAGGATGTAGGAATTCAAGAATGCGATCAGATTTAATCTCGAGTACTCCATTAGGTTTGCAATGTTGCGATGCCAGTTTTGCGATGAACTTGGATTGAGAGATTCCAACAGAACACGTGATGCCTTCTTGCTGTTCAACCTGTGTGCGGATCTTCTGTGCAATCTCGCGGCCGTCACCAAATAGTTTCTGCGAACCTGTGACGTCCAGGAATGCCTCGTCGAGTGAAATTGGTTCTACAAGCGGTGTAAATGAATGAAATATCTGCATAACTCGCTCTGATATCTCTGAATACCTGTGATGCTCTGGCGCGATAAAGATTGCATGCGGTGCCATTCGCTTTGCTCGTCCCACCGGCATTGCAGCGCGAATCCCAAATTTGCGAGCCTCATAGTTCGCCGAGAGAACTACGCCTCGAACTCCTGCCCCGACTACCAGTGCCTTACCTTTATATTGTGGGTTATCGAGTTCTGCAACGGATGCGTAGAACGCATCCATATCTACATGAAGAATTACAGACTCGCTCTGCTCTTCACTCATATCGCCACACTATCTCTTTCCCCCTTTTGTTTCAGCCACTTGTCGTAGGCAATGCGCAAGTCCCATACCGCAGTAGCCCGTATTGATATTCCGCGCTTTCCAGTACGTCGTGTTTGTCCGCGTACAAGAAGCAGGGATGTCGAGTACAGAGTTGAAGCGTGGTCCTCTTGTGCATCAGGGAAAAATGTTGAATCGCTACATCCATAACCATCATCGAGGGTAAGAAAAATAACGCGACGTCCAGATCGTACTGGTGGCGTTTGTAGTGCCACTTTTATTCCAGCAACAAGTACAGATGACTCAGAGCGCAGAGTAAGGAGATCTGATGACTTAACTGCCCCAATTGCATTAAGGAATTCGGCATAGAAGCTGAGCATATGTTGGGTTACATCCATCCCAAGGCGCTCTACTTCGCTGCGCACTTTCTCTGCAGGGTTCATGGGTGCAAGCCCACTGCTTTCAAGTGCAGGGGGTGCGAAACCAAAGGTAAGTTGCGAGCCAGGCAAATGCGCAACTGGTGATTTCTGTAAATCACTAAAATGCAATAAGAGATCGCGCTGATTATTGTGAATCGAATCGAAAGCACTGGTGAGAATAAGATTTTCGATAACGGGGACAGAGGCGCCTGATCTGCGATAGAAATCAGCAAGGTCTATATATGGCTGTCCAGTAATAATTGATGCAATCTCTTTCTCGGATATCCCTGACACGGTAGAAAATGCGATACGAATTGCATCTCCATCAAGTGTTCGCTCGACGTGATATTCATCTGATGATTTATTGATATCAAGTGCTGCTATACCAACTCCCATCTGACGCACTTCATCGAGCATTAATCGTTTGGGATACATGCCAGGATCATGTGTCAGCACGCCCGCCATAAATGCTGCAGGGTGATGAGTCTTAAGCCATGCAGATTGATAAGTGGGTAAAGCAAAAGCTGCAGCATGTGCTTTACAGAAACCAAATGATGCAAAGGCGCGCAGGACATCCCAAATCTCGGTAACCACTTTTAAGTGATACCCACGTTCTGTTGCAGCAGGGAAGAACCAATCGCAGACTTCTTGTTGGCCTGCCTTATCCCCCAGCGCCCGTCGTTTCTCATCGGCAGCAGCGAGAGAAATACCTGTCATCACCGAGATAATTGAAATTACTTGTTCGTGAAAGACGACAACGCCTTCAGTTTCAGACAAAATCGGTAACAAATCTGGATGAATGATTTGCGCTGGGTTCCAGCCATGTCGCGCATTAAGAAATGGGCGAATCATGTCGCTCTTTACCGGCCCAGGCCTGAAGAGTGAAATATCAATAATGAGATCGCTGAAGGTTCGCGGTTCAAGTTTTCCTACGAGTTCGCGTTGTCCTGGACTTTCTACTTGAAAAATACCTAGCGTGCGCGTTGATTGAATCAATGAATACGTATCTGCATCATCGAGTGGTACCGCATCGATATCAATCTCTTTCTCTTCTATTCTTTTAATCTCGTGGATTGCATGCGCAATTGTGGATTGCATGCGCACGCCTAATATGTCGAGCTTCAGCAGACCAATATCTTCGACATCATCCTTATCAAATTCGACCATAGGAAAACCGCCAGCATTAATCTGTATCGGTGCGCGATCAAGAAAAGATGCATCAGATAAGACCATCGCGCATGGATGCATTGCAAGATGTCGTGGCAGACCATCAAGACGCGCGGCAAGAGCAATCGTGGCGCGAGTAAGAGGCGCTGATGTATTAAGTGACTTAAGTTCTGGCAACGAGTTCAGCGCTGCATCGATATTTCCTGCACGAATATGTGGCATTGATTTTGCAAGGAGATCTATCTCCATTGCAGGCATTCCCAGGGCTGCCCCGGCATCGCGAATCGCATTACGTGCACGATATGTATCGACCATTGCCACAGTTGCGCACCGCGAGATTGCGCCAGGCTTGCTCCAATCTTGTGGGCCATAGCGTTTAAAGACCATGTCATAGATTTCAAGGCGACGTGCAGATTCGACGTCGATATCAATATCAGGAAGTGCGCGGCGCAGCGGTGAACAAAAACGCTCCATCAACAAACCATGTTGCATCGGATCAACACCAGAAATTCCAAGTAAGTGACAGATAAGTGAACCTGCACCACTGCCTCGCGCTGCTACACGGATATCTGCAGCTCGCGCCATATCGGTGATATCTGCAACGGTAAGAAAATATGATTCGTATCCAAGAGTTGCAACAGTTGCGAGTTCATCATCAAGGCGTGCACGCGCTTTCGCAATTGTTGTGCCATCGTTATAGCGCCAGTTGATACCTGCTTCAGAACGAGTGCGTAGCAGGGTCCGCATAGCAGCTGCCGAATCGGCGCCAACTATGTGTGCCTCTGGTAAATGAATTGCACCTAAGCCAATATCGCGTTGCGGAGATAAGACTGCACGCTCTGCCCACTGCCGAGTTGTTTTAAGAAGTGCGCGTGGTGTGCGCTCCCCTGCTGCTCGGGCAATCTCTGCGGCCAATAGAACCATTTCATCTGTACTCTTTAAATACGCCTCAGCGTTACGGCGTTCTACATTGCGTGGATGCAGCGGAACTAATTGACGGGCGCAATCTAGGACATCGGCAACAGGTCCATCGGCGCGATCTCGCATCCGCACTGCATTAGTGATTACTGCATCAATATCGTTATCGCGAGCAAAGATCAGCGATCGAGCAGCATGAGCTGTAGAGCGAGGGCCGTTACCTGCAACTAGATGCGAGACACATTCGATAGCGTGGTCTGCAAAGAGATCGCGCGTCTGGTTAAAGATATCTAGCGCTGCATCAAAGCGGTGCGCAGCAAGTGCTTGCG